>JAHCID010000002.1:300000-600000 GCA_026129405.1 bacterium
CTTCCCCATCGTCCTGCCGCCGCTGCGCGACCGCGAGGGCGACATCGTCCGCCTGGCCGAGCATTTCCTGCAGATGCTCAACGAGCAGGAGGGGGCGCGGAAGCAGTTCAGCGCCGCCGCGCTCGCGCGCCTCGAACGACACGAGTGGCCCGGCAACGTGCGCGAGCTCAAGAACGTCGTGCACCGCGCGCACATCCTCGCCGACGCCGAGATCGACGCGAAGTGTCTCTCGCCCGAGCTGGGCATGCCGGCGAGCGCGCCCGCGACGCCGGGCGCGCCGCCGTCCTTCCGCGTCGGCACCTCGCTCGACGAGGCCGAGCGGCAGCTGATCCTCGCCACCCTCGAGTACTTCGAGGGCGACAAGAAGAAGGCCGCCGAGGTCCTCGGGATCAGCCTGAAGACGCTCTACAACCGGCTGAACGTCTACAAGCAGCACGCCTGACCGCGGCCATGTAGTTTCTACACGCCGCCCCGGCCGCGCAGCGCGGCGCCCTTCGGAAACGCGGAGTTGCCGATGGCATGCGACCTGCTGACCGGCGCATGGCCGTGCAACCGCTCGCGCAGTCCCGCCACGCGACGCGCGCCGCAGACGACGCCATCGTGGCTGCCGGACGCAACGCCTGGTGCGTGGAGCGAGCCGACCGGGTCGCCTTCCTGGTCGACGCCGCCGACTACTTCGCCGCCTTCGCCGCCGCCGCGCGGCGGGCGCGCGAGAGCATCCTCGTCGTCGGCTGGGACGTGCAGGAGGGCACGCCGCTCTTCCCCGCCGCCGCCGAGCCCGAGCGCCGCAGCCTCGGGCAGTTCCTCGACGAGCTCTGCCGGGCGCGGCGCGACCTGCGCGTCCACGTCCTCGACTGGAACTTCTCGCTGGTGTTCGCGCTGGAGCGCGAGCTGCTCCCGACCTGGCGCTCGGGCTGGCGCCGCCATCGCCGCGTGCGCTTCCGGCTCGACGCCGAGCATCCGCTCGGCGGCTGCCATCACCAGAAGATCGTCGTGATCGACGACACCATGGCCTTCGTCGGCGGGCTCGATCTCACCACCTCGCGCTGGGACACCTCGGAGCATGCCGCCGCGGACCCGCGGCGCCGTGGGCCCGACGGGACGCCGTACGCTCCGTTCCACGACGTGCAGATCGCCGTCGGCGGCCCCCTGTGCAGCTGGAGCGCCTTCACACGCGGCGCTGCAGCGGGCGACCGGGCGGGAAGCGCCTGCGGGCGCCGCGTCGGCCCTCGGAGGCCTGGCCGCCGGCGCTGCGCGCCGATCTCACCGACGTCGACGTCGCGCTCGCGCGCACCGAGCCGGCCTACGCCGGCCGCCGCGAGGTGCGCGAGGTCGAGGCGCTGTTCGCCGATACGATCGCGGCCGCGCGCGAGGTGCTCTACGTGGAGAACCAGTACCTCACGGCGATCGGTCTCGGCGAGGCGCTCGCGGCGGCGCTCGCGAAGCCGCACGGGCCCGAGGTGATCCTCGTCGTGCCGCAGACCTGCTCGGGATGGCTCGAGGAGGGCACGATGGGCGTGCTGCGGGCGCGTCTCGTGCGCCGCCTGCGGGCCGCCGATCGCTTCGGACGCCTCTACGCCTATGCCCCCTGCGTGCCGGGCTCCGACGGACCCGTCTTCGTCAACGTCCACGCGAAGGTGATGATGGCGGACGACGCGCTCCTGCGCATCGGCTCGGCGAACCTCAGCAACCGCTCGATGGGGATGGACACCGAGTGCGACCTCGCGCTCGAGTCGCACGGCGACCACCGGATCGGTGCGACGATCGTCGGCCTCCGCGACCGGCTCCTCGGCGAGCATCTCGGCGTGGCGCCGGCGGCGTTCGCCGACGCCGTGCGCGCCGCGGGCTCGGTCGGCCAGGCGATCGAGCGCCTGCGCGGCGGCCCGCGCACACTGGTGCCGCTCGCCGACGTCGATCCCGGCTGGCTCGACGAGACCCTGCCTCCCACCGTGTTCCCCGACCTCGAGCGCCCCGTCGCCGACGTCGCGCCCCTCGCCGAGACGCTGCCGCCGGGCCTGCGCGAGCCGGTGCTGCGCACGGCGCTCCGCGGCCTCGGCGTGCTCGCCGTGCTGCTCGGTCTCGCGGCGCTGTGGAACGCCACCGGCCTGCACGACGCGATCGTGCCGTCGACGCTGGCGGCGTCGCTGGCGCCGCTGCGCGAGAGCGCCGCCGGGCCGCTGGTCGCACTGGCCGGCTTCGTCGTCGCGGCGACGTTCCTCGTGCCCGTGACCGCGCTCATCGCCGCCACCGTGCTGCTCTTCGGGCCGGCGCTCGGCGCACCCCTGGCCCTGGTCGGGAGCCTGCTCGCCGCCGGGGCGGCGTATGCGATCGGCCGGCTCTTGTGGCGCGATACCGTGCGGCGGCTCACCGGCCCGGCGCTCGGGCGCGTCGCACGGCAGCTCGCGCGTGCCGGGACGACGGGGGTGGCCGCCGTGCGCCTCGTCCCCGTGGCGCCGTACACCGTCGTCGGCGTGGTCGCGGGGGCGCTCCAGGTGCGCTTCCTGCCGTATCTCGCCGGCACCGCGCTCGGCCTCCTGCCGGGGATCCTCGGGCTCTCGCTCTTCGCCGACCTGCTGATCGGCTGACGGCATGGTCGTGGCGACGTGGAACGTCCACGGCTGCCGCGGCGGTGACGGCCGCTGCGATCCGGAGCGCGTGGCCCGGGTGGTCGCGGAGCTCGACGCCGACGTCGTCGGCCTCCAGGAGATCGAGCCCGCGGTGGTCGACGTCATCGCCGCGCACACCGGACACACGGCCATCGCGGCTCCGACCCGCACGCATCATCCCGGCACGGGCGGCAACGCGCTCCTCACGCGCCATCGCGTGGCCGCCGTGCGCCGTCACGATCTGTCGCGCGCCGGGCGCGAGCCGCGCGGCGCGCTCGACGTCGACCTGTCGCTCGTCGGGCGCCGCTGCCGCGCGCTCGTGACCCACCTCGGGCTCCAGGGCGCCGAGCGGCGCGCCCAGGTCCGCCAGCTCCTCGCGCTGCTGGGGGCCGACCCCGCGCCGGGCGGGCTCACGGTGCTGCTCGGCGACCTCAACGAGTGGCTCGGCCCGGGCCGCGCGCTGCGTGCGCTGCGCCGCGGCTTCGCCTGCGGCGGAGCGCGCTCCTTTCCGGCCCGGCTGCCGCTCTTCGCGCTCGACCGCGTCGTCGTGCGGCCGGCCGTGGCGCTGCAATCCGTGCGCGCGCACGGCTCGCGTCTCGCGCGCATCGCGTCCGATCACCTGCCCGTGGTCGGCGTCATCCGGGGGTGGACATGAACGGGTGGACACGAACGCGGCGGTCGTGAGCGGCCTCGTCGATTCCGATCCGCAGCCGCCGCGGCTGCTGGCACACCTCGCCTGGCTCGAGTCGGACGCCGGGCCGGGGCCGCGATGGCGCGCGCTCATTCGACGACGATGCGCTGCCCGGCGTAGTTGCGCGGTCCCACGTAGCGTACCATCGCGGGCGGCTCGCCGTCGTCGACGTAGAAGTGGGTGTCGGGGGCGAGCTTCCGGATCAGCGGATCGATCAGCCAGAACACCGTCGGGCGCAGCGCGTAGCCGCGGGTGGTGAGGCGCACGCCGGGGCGGCGGACGCTGTCGCCGCCGTCGGCGACCAGCTCCATGTCGAGCGCGCGCGGCTTCGGCGTCGGCGCCACGGTGCGAAAGACGAGCCGGCCGTCCTCGGCGTTCTTCGCGAAGCTCTTCACGACCACGAAGACGAGGGGCCCGAAGTAGGTGCCGGGCGGGAGCGCCATGGCCTCGTCGATCTCCACGCGCTCGCCGTCGTCGGTGTAGAAGCCGCGGACGCGGTCGCCGGCCACGTCGATGCGCAGATCGACGGTGGGCTTGCCGCGCGTGTCCCGGATCGTGGTCCGCCCGTGCAGCGTCTCCAGCGTCGTTCCGACGCGCGCGACCGCGACGTCCTCGTCGCTCGAGCCGTCGGCGAAGTAGGCCACGCGCTTTGCGGTGATCACGTCGCCCGTGCGCGTCTGGTGGAAGACGACGGTACCGACGTGCGCCTTGCCGCCGGATGCGTAGATCGCCGAATAGCCCGACACCTCGCCCTCGCCCCAGGCGAGGCGGATCGGATCGCCGGCGTCGCGCGCCTGCGCGTGCGCCGCCGGCAGGACGAGAACGAGGACGTGGAGCAGAAGTGCGACGCGGCCCGGGCGGATGCGAGCGCCCGGGCCGCGCAGGGTCGGGTGGGGGCCGCGGGGGCAGCGCCGTGACACGGGCAGCGGGCGCTACGGGAGTGGTGTCGATCGGCCGCCGATCGCACGCCCGAAGATACCGATGGCGAGGACGACGATCCCGAGCACCGCCAGGAGCCAGCCGATGTCGGCCGACATGCCGGCGACGCCGCCGAAGCCCAGCGCGGCGGCGACGAGCGCGATGATGAAGAACGTGATCGCCCAGCTCAGCATGGTGGGTTCTCCTTTCGCAGACGTCTCGTCGTGAGCAGGAGCAACGGCCATGCCACCATGGCCGCCACGCGCGTGCGGCGCGCGCCGCCCGCGGCGTTGTAACTCCTGGAAAGGTTGTAAGGCGCTCGTCCCGCGGCCGGTGTCCCGCGGGCTCGGCCCAGCGCCGGGGATCCTTTGGAGACGCGGGCGTTGCGGCGGCGGCGCCGCGGTTGGCGCGGAACCTGCTGAACCTTCGCAGACCCGCGGTAGGCCTGCGGGATCCCATCGGAGTGGAGGAGACTCGCATGCACAAGTCGATCGCTCTCACGCTCGCGGCGTTCGCCGCGGGCGCGTGGTTCGTCATCACCCCCGACGTTCGCGCCGCGGCGCCGGCGGATGCGTGGATCACGACGAAGGCGAAGATCGCCCTCGTCACCGCCGACGACGTCTCGGCGATGGCCGTGAACGTCGACACCATCGACGGCCGGGTCACGCTGCACGGAACCGTCGACTCGGAGGCCGAGAAGGCGAAGGCCGAGGACGCCGTCGCGCAGATCGCCGGCGTGCGCGAAGTGCGCAACATGCTCCAGGTCGTCGCGCCGTCGCGCCAGGAGTCGATGCAGGTGCTCGACGAGAAGCTGCGCGAGAGCGTCGTCGAGACGCTGAAGCGCGACCGACAGCTCGCCGACGTCTCGGTCCAGTCGGTGAACGCCGGCGTGGTGCTGCTCGCCGGCACGGTGCCGACGCTGACGGCGCATCTCGACGCCCTCGAGACGGTGTCGGCGGTGCCGGGCGTCCGCCGCGTCGAGACCGAGATCAAGAGCCCCGACCGACTCGGGGACGCCGAGATCCAGAAGGAGCGCGGCGTCGCCGGCGCGACGACGGGCGGCGTCGGCGACATGTGGCTCACCTCGGCGGTGAAGCTGCGGCTGCTGGCCGACGAGCGCGTGCCGGGCATGGACATCAACGTCGACACCACGCGCGGCACGGTCACGCTCTTCGGCATCGTGGCGACGAACGAGGCCAAGGCGGCGGCCGAGCAGGACGCGAAGAAGGTCGAGGGCGTCCGCACGGTGAAGAACGCGCTCCAGGTGGTGCCCGAGGAGCGGCAGGAGCAGGTCGCCGCGAAGGACGAGGAGCTCCAGGAGCGCGTGGAGCAGAAGCTCGCGCAGAGCGAGGCGCTCGGCAAGGCGGGCGTCGACGTCGACGTGAAGAACGGCGTCGCGCGCCTCACCGGCACCGTGCCGTCGTCGGAGGACCGGCTGCGCGCGGCCGTCCTGGCGCGCACCACCCCGGGTGTCCGTGCCGTCACCGAAGAGCTGCGCGTCGAGACCAATTGAGGGACGGGAAGGACGTCTCACCATGAACGCACGACGTGTCTGCACCATCGCCCTGGCCGGCCTCGTGGCCGGCCCGGGCGTCGGCCTCGGCCTGCCGGACGCGGCGACCGCCGGCTCGGCGCTGCTGCGCCGGACCGTGGTGATCGGCGACAGCATCCTCGCCGGCTTCGGCGACGGCGGGCTGCGGCGCAACGGTCCGATGGGACAGCGCAACGCCGCACCGCGCCTGATCGCGCGGCGGGCGGGGGTGAAGCTGCAGCAGCCGGCCATGACGGCGCCGGGCTTCCCGCCGCCGTTCCGCATCGTCGATCGCAATCGCAACGGCCGGCTCGACCCCGGCGAGATCGAGCGCCGGTCGAGCGGCATCGGCTTCCGCGCCAACGCCGGCGTCGCGGCGCGCAACCTCGCCGTACCCGGCGAGAGCGTCGCCACGGTGTTCGAGCAGGTCGACGCGGGGGACGTGGCCGGCCAGCTCTTCGGCGGCGACGCCGACGGCCGCGACCTCATGAAGTTCGCCATCCTCGGCCTGCCGCTGCGCGACGAAGGCGTGTCGCAGGTGCGCCGCGCCCGCGACATCGGGCCGACCTTCCTGCTCGTGTGGCTCGGCAACAACGACGTCCTCGACATGGCGACGGCCACCAACCCGAACGCCGTCGACGAGACGCCGGAGGCGTTCGGCGTCATGTATCGCCGCCTGCTGAACGCGCTCGCCGACACGGGCGCGCCCATGGCGGTGGCGAACCTGCCCGACGTGACCCAGATCGCGGCGCTGCGCCCCGCCGCCGGCGAGGTGACGCAGTGCCGCCGCGGCGACGGCACGATCCTGCCCGTCGCCGCCGACGACCTCCTGCCGCTCGATCTCGACACCGCCACCCTGCCGACGCCGTCGTGCGGCGACGTGCTCGACGCCGACGAGCGGGCGCGCATCCGCGCCACGATCCAGGCCTTCAACGCGGAGATCGCCGCCGCCCTCGACGAGATCGAGACGACGCGCGGCGTTCCCGTCGCCCGCGTCGACGTGTTCGCGCTCTTCGACGGGATCGCGACCACGGGCTACGACGTCCGCGGCGACGGGACGCTCGTCCTCACCACGAAGTACCTGGGCGGCGTCTTCGGGCTCGACGGCGTCCATCCGACGCGCACGGCCCACGCCCTCATCGCCAATGCATTTCTCGACGCGATCGAAGCGCGCTTCGGCGAGGCCATCCCGCGCGTCAACGTGGCGGCGATCGCCAACGGCGATCCGCGCGTGCGCAACCGCTTCGCGCCCGCCGGCGAGGCGCCGTTCGGCCTCTTCGCGCCGGACGAGATCCAGAACCTGATGCCGTCGGTCTTCCAGGACATCGCCGACGACGGCGGCGACTTCCTCGACGACCTCGAGAAGAAGGTCGGCGATTTCTTCGACGACCTGTTCTGACCTCAGGCCGTCGATGCGCCGTCGTCGAGCCGCCGCAGGACCGCCGCGGCGTGCTCGACGGCGGCGTGCACGCGCTCGGCGTGCCGTGGCGACGGCTCGGTGGCGGCGTCGAGCGGCGCCGTCGCCAGCTCGATCTCCCGCACCGCGGCGTCGAGCTCGTGGAGGATGCGCGCCGCCTCCGCCGACGGGGCGGCGCGCAGCGTCGCCTGGGCGGCGCCCAGACGACGCACGATGCGCTCGACGGCGGTCTCGAGGCGCTGATCCAGCTCGTCGCCGCGGTGGTCGGGCGAGGCCGGATCGATCCCCATGCGCGTCTCGCGCTGCCGCAACCGCTCGCGCAGCCGCGTCCGCAGGCTGCGCGCGCGGGCCCACAGGCCGCGCAGCGTCGCCGGCTCGCTCGCGGGCACGTCGAGCCCGTCGCCGAGGACCGAGCGCTCGACGAGCACCTGGAGCGCGACGGCGGCGGGGATGGCGGCGATCACGCCGAGGGGCCCGACCAGCGAGCCCAGGACGAGCAGGGCGAGCAGCGAAGCGAGAGCGCTGAGGCCGACGGCGTGGGCCATCACGCGCGGCATCAGCACGTGGCTTTCGACGAGCTGCACGAGCGACGCCCAGGCGGTCACCGCGAGCACCGTGCCGCTGCCGAGCGGCAGCGCGAGGAGGATCGCCGGCACCGCGGCGACCAGCGGGCCGACGACGGGAATGGCCTCGCAGACGCCGGCGATCAGGCCGAGCACGATGGCGTCCGGCAGACCGATCGCCGCGTAGCCGGCGGCAGCGGCGACGCCGACGGCGATCATCACCAGCACCTGGCCGCGGACGAAGGCGCCGAGACGCGCCTCCAGCTCGTGCCATGCCGAGAGCGCCTCGGCGCGCCGCTCGACCGGGACCAGCGACAGCACGAGGCGCTCGACCCGCGGCACGTCGAGCGCCCAGTAGAGCGAGAGCGCGAAGGTCGCGACCGCCAGCGACACGGCGGCCAGGACGCCGGTCGTCAGACCGAAGACGCCGCGCAACGAGTCCATCGACAGCGCGCCGGTGATCGTCGCGGGGACGGCGTCGAGCGCGGGGAGCCGCGACCCGAGCAACCGCAGCAGGCGCAACCGGCTCTCATGGAGCGCCGCAAGGACGGCGTCGTAGTGGCGCGGCAGCTCCATGAGGAAGGCGACGACGCGGTCGACGACGATCGGGACGACGGCGACGGCGGCCACCAGCACGAGGAGCAGCACGGCGACGTAGACCGCGACGATCGCCGGCCCGCGCGGAACGCCGTGACGCGTCAGCAGGCCGTGCACCGGCTGGAGCGCACAGGCCAGCACGATGGCGAGGAAGGTGAGGAGGACGATGTCCGACAGCCACCACGTGAGCACCAGGCCGGCCAGGCCGAGCATCACGGGAACGGGACGCATCGGGCTCGTGCGGACGGCGCCGTCGGGAGCTGTCATGTGCCGTCGCGCACTGTAGCGCGTGCGCGGCGGCGGGGAAGACGGGTCGTACGGTGTGCGGCTGCGCCCGCGCGGGGCGATGGCCGGTGCGGGCGTTTTCGTGATCGACGTCGTCGATCCCTTCGAGGTCGCCGGGGTGGAGGCGCCGTTCGCGCAGGCGCGGGCGGCGCGATCGGCCCCGCCGCGCTGCCGGGCGGCAGCGTCGGCGGGGCGACGACGAGGGACGTCAGACGCGGGCTTCGCTCGCCGACGCGACGTCCTCGGCGCCGGCGCGGTCGAAGATCTCCTTCGCGCGCGCCTTCTGCTTGCCGTCCTCGGTATGGACGGCGATCAGGATGTTGCCGTCCTGGATCTTACCCTCGTAGCGCTTCGCCTCGAACTCGGGGACGCCGAGCCCGACGAGCGCGCCCGTGAGCCCACCGACGGTGGCCCCGACGGCCGCACCGCTCAGCGCGGCCATGATCGGCCCGGCCGCGATGAACGGACCGAGGCCGGGGATGGAGAGCGCCCCGATCCCTGCGAGCCAGCCGAGGGCGCCGCCGAGGACGCCGCCGGTGCCGGCACCGGCCGCCGCTCCCTCGGGGGCCTTGGTGTTCTGCTCGTGCGCGAAGTCGCGCGTGGTGCTGGTGTCGGGGAAGAGGACGGAGATGTCGTTGCCCGAGAAGCCCGCGGCCTTGAGGTCCATCACGACGGCCTCGGCCTGGAGCTCGGTGCGGGCGATGCAGACGACGGAGCTTGCCATGGATCTACCTCCTGGGCGGCGTGCGCCTCACGGCGCCGCCACCTCGAGCTGATCGACGACCTTGGCGGGACCCGCGACCTTCTGCGCGAGCGCGACCACGGTCGCCTTCTCCGCAGGGCTGTTCACGGGACCGCGCACGGTGACGGCACCTTCGACGGTGACGACCTTCACGTTCTTCGCGTTGGTCGACAGGGCGTCGTTCTCGACCAGCGCCTCGCGAATGCGGCGCGTCGTCTCGCGATCGGCGGCCGATTCGGATTGGTCGAGTGGGGTGACGGTGCCGCCGCCGGCGTCACGGGTGTTCCGGGCGGTGTCGGTGGCGGCGGTGGTGGTGGGCTCGCGGTCGCCGCAGCCGATCGCGACGAGCGCCACGATGCCGGCGACGGCGAGACGCGACAGCGATGACGAGCGCATGCACGCCTCCTTTCTCACTGCGACTGGAGCCAGGAGTCGATCTCCTTGCGGGCCTCTTCCTTCGTCCGCCCGTAGCGCTCCTGGATCTTGCCGGCGAGGATGTCGGCCTCGCCCTCGGCCTGATCGAGGTCGTCGTTGGTGAGCTTGCCCCACTGCTTCTGGACGTGGCCGCGGAGCTGCTTCCACTGGCCCTTCAGGGTATCAGCGTTCATTCGTGTGTCCTCCCTGGAGCCGGCCGCGTTGCGCGGCGGCGTTCCACGGGCGCTCCTTGCACGAGCGGTGCCGGCCCGATTCTCCGCGCCGATTCGGACGGCCGGGCGGCGGAGCCCTTGTAAAGTGTAGACGCGGCGCGAGTCCGCGTACGCGCACGCCGCAAGCGGCGCGGACGCCGGCTCGGCACGGATGCTGCTCTGCGGGTGTGGCCATGCGCGCTGGTGCGGCGGGCCGGGAGGAGGGACCGCATGAATCGCGTGCCGTGGATCGACCCGCTCGCCGAGGCCGCCGCGCGTCCGTTGCCGCTCACGGGTGACGTGCACGCCGACGTCTGCGTCGTCGGTGCCGGTGCTGCCGGGCTCGCGAGCGCGTATCTGCTCGCACGCGAGGGGCGGCGCGTCGTCGTGCTCGACGAGCGTGGCGTCGTCTGCGGCGACACGGCCCGCTCGACGGCGCACCTCACCACCTGGCTCGACGACGGATGGGCGCGCATCGTGCGCATCCACGGCCAGGAGCGGGCCTGGCTCGCGGCCCGCAGCCACGCCGCCGCGATCGATCGCCTGGAGGCCATCGTGCTGCTCGAGGAGATCGACTGCGGCTTCGAGCGCGTCGACGGCTGGCTCTGCCCGCAGCCCGGCGACGATCCCCGGCGGCTCGACGACGAGGCGGCGGCGGCGCGCCAGGTCGGTTTCGACGTCGAGGAGGCGACGCACCCGCCCGTGCGCGGTCTCGCCACCGGGCGTTGCCTGCGCATCGCGCACCAGGCCCAGTGCGATCCGGTGCGCCTGCTGCGCGGCCTCGCGGCCGCCGTGGAGCGCCACGGCGGCCACGTCTATCGCGCGCGCGCCGTCGAGCTCGGCGGCGACGGGCCGGTCCGCGTCGTCGTGGCGGGCGAGCGTACGGTGGAGGCCGATGCCGTCGTGCTGACGACCCATGCGCCGCTCACCGACGTCCACGGGCTCGAGGAGAAGCAGGTGGCGAATCGTACCTACGCCATCGCGGCCACGATCCCGGCGGGGACGGTGCCGGTGGCGCTGTACTGGGACACGGCGGAGCCGTTCCACTACGTGCGGGTGGTCCGGGGGCCAGACGGCGCCGCGGACCTGCTCGTCGTCGGCGGCGAGGACCATCGCACCGGCGACGCCGGCGCGTCGCCGGGACGCTGGGATCGGCTCGAGACCTGGGCGCGGGAGCGCTTCCCGATGCTGGGCGACGTCACCCATCGCTGGTCGGGACAGGTGCTCGCGTCGCTCGACGGGCTCGGCTTCATCGGCCGCGTCGGCTCCCGCCCGCAGGTCTGGATCGCCACCGGCGATTCGGGCACCGGCCTCACGCACGGGACGATCGCCGGCATGCTGGTCGCCGACGAGATCGCCGGCCGCGGCAATCCCTGGTCCGAGGTCTACGACCCGAGCCGGCTGCGGCTGCGCGCCGTCGGCGACCTCTCACGCGGTGCGCTCGGGGTCGCCGCACGTCTCGGCAGCTGGCTGACGCCCGGCGACGTGGCCGAGGTCGAGGCGATTCGCCCGGGCCACGGCGCCGTCGTTCGCCGCGGCCTGCGCAAGGTCGCGGTGTACCGCGACGAGGACGGTCGCGTCGCCGAGCGCTCGGCGGTCTGCCCGCACCGCGGCTGCATCGTCGCCTGGAACGAGGCGGAGGCGACCTGGGACTGCCCCTGCCACGGCTCGCGCTTCGCCGCCGACGGTGCGCGGCTGGCCGGCCCGGCCATCCGCGGGCTCGCGCCGCTCGACGACGACGCGGCGGCGGTGCCTCAGCCGGGCGGCGGCTTGATCATATAGGTGGTGGTGGCGCGGGCGGCGAGCTTGCCGCCCGCGAGCACGTCGACCTCGGCGTAGGCGCTGCGCCGGCTCGCGCGCAGGACGCGCGCCTCGGCCGCGACGGTGCCGCCGGCGATGGGCTCGAGGTAGTTGATCTTCATCTCGATGGTGAGCAGCGCGTTGCCGGGCGGATAGATCGTCAGCAGCGCCGCGGCGACCGCCGAATCGGCGAGCCCGAAGCTGGCCCCGCCGTGCATGACGCCGTGCGGGTTCGTCAGCTCGGGACGGCTCTCGACCTCGAGCCGCGCCCAGCCGCGCCGTGCGTCGACCAGGCGGTAGCCGAGGTGACCGCCGAAGAGCGGGCGGTTGATCGCGTTGAAGCGTTCGAGCAGCGCCGCGCGCGCCTCGTCGGGCAGCGGCGGATGCGGGTCGTCGGCGAGCGATGCGGCCATGGCGGCCCACCATCCGGTGCCGGTCGGACGACGCAAGCGCCGCGCTTGGGCTCGTCGCAGGTTGCGCCCCTCAGCCACCCCGGATACAGGCGGGCGCCGGAAGGAGGGTCGTTATGAGACAGATGTTCGGTGCCCTGATGGTGGCGACGGCGATGACGTTGATCGCTTGCGGCGGCGGAGAGCATGGGGGCGGCCCCGCGGACAGCGGCGTCGGCGTGAAGGAGTGCGACGACTACATCGCCGCGTTCCACGCCTGCCTGCCGAAGCTGCCCGAGGCGGGCCGCGACACGCTCAACAAGGCCCTCGACGCGCAGACGGAAGGCTTCAAGCAGACGGCCGCGACGCCCGAGGGCAAGAGCTCGCTGGTCGGCACCTGCAACACGCTGCTCGAGAACCTGAAGAAGAACCCGGCCTGCCAGTAGGCCGTTCGCGTACGTCAGTCGGTGGGCGTCTCGAGCGCCCACGACCGGCACCCCCGCGGCGCGTTCACCGGATTGCAGCGGCCCGGCGCGCCGTCGGGGATCGCGACCTGGTATCCGGTACCGAAGTCCGGGTTCGGCACCGGGTAGTCGGTGCTGACGTACTGGGCCCCGCTCGCCAGCGCCGCTTCGCGCGGCGCGGTGTCGCCGCTGCGGGCCTCGCGCGTGTCGCCGTCGGCCCGTGTGCGCACGATGTAGCCCGTGGCGACGAGGTCCGGGATGTCGGTGTCGCCGATCGGGTCGTTGCGCTTGACGAAGGCGGCGTCGGGCGCGCCGGGATCGGCGTTCGTGAAGAGCACGCGGCCCTCGAGGCTCGGGCGGCCTTCCCGATAGAGCGCCGACTTGGCGCCGCCGTTGTCGAGCGCGAACAGCACGCGGCCGCGGCTCTCGCGCAGCGACGGCCAGCCGCGCGTGCGCACCGCCTCGTCGAGCGTCGCGGCCTTGCCGCGCACGTCGTCGGGCGTGATCAGCCGCTCCGGCGGGAAGACGCTGCGGATCTCGGCGTCGAGCGCGTCGAGCTCCGGCCCGAGGATCGGGATCGGGATCGCGAAGTCGAGGCCGGGGTCGGGAATCGGGTCGTCCTTCAGCTCGACCATGATCATGATCGGCAGGTGGCCGCGGTTGGCGTCGGACCACGCCTTCACCGTGCGGAGGCAGTCGACGAAGGTGAGGCACGTGGTCTCGAAGTCGACGT
Organism: bacterium; assembly: GCA_026129405.1. Taxonomy (NCBI): domain Bacteria; species bacterium. Next base: position 313,363 of record JAHCID010000002.1, read on the forward strand.
CCTGCGTGTGCAGGACCTTGAAGCCCGGCGCGAGCAGCTCGGGGATGTTCGTGTCGGGGTCCCGGCCGATGACGGTGAGGGCGCCGCGGCGCGCGTAGAGGCCGCCGTGCGGGTCGGCGAAGACGTCGAGCTCGATCTGGCGGATGCCCTGCGTCTCGAGCTGCTCCTCCAGCGGGACGTGCGTGTACTCGACGTCGAGGAAGAGCGGGCTGAAGGCGACCAGGATGGGGAACAGCTGCGGGCCGGGTTGGATATGGTAGCTATTGTGCGTTCCCAGCACCTGCACCTGGTTGAGCGCCACGCAGCGGTCGGCGATCGAGCGGCCGAGGCGGGCGAGCCGCCTCGCGCGTGCGGGCCGCGCGCGGCGGGCGCGCTCGATGCGGCGCTCGAGGGCCTCGAGCTTGCTGGCCGCACGGCGGCAGCGCGCGGTCTTCACGGGGGCGGCGTCGGCCGGCTCCGGCACGAGGAGATCGGCGCACGGCGCGGCGGCGAGGACGGCGACGGCGAGCACGGGGGCGAGCAGACGAGTCCGCATCGGATTCCGGCTTCCCATCCGCTGCGCGAGCCGGTCAAGTCGCGCCGCCCCGTGCGTGGCGCGTGCCGTGTCGGATGCGCGGTCGCGAGGCGCGTCCGCGAGGCGCGTCCGCGTGGCGCGTCCGCGTGGGCGATGGTAAGTCGGCCGACCATGGCGTCCGATCCCTTCGCGCGATTCGCGGAGAAGATGCGCGGCGCGGGGCTTCCCGGTCTCGCGATCGAGACCTTCCGGCACGCGTTCACGCGCTTCGCCGCCGGCGAGCAGGGCACCATCTCGTGCCGCGACATCAGCCCCGTCGACGACCTGCCGCGCAGCACCGAGCTCCACGACGTGCGCGACGCCGGCCGCGTCGCGCTCGACCGTACCGTCGTCGTGAAGCTGAACGGCGGCCTCGGCACGACCATGGGCATGACGCAGGCGAAGTCGCTTCTGCCCGCGAAGGACGGGCACTCGTTCCTCGACGTCATCGTCGGCCAGGTCCTGCACCTGCGCCGCGAGCACGGCTGCCGCCTGCCGCTCGTGCTCATGAACAGCTTCCGCACCCGCGACGCCTCGCTCGCCGCGCTCGCGAGGTATCCGACGCTGCCGGTGCTCGGCATCCCGCTCGACTTCCTCCAGCACAAGGTGCCGCGCATCACGCGCGACGGGCTCGCGCCGGTGTCGTGGCCGCGGGAGCCGGAGCACGAGTGGTGTCCGCCCGGGCACGGCGACATCTACGCGGCGCTGGAGACGTCGGGCACGCTGGCGGCGCTGCTCGACGGCGGCTTCGAGCACGCGTTCGTGTCCAACGCCGACAACCTCGGCGCCGTGCTCGACCTCGACATCCTCGGCTGGTTCGCGTCGAGCGGCGCACCCTTCGCGATGGAGGTCGCCGAGCGGACCGAGGCCGACAAGAAGGGCGGGCACCTCGCGCGCGGCCGTGACGGCGGACTCCTCCTGCGCGAGAGCGCGCAGTGCCCCGAGGACGAGAGGGCCGACTTCCAGGACATCGCCGTCCACCGCTACTTCAACACCAACAACCTGTGGGTGAACCTGCGCGCGCTGCGCAGCGCGCTCGACGCCTACCGCGGCGTCCTGCCGCTGCCGCTGATCGCCAACGAGAAGCCGGTCGATCCCGACGATCCGCGCTCGCCCCGCGTGGTGCAGCTCGAGAGCGCGATGGGCGCCGCGATCGCGATCTTCCCCGGGGCCCGCGCGCTCTGCGTGCCGCGGGCGCGGCTCGTGCCGGTGAAGACCACGTCCGACCTGCTCGCGCTCTGGTCCGACGCCTACCTGCTGGCGCCGGACTGGCACGTGGTCGTGTCGCCGCGGCGCACGCTGGGGCCGCTCTACGTCGATCTCGACCAGACCTTCTTCCGCCAGGTGCCCGAGCTGGAGGCGCGCTTCCCCGCCGGGGCGCCCTCGCTCGTCGACTGCGCGCGCTTCGTCGTCGAGGGCGACGTCCGCTTCGCCGGCCGGGCGGTGGCGCGCGGCAACGTCACGCTGCGCGCGGGCGACGGCGCGCGGGTGGTCCCCGACGGCGCCGTGCTCGAGGGCTGAGCCGGGCTCAAGATCCACCGTCGCTGTGCCGACATGAGGGAGTGCGCTAGAACGGTCGCGGGACACGACGTCGTGGTGGTGGAGCGCAGCATGAAAAGGACGTGGACGGCGGGAACGTGGCGGGGGGCGATCGGGGGACTGGCGGTGGGGCTCGCCCTGCTCGCGGCGGGCGTCGCGCACGCCGACGTGGGCGGCTGGGACTACCTCGTCGACAAGCTCGTCGCCGACGGCGTCCCGCGCGAGCGCGCCGTGCGCACGTTCTCCGATCCGCGCATGCCGGCGTTCGACGGCCTGCCCTTCGGGCTCGATCCGCGCGAGCCGACCTCCCGCTACCGCAACTTCCGCACCGCGGCCGCGGCCCAGGCGGCGCGACGCTGCTACGACCAGCACCTCGAGGTCCTGCGCGCGGCCGAGGTCACGCACGGCGTGCCGGGCACCGTGGTCGCGGCGATCATGTACGTCGAGACCGGCTGCGGGCGGAACGTCGGCACGAGCCGCATCCTGCACCGCCTCGCGCGCCTCGCGATGGCGAACGAGCCCGCGAACCTGCGCTGGAACATCGAGCGCCACGGCGCCGGCGATCCGGTCACCGTCGAGCGCGTGCGCGCGCGCGGCCGCTATCTCGAGGACACGTTCTATCCCGAGGTGCTGGCCACCTTCGCCGTCGCCGACCGCCTCCAGTACGATCCGCTCGAGATCCGCGGCTCCGGCTCGGGCGCGTTCGGCAACCCGCAGTTCCTGCCGACGAGCTATCTGAAGCACGGCCGCGACGGCGACGGCGACGGCCACGTCGACCTCTTCTCGACCGCCGACGCCGCCAGCTCCTGCGCGCGCTACCTGGCCTCGTTCGGCTGGACGCCGACCAGCACGGACGCCGAGAAGCGGCGCGTGATCTGGCACTACAACCGCTCCGATGCGTACGTCGACACGGTGCTGCTGCTCGCGCAGCGCATCGACGACCCGGACGCCCAGATGGCCGCCCAGCAGCCCGCGCCCAAGCGCCGCGCGGCCGCGGCGAAGAAGGCGCCCACCGCCACCACCAAGCGCAGTGCGCAGAAGACCGGCGCGGCGAAGGCAGCCTCGGCGCCGGCGTCCGCCAAGTCGGCGGGCAAGACGGCGTCGGCCAAGCCCGCGTCCGCCAAGCCTGCGCCCGCCAGGACTGCACCCGCGAAGGCCGCGCCTGCGAAGAGCAACACCGCCAAGTCCGCTGCCAGGACCGCTCCCAACGCCGGTGCCCGGGCCGGCGGCGCGTCCGCGCGCAGCGCGAAGAAGGCGCCCGCGGCGCCGAGCAAGACCGCGAGCGCCACGCCCTGAGCCGCGCGCCGCGTCCGCGGCTTGACGCCTGCCGCGACGGAATGCTCGTAGGAGCGGGTGCGAGACGTGCTCGATCGGCTCGACCGTGCGCACCTGATCCACGGCTTCGGCTCGCCGGCCGTGGCCCGGCGCCGCGGCACGCTGCGACTCGTGCGCGGGCGCGGCATCCACGTGTGGGACGCGGACGGCAAGCGGTACATCGACGGTCTCGCCGCGCTGTGGAACGTCGGCGTCGGCCACGGACGCGGCGAGATCGCGCGCGCCGTCGCCGCGCAGACGCGCCGGCTGGCCTTCGTGCCGACGTTGCTCGGCTTCACCTCGGAGCCCGCGATCCGTCTCGCGACGCGGCTCGCTCGCCTGGCACCGCCCGGCCTGCGGCACGTGGTGTTCACGTCCGGCGGCTCGGAGTCGAACGAGACCGTGATCCGCCTCGCGCGCCTGTATCGGCGGCTGCGTGGCCAGCCGGACAAGATCGGCTTCGTCGCCCTCGAGGGCGCCTACCACGGCTCCTCGACGGGGGCCGCCAGCCTCACCGGGCTCGACAATTTCCACCGCCACTACGGGCCGATGATGCCGGGCGTCCACCGCGCGCCGCGGCCGTACTGCTGGCGCTGCCCGCTCGGGCTCGCGCGTCCGGCGTGCGCGGTCGCCTGTATCGACGCGTTGGAGCGGGTCGTCGTCGAGGCGGGACCGGCGCGCGTCGGCGCGGTGATCGTCGAGCCGGTGCAGGGCGTCGGCGGCGTGATCGTACCGCCGGCCGGTTGGTTCGAGCGCCTGCGCGCCATCTGCGACCGGTACGACCTGCTGCTCGTCGTCGACGAGGTGATCACCGGCTTCGGGCGTACCGGCAAGATGTTCGGCATCCAGCACACCGGGGTCGTGCCGGACGTGCTCGTCTTCGCGAAGGGCGTGACGAGCGGCTACCAGCCGCTCGGCGGCGTCATCCTGCACGACCGGGTGTGGGACGTCCTCGTCGGGGCGGGGGAGGACTTCGTCCTGCACCACGGCTTCACGTACTCGGGCCATCCCGTCGCCTGCGCGGCGGCGCTGGCCAACCTCGACATCCTCGAGCGCGAACGCCTGGTCGCCGACGTGCGCCGCAAGGCGCCGCAGTTCCGCCGCCGGCTCGAGGCGCTCGGCGACCTGCCGATCGTGGGCGAGGTGCGCGCGCGCGGGCTCATGGCGGCGATCGAGATCGTGCGCGAGCGGGCGTCGCGTGCGCCGTTCGCACCCGAGGACCGCGTCCCGTTGCGTATCCGCGAGGCCGCTCTGCGGCGCGGGCTCATCGTCCGCGCGAGCGGCGATCTCCTCGTCCTCTGTCCGCCGCTGGTGATCACCCCGGCGCAGATCGACGTGGTCGCCCGTATCCTGCGCGCGGCGATCGCCGAGGTCGCCGCGGAGCTGGTGGCGGGGGCGGACCCGGCGCCGCGGGCCGCCGCCATGCGCGCCACGGGCGCGCGCCGCCGGCGCGCATCCGGCGCGCGATGACGCTGCGTCGCCGCGAGCGACGGTCGGTTGACGCCGCGCGTGCCCGGCGTGCGATAGTCCGGGCGCGGCATGGGCGTTCCCACGGAGCTGATTGGCCTCATCCACGATCTCGGCGCGCGGCGGGAGCGCTGGCCGGCCGTGCTCGAGGGGCTCGGCGCGCTGGTGCGCTGTCCGGCGCTCGGCTTCTTCACGCTCGACCCCGCGACCGGCGCCAGCCGCATGGACGTCACGGTCGGGCACGACGACGCGTTTCGTCGCGCCTACGATGCGCGCTGGGGCCGGCCCGAGCACAACGCCTACGGCGAGCGCGTCGATCCGGCGCGCCTCGCGCCCGGCGGATGGATCCCGGCCGCGTCGGTCTGCGACGACGGTGCCTTGCTGGGTTCGGCGTACTTCCAGGAGTGGCTGCGGCCGCAGGGGCTCGGCTGCGGCGGCTTCGGCGTGGTCATGACGCCGGCGCGCGGGATCACCGTGGTGAGCCTCGCGCGCAGCCGTGCGCGCGGCCATCTCGACGCCGACGAGACGGCCGCGGTCGAGATCGTGCTGCGCCATCTCCAGCGCGCCGCCGAACGCGAGGATCGGCTGGCCGCCGCGGAAGCCGCCCGGCTCGCCATGGAGGCGTCGTTCGAGACCGTCGATCCGGCCATCCTCATGCTCGACGCCCGCGGGCGCGTGCTGCACCAGAACCAGCGCGGGCGTGCGCTGCTCCGCGGCGGCGACGGCCTGCGCCAGGGCGCGGACGGCCTCCACGCCGCCGACCGGCGCACGACCGGGGCGCTGCGCCGGCTGGTCGCCGCGACCGCGCGCGGCCAGGGCGGCGTGCTCGCGCTGCCGCGTCCCAGCGGCCGCCGCCCGCTCCAGCTCCTGGCGAGCGCCCTGCCGCGCGGGATCGCGGCGGCCGACGCGACCGTGCTCCTCGTCGTGCGCGATCCCGCGCGGCCGCCGCAGGTTCCGGCCGTGGTGCTGCGCGACCTGTTCCGCCTCACCCCGTCCGAGGCGCGGCTCGTCGCCCTGCTGGTCGAGGGCTGCACGCTCGACGAGGCGGCGTGCGCGCTCGCCGTCAGCCGCGCGACCGTGCGCACGCACCTGCGGCACGTGCTCGCGAAGCTCGACGCCCACAACCAGGCCGAGGCGATCCGTCGCGTGGTGTCCGCGGTCGGCGCCGTGCGGCTCTAGTGTCCCGAGCCCGAAGTTCGTCACCAGATCTCGGGCGATCTCACGCCGCCCGCCTGCGTTGCTCCTCCTCACCATGGCGACGGCCATGCCTCGTCGTCGCGCCGCGCCGGGCGGCGCGATCCCACCCGATCCTCGGCAACGAACTTCGGACTCGGGACACTAGAACGCCGCTTCGATGCCGACGATCGGGATCGCCTCGGCGCGGAAGCCGTCGTCGTTGAGCGGGACGAGGACGCTGACGAAGCCGATCAGCGTGTCGCGCCAGAGGAGCGTACGCCCGCCGATCGCGAGATCGTAGAAGCTCGGCCGCCCGCGGCTGAGCCCGAAGACCGGCGCGTAGGTGATCGGCCCGTCGCATGCGCCGGTGGCCGGGTTGGCGCGACAGCGCGGCCAGTCGAAGGTGCCCGGCCCGCCGATCTTCGCGAACGGCTCGCGCGCGAGGAATGCGAGGCCCAGCGTCGCGCGGCTGCCGATGTGGAGGTCGAGGCCGAGCGAGGCGCGCGCCTGGCTGCGCGCGACGTCGTTCGTGTTGAAGTCGACGAACGCGTTCACGTGGCCGCGGATGCTGAACGGTCCACCGAGCGGATACGCGCGCGAGGTCGCATAGAGCGCGGGGCTCACCTCGAAGACGCCGGTACCCTGGAAGTCGCCGCGGCTGCCCGTCGGGAAGCGCAGCTGGAGGCCCGCCGCGACCGTGCCGTGGTCGCCGTAGAGGAGGCGGTACTTGGCACGCAGGAGGATGTCGCCGATTCCGAAGTGGTCGAGCGCCTCGTCGTCCTGCTGGAGCGGTGCGCCGGTGGGCTTGAGCCTGAGCGCGAAGTCGAGCTCGGTGTAGAGCACGGGGATCGTGAGGTCGAGGTCGAGATCGTCGGTGAGCCCGACGGTGGCGCTCGTCGTCACCTGGTTGGTGACGATGCCGAGGGACAGCTTGGGCACGCGCACGGTGCCCTGGATGCCGCCCACGTCGGTGACCATCGGTGGATGCGTGTCGTGCAGGTCGTCGAGATCCATGCCGTCGATGGAGCGGAAGTCGATGTACGACCAGTTCATGCGGACGTTCCACTTGCCGCGACCGATCGTCTTCGCCTGCTCGACGAAGAGCTGGCCGAGGACTTCGGTTTCGCGCTCGAAGGCGCCGCTCGCGTAGTCGAAGCGGAAGGTGACGCCGGGCGAACCCGAGGTCACCGGCACCGCGCGCGACATCTGATCGGCGAGCAGGCGGCCGAGCGGGGAGAGGAGCGTGCGGACACGCTGGCCCGTCCGCGTGCGGGCCCGGAACTGGTCGCGCAGCTCGTCGGCCTGCGCCGGCGGCGCGGCGACGAGGCACGCGACGCCGAGCACGAGGACCGCCATGCGGCGTTTCACGACGGCTCCCGCAGCCCGCGAATCTTCCAGGCGCCCGCGTTCTTCACCAGGGTTCCCGTGATGCGCACCTCGAGCCGCATCGTACGTCCGGTGCCGCCGTCGGTGAACGCGTCCAGGCGCGTGAACGTGGCGAGCGCCTCGTCGCCCTCGACGAGCACGTCGACGTCGTCGATGCGCACCGCGAGGTCGCCGGCGTTCGCGAAGTAGCGGTCGAGCGACGCCCGCTGGGCGTCGCTCATGGTCAGCTGGAGGGCGGCCAGGCGCTCGACGCTCTTGGCCTGGAGTGCCTCGGCGTAGCGGCCGAGCAGCGTGCGGATGGCGGATTCGTCGTCGTCGGGCGCCTGCGCAAACGCGACGCCGCCGTCGAAGAGCCACGAGGTGTCGGGGGCGGGCCGATCGGGGGTGGGCGGCGGCGTCGTGCCGGAGGTGCCGCCGGACGGCGGCGTCGGCTCGCCGAGCGTCTCGCTGAGGAGGCGGTACGCGCGCAGCGTCTCGGGTCCGCGGGTCGCGAGCGCCGCCTGGACCTGCTCGGCCGTCGGCGACAACCCGAGGGCGCGCAGCGCCTGGAGCGCGAACTCCGCTTCGAGGTGCATCAGCTCCGACTCGGGCCCCTGCACCCGCTCGCTCGCGACGAGGATGCCGCTGGCGGGGTCGATCACCTCGAGGTCGAGGGTCACGAGCGACGCGTCGACCGAGACCGTGGCCGAGAGCAGCCGCGTCATGCCGAGCGCCTCCGCCGCCTCCAGCTCGCCGATCTGGCGCTTGGTCCGCACGAAGTCGATCTTCTGGCGCGACACCACCTGCATGGGCGGGAACTTGCTCAGGATGGTGATGAGCCCGTCGCGCGTCAGCTCGCGCATCCACGCCGGCGCGGCGCCGCGGGCCTTCACCTCCATGACGCCGATCACGAGCGGGGACGCCGGCCGCACCCGATGGCGCCACAGGACCCCGCCGGCGATCGCGATCACGAGAAGCAGGAACGTGAGCCAGCGCCGCCGATCGCGCAGCGCCGACGCACCGGCGCCGCGGGCCGGGAGGGCGCCGGGCGTCGGCGCCTCGACGACGACGGGTAGCGCCGCCGGGGTCTCGTCGTCGGGGGGCGCGAGCAGCCGCTGCCCGGGATTGCCGTAGAGGACGAACGACAGCCAGCTCGGCGAGCGCTCGCAGTCGACGTCGGCACGGCAGCCGGCGCGCGCGTGGCGCAGCGACTCGCCCAGCGTGGCGCCACCGAGGACCTGCGCGTAGAAGCGCTCGGCGAGCGGGGCGGCATGGCGGTCGCTGACCTCGCACAGGGTGCCGACGACGCCCAGCGCACCGCCGAAGAGGAAGCCGTTGGCGACGCTCGAGACGGTCGCCTCCCAGGCGCCGCCGTCGCCTTCGCCGCCGGTGGAGGCGCCGCGTGCGCTGGCGCAGCCGTTGAGGAACACCAGCGGCCGGCCCGCGAGGTTCGACTCGACGACGTGCGGCGAGAGGACGCGCTCGTCGGCGAGCAGCAGCCCGGGCGTGCCCGCGGCGTCGGCGACGACGTGCCCCGCCCAGTGGATGAGCGAGAAGCCTTCGCCGAGGTAGGCGCTGACGGCGTCGAACGTGGCCAGGCGATCGGCGATGCAGACGACGTCGCAGCGCGCCTCCAGCGCCTCGCAGATGGCGTCGGCCTCGCGGCGCACGAACGGCAGGTCGCCGCGCGGGTCGGAGGCGATGACGAGGGCGCGCGGCCGCGCCCCTGCAGGCCCCGCGCTGCCGAGCGCCGCGACGGGGCGATCGAGCAGCAGCCGCTTGCCGAGGCCGTAGCGCAGCCCCCAGAACTCCTCGTCGTCGTGGAGCAGCTCCCAGGGCAGCCCCGTGAGCGAGGTGCTGACGAGCAGCGGTCGTCCGGCCAGCGCGCGCAGCTTCGGCCGCAGGCGCTCGGGGACGAGGGTGCGATAGAGGACGGCGCCACGCGCCTGCGCCTCGCGCGCGAAGCCGGCATGCTCGGCTCCGTGCAGGAGCTCGGCCGCGCCGTCGACGAGGGCCCGAAGCGTCGCCTCGTCGCACGGCTGGCGCACCTCCTCGTGCAGCGGCTCGCCGAGGTCGTGCTCCGGTATGTCGAGACGCCATCGCAGTGAACCGCCGACGGCCTCGACCCACAGAACGGGGACGAGCCGCATCACCGGACGGATGGCTGCCGCATTCGGGAGATGCCGGATCCGCGCGGCGAGGCGTCGGCGCGCGGCCAGCGGAGCTCTGTCGGTCCTGCTCGGTCGAGCACGAACGTCGTCTCGGAGGACGGCACCTAGCATCGGATGGGGGGCTGGGTCCACCGCGTGCGCCAGGCCGCGGGCCACGCGTGTCACGCGCCGAGCTCGACGTCGAAACGGAGCTTGAAGCGGAGCGCCTGGTCCCTCTCGTGGATCTCGAGGACGTAGCGCCCCGGCCGCAGTCCCTTCACGAGGACCGGGGTGACGTCGTGAACGGTGTAGCGCGCGACCAGCTCGGTGCGATCCGCGAGCAGCTCGCGCAGGTGGACGGAGAGCCGATGGGGCGTGGGGCCCGAGACCGAGAGCGCCAGCCCGACGCGCTCGCGGCCCGCCGGCTCGAGCGCCATCTCGGCCCACAGCCCGGAGTCGGCGAGGGCGAACTGCATGTGCTGGCCGAGTGCAGCGTGCGGCAACGTCGCGGCCTCGCCGCGCATCGCGCCGCCCCCGGCGGGGGCCAGGACCGCGAAGCCGTCGGGGACCTCGGTGAACGCGGCGGCGGCCTGACGAACGCCGACGACGATGCGGCCCACGATCTCGCGCACGGTCTCGCCCGCGCGGCCGGCGACGTCGCGCCAGGGTGCCGCGGCAGGAGCGGCGATGGCGTCTCCGAGCTCGCCGCGAGCGGCGATGGCTTCGACGACCACGAGCTCCGCGAGGCGGCCGCGGCACGCGAGGCACCAGCCGAGATGGCGGGCCAGGTCGGGATGGCCGTTGCGGATGGCGACGGCCTCGAGGCCGACGAGCTGCCACAGGTCGTCCCGGGTCTGGCCGCAGCCGAAGAGAGCCGCCATGCGATCTGCACCGGGCGGGGCGGCACCGGCCGCCAGCTCGTGCGCCAGCCGCAGGGCCTCCCAGCAATCCGAGCAATGCGCCACGTGCTCGCGAGCGGCGCTGAAGGCGGCGGCCGTGGGCCGGGGGAGGGGGGCGTCCCCCGGCCTGGCACCCAGCAATGCGGAAATGGCGTCTTCGTGCGTCACGGCCGTACCTCCCTGACGGGCGTTCCCGGGGTCATGTGTCGGGACAAACCCCTAGTCCGTGTCATCGAAGGCCGTCCGGATGCCCTTGCGGATGCGTTTGAGCTGCCCGGCGACGCCGTCCCGGCTGAGGGACTGGCGGGCGGCGATCTCCTTCTCGGGGAGGTCCTCGACGAACCGCAGGCGGGCGACCTCCAGCCGCTGGCAGGTCTCGGCCACGATCTCGAGGCGCTCCTTCAGGCGGCGCATCTCCTCCGGGGTGGGCAGGTGGGAGGGCACGCGCTCGCGCAGCGCCTCCTCGGCGTCGTCCTCCGGGCCGCCGATCCAGACGCGTCGCTTCTGATGACGCTGCCGATCGCGGGCGAGGTCGATCACGGTGTGGACGAAGATGCTGCGTGCCCAGGCCTCGATCCGGCTGGCGTCGTGGAGGCGCTCGAGCTTGTCGGAGGAGACGAGCTTCAGGAGCGCGTCCTGCACGGCGTCCTCCACGTCCGCGCCGAGGGACGGATAACGTCGCTGCCCGAGCGCGAGCCACTGGCGGCGGAACGCGTCGAGCACGTCGGGCAGCCGCGCGTCGGGCGTATCCGACTGCGCGGAGCGCAGGATAGCGAGGATCGCTTCGGGCGGCCCGTGGCGCACGGAGGCTGGACCATGCCCCCGGAGTGGCGCGGGAATCAAGGCGAGGCCGCACGTCGCGCCGCCCTTTGGTACGACCCCGGCCGACGATGGCGCATGACACATGCCCTCTGCCGCGCGCGTCCTCCATGCCGACGCCCGTGCATGCGCGACGTACAGCCGCCAGGCCTTCCGGGTAGAGGACGCAGGTAGTAGTCTGCCCACTCCCGAGCCCGAGCGCTCCGCATGAGTCCCGCCTTTCGGCTGTCTACTTTGCTTGCCTGTGTCGTGCCATCCGTGCTGATGGCGGCCGGGCCCGTGCACGCGGAGATGCCGGTCATCCGCTGCGGCGAGTCGCGTGTCGCCGAGTCGCCGCGCACGGCGGACTTCTACACGTTCGTGGCGAAGGCCGGTGAAGTGCTGACGATCGGCGTCCACGCGGAGCAGTGCGGCGCCACCCCGGCTCCCTGGTGGCGTCTCTACGCGCTCGCTCCCAACGGCGCGATCGTGCCGACCTCCGACGGCGCCAAGCGCTGCTTCGGGCGCTGCGAGACGGCGCCGCTGCCGGTCGACGGCTCCTACTTCCTCATGGTCGTCGATCCCGGCGGAAAGCCCGGTCGTCTCTACCGGCTCGCGGTCGCGGCCGTGTCGGCGACGGCCAACGGCCGGACGAACGGGCCGCCGCGGCCGACCTGCGCGGGTACGCGCCCGATCGTGCTCGGGCAGCAGCTCGAGGACTCGCTGGAGCCGAACGGCGATATCGATGCGTTCACCTTCGACGCCGAGGCGGGCGCGCGCCTGCGCATCGGCGTCGGGCCGACGAGCGAGAGCGGCATTCGCTGGGAGCTGTTCGATCCCGCCGGCACCCGCGTGACGTTCGGCAACGGCGAGCGCTTCTGCACGGGGCCGTGCGACATGGCGCTCGGCCCGGCGGGCGTCTACACCATCGTCGCGAGCGACCTCGGCTGCGAGGGCGTACGGGCCTACGCGCTGACGCTCGCGGCGATGCCGATCCCGACGACCACGACGACGACGCCCCCGACCACGACGACGACGGTGCCGCCGGCGCTTCCGTCGCCGCCGCGGGTGACGCTCGGTCGCACCTTGCGACGGTTGCCATCGGTCGGGGCGCCGGGCGAAGCGCTCGGCGCGTCGGTGCTCGCCCGCGGTATGCGGCTCGTGATCGGCGCGCCGCACGAGGGCGCGGGCGGTCCCGACGCCGGCGCCGCGCTCGTGCTCGACGTCGCGGGCGTGCCCGGGACCCCGGGCTTCGGGGGGATCGTCCGCGTGCTGCTGCCCGCCGACCCGGTGCCGGGCGGGCGCTTCGGCGCTGCGCTCGCGTCGGTGGGCGAGGGCGCCGGCGACGGTCTCGTCGTCGGCGCGCCCGGCGACGTCGCTACGCAGGTGGGAGCCGCCTACCTCTTCCGATCGCTCGAGGACCGCGCGCCGCTGCGCCTCACCGTGCCGACGCTGGTCGCGGGCTCGGAGGTCGGGGCGGCGGTCGCGGTGGTCGCGGGGCATGTGGCCGTGGGCGCGCCCGGGGCGCCGCGGGAGGGTGTGCCCGGAACCGGCGGGGTGCTGCTGTTCGATCCGGCGGGTGACTTCACCGGCAGCCTGGTCGCGCCCGACGTCACGACCGGCGACGACCGCTTCGGCACCGCGCTCGCCGTCACCGTCGACGGCCTCGCGGTGGGTGCACCCGGCCGCGGGCCGCGCGCGGGGCGCGTCGTCGCGTTCGCGGGCGTCGAGAACGACGTTCGCTTCGTCGTGCAGTCGCCGCAGCCCGAGGTCGGCGACGGCTTCGGCGCCGCGCTCGCGTCGGCCGGACGCGACCTCGTGGTCGGGGCGCCCGGCACGTCGGGCGGCGCCGGCGCCGTGCATCTCGTCGGCGGCGAGCGCGGCGTCGTGCGGGCGATCTTCACGTCGCCGACGCCGACTCCCGGGGGCGCGTTCGGTGCGGCGGTGGCGGTGCGCGACGGCGTGCTCCTCGTCGGCGCGCCAGGCGAGGGCGCCGGCGGACGCGTGCATCGCTTCGATCTCGCGCAGGGCGCGCTCCTCGAGACGATCGAGAGCACCGCCGGCGGCGCCCCCGGCGACGGCTTCGGCGCCGCGCTCGCGGGGCTGGGCGACGGTCGCGTACTGGTCGGTGCGCCGGGATCGGATCTCGGCAGCATCGACGGCGGCGCTGCGGTGCTGGTGGCCGACGGCGTCACCCAGGCGGTGTTCCGCAACCGGCTGCCGGCGGCCGAGTTCGGTGCCGCCGTCGCCGGGCTCGGCGGCGACGTCGTCGTCGGTGCGCCGCGCGACGCCGGCGGCACCGGTGCCGTGCAGCGCTTTCCCGCGCTCGACGTCGACGCCGGCGCCGCGGTGATCACGAGCCCGGTCGGCGGCATGCCCAACTTCGGCCGCGCCGTGGCGGCGCTCGGTGACACGATCGTCGTCGGCGGCGCGCCCGATCAGGACGAGGCGGCGGGCGCCGTGCACCTGTTCGACGGCACGGCGCTGCTGCGCTCGCTCGCCGCGCCCGGGGCGCAGGCCGGCGACCAGTTCGGCTTCTCGGTCGCGCCCAGCGGCACGAGCCTCGTCGTCGGCGCGCCGCTGGCAGGACCGCTCGACAGCGGCATCGCCTTTCTCGTCGACCCCGCCACCGGCAACCGGCAGGTGACGTACCAGAAGCCGTCCCCGATGACGGGCGACTTCTTCGGCGCCTCGGTGGCCGCCGACGGCGGCACGATCCTGGTCGGCGCGCCGTCCGACCGCGACGGCACCGCGCCGACGGGGGCGGCGTATCTCTACGCCCGCGACACGGCGGTCCTCCTCGCGACGCTGGTCAATCCGACGGGCGTGCCGAACGAGCTGTTCGGCGCCGCGGTCGCGCTCGGCACCGCGCACGCTGCGATCGGCGCGCCGATGGCCGGTGCGGGCCGCGTCTACGTGTTCGACCGGCTGACCGGCATGCCGCTGCTGGTCCTCGATCATCCCAACCCGATGCGCGGCGGCGGCTTCGGCAGCGCGGTCGCCTTCTTCGGCGACGCCGTCCTCGTCGGCGCGCCGCGCGACGATTCGGGCAGCCCGGACACCGGCGCCGCCTATCTCTTCGACCTCGGCAGCGGCACCCTCCGGCAGACGCTCGCGAACCCCGCCACCGGCGCCTTCGACCATTTCGGCGCCGCGGTCGCCGCCGGCGCCGGCGGGCTCCTCGTCGGCGCGCCGGGCGCGTCCCGTGTCTACGAGTACGTGCCGGTGGTGGCGCCGGCCGGGAGATTCACCGCCGGCGTCACGCAGGCGCGCGTCGCCGCGACCGCCTCCGGCACCTGCGGCAACGGGCTCATCGAGCCCGGCGAGGTCTGCGACGACGGCAACACCGTCGACGGCGACGACTGCAAGGCGGACTGCTCGGGCACGCTCTGCTGCACGGTCGATCCCGCGGCCGCCGCGCGCTGCGACGACGCCAACCCGTGCACCGACGACCTCTCGGATCCGGTCAGCGGCTGTAGCAACGTCGACAACGGCCGCTGCTGCATCACCGACGCCGATTGTCCCGACAGCGGTCAGTGCCGCACCTGCGTGGGCTGCTTCCTCTACGACTGGGACTGCTGCGACCGCGGCTCGATCTGCCTCGTCGTCTCGAAGGAGTGCGCGGGCACGCGGTGCTTCGGCCAGGCGATGTGCGAGTGCAGCGGCGGCCTGACGACGTGCGACGGCGAGCCGGTGCCCGCGGCCGTGCGCCAGTCGTTCGAGAACGGATGCAACGGGGTGCGCCTGCAGACGAGCGTCGCCCCGAACATCTCGGCGACGCCCAAGGATCTCGTCCGCAGCGCGCGCAAGCTCTCGAACGGCTCGCATCGCGAGCTGCGCAAGGCGATCCGCGCGGCGCGGAAGCTGCGCCGCAGGAAGATGCTCTCGCCCGCGTGCACGCGGCAGATCGTCGCCGAGATCCGCCAGGTGAAGCGGACCGTGCCGCGCGCACAGCGCCTGCGTCGCTGCGTCCTCCAGCAGACCGGCTGACACATGTGCGCCACCGCCCCCGTCTGCGGGGGGCAGGAGGAGGCACATGGATCACCAGGATCTGCTCAAGACCCGCCCGCGTGCAGTGGTCACCCGCTTCGAGGTCGCTGCCGTGCGCATGGCGGACGCCTGGCTCCAGGCCGGGCGGGTCCATGTGACCCCGGACGACTTCGCCCTCGCGCGCGAGTTCCTCGAAGGCACCGGCTCGACGGTCCGCGCCACCAGCGGCGCGCTTCTCCGCCTGCGCCACCGCGACGGCCGCGCCGAAACCCTCACCCGCGAGGCGATGGTCCTCCTGGCGTTCCGCCGGCTGGCGTCGAAGTGCCGGGAGGACGGCGACGCGGCGGGGTGAGCGTCCGGCGGGCGCGTGAGCCGCGACGGCGGCAACCTCCTCAGCGCGCCAGCAGGAAGCGGAGCCCGCGGATCCACCCGCCCTCCGACCGCGCCCGGAACGCCAGCTGACGGAGGGCGTCGCGGCCGCGATATGCCGAGTAGGCGAGCGGCGAGAGACGCCGGACGGGGAGGTCGGGAAACTCGCGCGGGTAGGCGAGGTCGTCGAGCAGGTCGGCGGTGATGGCCTCGATGCGACGGCGCTGGGAGCGCGACATCTCCTGCTCCCACTTGCGGCTGTTGCCGGCGACGACTTCGGTACGACCGCGGGCGTCGCCGTAGTTCTCCGGGATGCGGAGGAAGGTACCGGCGTCGGCGGGGGTGGGAAGGCCGAGGAACGTGAACAGACGGCCGAGATGCCGGCGGACGTCGGCGGTCAGATCCTCGTAGCGCAGCTCGAGATAGCGCGCGGGGCCGATGGCCGCGCCGGCGGTGCGGCAGGCGCGGACGCGGTCGGCCCACTCCTGTGCGGTACGCAGCGGCGAGTTGCCCCAGGCCTTGGCGGTGGACAGCGCGCAGTCGCGCGGGTCGCGCAGGAGATGGATGAAGCGGGCCTGCGGGAAGAGACGGGCGAGGAGGGGTAGCTCGGCCATGTAGACCGGGGTCTTGTCGCCCCAGACGATCGTCTCCCAGGGCTGGGGCGGGTCGGGGATCTCCTCCTCGTGGACGCAATGGAAGAGCGCCTCGAGGACGCCCGGCCAGTCGCGCGCCCGGCAGCGCGACCACCACGTGTCGCGATCGATGCGGATGCCGCGCGTGCGCCAGTACCAGAAGGCGCGCGTGCCCTCGAGCGCGGTCGCCAGCGCGTCGAAGGCCGTGCGCTCGCGCAGGTCGCCATAGCGATCGAGCGTCCGCGTGAAGTGCGGGATGAAGTGCGACTCGATGTCCGAAATCCAGACGTCGGGGCTGCGGTTCAGCAGCTCCCGGAGCATCTTGGTGCCGGACCTCGGATTGCCGACGAGAAAGAAGGGCGGGGCGGCGCGCTCCACGGAAATGGACGACTCCAGGGAGCGAGGGTAGCACCGGGTCCCGCGCATGTGGAGCCGAACGGGGCTGCTGGAAACCAGCCGCGTCCGCGCGCACCCTGGGCACATGGTGGTCGTGGCGCTCCAGCACCCGCGCGCCGATCCAGACGCCCTGGCCGAGGCGCTGGGCGTCTCGGTCTGGGACGCGCAGCAGCGGCTGCGCGGGGACGGCCCGCGCATCGTGGCCCGCGTCGCCGCGCGCGACGAGGCCGATCGCCTCGCGGTGACGCTCGCGGCCCACGGCTTCGCCCCGCTGGTTCTCGACATCGACCCGGCCGGGCCGGGCGAGCTCTGGGTGGTCCCGCGCACGTTCCAGCTGCGCGACGAGGCGCTGCACCTGACCACGCGCGACGGCAGCCCCTTCGCGATCCGCTGGGAGCGCATCGGGCTCCTCCTGCGCGGGACGCGCATCGTCTCCGACACCGTCACCGAGGAGCATCGCCGGCGCCGCTTCGATCCCGTCCGCGCGGTCATGACCGGCGGCCTCATGATGACGCGCACCACGACCACCACGACGACCCGCGCCACCGAGGAGCGTATCGGGTTCCTCCACATCGTCGCCCACGGCGTGTCCGACGTGGTCGTCTACGAGGACGAGCTGCTCTACGACGGCCTCGGTCCGCAGCTCGAGCCGACGCGGGCCGGCAACTTCGCGGCCTTCGTCGCGCTGGTGCGCGCCGCGGCGCCGCATGCGCTCTACGACGAGCAGCTGCTGACGCGTGCGGGACAGATGGCCGTGCTGGGCGGCGTCCTCGACCCCGAGACGTACGTCGACGTCGCGACCGTGGTGCTGATCGCGGCCCTGGCGCCGGCGGAGATCACCCACGGCGCGGAGCGGCTGGTCTAGAGCAGCGTCGGTCGATCCGGCAGCTGGTCGCGCCCGCCGTCTGCCGAGGGGAACTCGCGCCGCAGCAGTGCGCCGATCGCCGCCACCGCCGCGCACGTCCCGGCCTCGAATCGCCGTGCGGCGAAGGCGCGCGTCAGGTCGTGGCAGATCGTCGCCCACTCCGCCGGCGTCACGCCGGCGAGGCCGCGGTCGGCGACGATCTCGACGTCGTGGTCGGCGAGCAGCACGTAGAGGAGGACGCCGTTGCGCTCGTCCGTGTCCCAGACGCGGAGACGGCCGAAGACGTCGAGCGCGCGCTCGCAGGGCGACGGCTCCCGGAGCAGCTCGCGCGTCGGCAGCGCCACCTCGATGGCGACGCGGATCTCGCCCGTCGTGCCGCGCTCGGCGCGCGCGACGGCATCGCGGATCGCGTCGAGCACGGCGGGCGGAAACGTCCGACGCGTCAGGAACGGCCCGGCGGCCAGATGGCGCAGGATGCGACGCGGACGCATGCTCACCATCTCCCCGAGGCGCCGCCGCCGCCGAAGCCCCCGCCGCCACCGCCGAAGCCCCCGCCGCCGCCGAAGCCGCCGCCGCTCCAGCCGTCGCCGTGCACGACGCGTCCGGGCACGCCGCCGCCGAGGGCCATCAGGAACGCGAAGACGGCGAGCACCAGGCCGACGACGAGCGAGCCGACGGCGAGCCATCCGACCACCCCGGTGACGCCGGCGGCGATCACGGCACCGGCGAGTCGGCCGAACATGGAGCGCAGGACCGCGGCCACGAACGGCAGTCCGACGAACAGCGCCGGGATGGCGATGGGGCCGATGTCCCGCAGCCCGTTCCGCGGCGTCGGCGGCGGCAGCGGCTCGCCGTCGACGACCGCGATCATGCGGTCGACGCCTGCGGCGATCCCGCCGGGCAGGTCACCGTCCCTGAAGCGGGGCACGATCACCTCGTCGATGATGCGCTTGCCGATCGCGTCGGGCAGCACGCCCTCGAGACCGTAGCCGACCTCGATGCGTAGCGTGCGGTCGTCGGTGGCGACGACGAGGATGGCCCCGTCGTCGACGCCCTTGCGTCCGAGCTTCCAGGCGTCGGCGACGCGGATACCGTACTGCTCGATGGTCTCGGGCTCGGTCGTCGGCAGGATCAGGACGGCGATCTGCGAGCCTTTGGCGGCTTCGAAGTCGCGCAGCCGCCGCTCCAACGCCGACTTCTCGCTCGCAGAGAGGGCGCCGCTCAGATCGGTCACCCGCGCCGTCAGCGTGGGCACCGGCACGTCGGCGGTGGCGACCGCCGCGACGAGCGCGACCGCCACGGCGAGCGCGGCGCCGAGTCGGCTCACTGCGCCGGCTTCGCCGCCGGCTCGCCGAAGTCGACCGTGGGCGGCTTCGACAGCTCGCGCT
Source organism: bacterium (assembly GCA_026129405.1). NCBI lineage: Bacteria > bacterium. The sequence continues at coordinate 332,264 of JAHCID010000002.1, forward strand.
CGTTCTCGACCTGGAAGTTCGGCTTGGTGCTGTAGCCGAAGAGCTTGGCGGTGAGGTTCGACGGGAACTGGCGCACCATGAGGTTGTAGGACTTCACCGCCTCGATGTAGCGCCCGCGCGCGACCGTGATGCGATTCTCGGTGCCCTCGAGCTGGGCCTGGAGGTCACGGAAGCTCTGGTCGGACTTGATCTGCGGATAGTTCTCCGCGACTACGAGGAGGCGCGAGAGTGCGCTGCCGAGCTCGCGCTGCGCGGCCTGGAATCGCGCGAACGCGTCCGGGTCGTTCAGCAGCTGAGGGGTCGCCTGGATGCTGCCGAGCTTGGCCCGCGCCTGCGTCACCGAGTCGATGACGGCGCGCTCCTGCGCCGCCATGCCCTGCACCGTCTTCACGAGGTTCGGCACGAGGTCGGCGCGGCGCTGGTACTGGTTCAGGACCTCGGACCATGCGGCCTGCACCTGCTCGTCGCGTTCCTGGATGGTGTTGTAGCCGCAGCCGCCCATGCCGACGATCACGGCCACGAGGAGGAGGGCGCGCATCCGGGTCTGCATGCTGGCGATCTAGCGCGTTCCGTTCGGGGGGTCCACACTCCGCACCCCGTGCGACGCGGGCGTGGTGTGGCCCGGGTGCGCCCGCACCTTCGCCGACACGATCCGGATCGAGGAGGGCATCATCCGGGGCCGTCTGGCCAAGGTCGGCGCGGAGGACCCCGGGACCCGCGGCCGCGCGTCCCCGGGATCGTCCCGCCCATCCCGGCGCGCGAACGGCTCGGCCGACTCTCGCATCGGGCGCCCCGGGGACGGTATGACCGCGGGCATGCCGCGCGCGCAGACGAACGGGATCGAGCTGGAGTACGAGGTCCACGGGCCGCCGGACGGTCGCCCGCTGCTCCTGATCCAGGGGCTCGGCATGCAGCTGATCCACTGGGACCCCGGGCTCTGCGAGCAGCTCGTGGCGCGCGGGCACCGCGTGGTGCGCTTCGACAACCGCGACGTCGGCCGCTCCACCTGGCTCGACGATCTCGGCTTTCCCAACATCGCCGCCGCCATGGGGGCGGCGGCACGGGGCGAGACGGCCGAGGCGCCGTACATCCTCGCCGACATGGCGCGCGACGTCGCCGGTCTGCTCGACGCCCTCGGCTGGGCGTCGGCGCACGTGGTCGGCGTCTCGATGGGCGGCATGATCGCGCAGACGCTCGCGATCGAGCATCCCGAGCGGGTGCGCTCGCTCACCTCGATCATGTCGTCGTCGGGGGCGCCGGGGTTGCCCGGTCCGACGGCGGAAGCGGCGATGGTCCTCATGTCCCCGCCACCGCCCGATCGCGAGGGCGCGATCGCGTCGGCCGTCACCGCCTTCCGCACGATCGGCAGCCCCGGCTATCCGATCGAGGAGGACTTCCTGCGCGCGCGCGCCGCGGCGGCGTACGACCGCGGCTTCCATCCGCTCGGCATCGGTCGCCAGCTGGCCGCGATCCTCTCGTCGGGCAGTCGGCGCGCCGGTCTCGCCGGGGTGCGGGTTCCGACCCTGGTGATCCACGGCCGGCAGGATCCGCTCGTGCCGCTCGCCTGCGGCGAGGACACGGCGGGCGCCGTTCCGGGTGCGCGCCTCGAGGTGATCGACGGCATGGGCCACGACCTGCCGCCGGCGCTCTGGCCGCGGCTCGTCGAGCTGATCAGCGAGCACACGCGCCGCGCCGACGCCTGAGGTCGCGGCGTCGAGACGCGGACCCGCGCCGTCTGGCCGTCGGCGCACGATACCGAGCCGCTGCCGTCCGCGGTCTGGTAGAAGGCCGACCAGCCGCGCAGGTCGAACGCGAGCGTGCTGACCGTGTCGGCGGCCGCGGTCGTGGCCGCGAGCAGGACGAGGCGGCTATCCGGGGCGATGGTCCCCGCAACGGCTTTCCCGCGGCGGCGCCGCCGCGCTACGGAGACGCCATGCCCCTTCCCGAGCACGGCCTGCCTGCGGCGGAGGTCCTGGAGCGTCTCGAAGCCCTGCGCACCGGCGACGTCGACTGGCGCGCCGGCCGCGCGTTCTCGCTCGCCTACTCCGCGGGCCCGGAGGTCCACGACCTCCAGCGCGACGCCTACGCCCGCTTCATGACCGAGAACGCGCTCAACACCGACGCCTTCCCGAGCCTCGCGCGCATGCAGCGCGAGGTCGTGGGCGTCGTGACGGAATGGCTGCACGGCGACGACGAGGCCGGCGGCTTCATGACCTCGGGCGGCACCGAGTCGCTGCTCATGGCCGTGCTGGCGGCGCGCGAGCGGGGGCGCATCGAGCGCGGGATCGGGGAGCCCGAGATGGTGCTGCCCGCGAGCGCGCACGCCGCCTTCGAGAAGGGCGCGCACTACTTCGGCGTGCGCTCCGTGCGCGTCCCCGTGGGGCCCGACTGGCGCGCCGATCCCGCGGCGATGGCGGCGGCGATCACCGACCGCACGGTGCTGCTCGCCGCCTCCGCGCCGCAGTACCCGCATGGCGTGATCGATCCGATCGCCGACGTCGCTGCGCTCGCCGCGGCACGCGGCATCGCGTGCCACGTCGACGCCTGCATGGGCGGTGCCGCGCTGCCGTTCCTCGAGCGCCTGGGCGAGCCCGTGCCGGCGTGGGACTTTCGCGTCCCCGGCGTGACGTCGATCTCGGTCGACCTGCACAAGTTCGGCTACACGGCGAAAGGCGCGTCGGTGATCGTGCACCGCACGCGCGCGCTGCGCCGCTTCCAGACGTTCGTCACCGACAACTGGCTCGGCGGGCTGTACGGCTCGTCGGGCGTCCTCGGCACGAAATCGGGCGGCGCGATCGCGGCGGCGTGGGCGGTCCTGCACCACCTCGGCGCCGACGGCTACCTGCGGCTCACGCGCAGCGCACGCGCGACCACGAAGCGGCTCGTCGCCGCGCTGCGGGCGATGCCCGGCGTCGAGGTACGCGGCGATCCGGCGACCATGCTCGTCGCGTTCGGCTTCGCCGACGTCGACGCGTTCGCGGTCGGCGACGCGCTCCGGCGGCGCGGCTGGTACGTCGACAAGCAGGGGCCGCCCGCGAGCCTCCACTGCACCGTCAACGCCGTGCACGCGGAGGTGCTCGACGCGTTCCTCGTCGCGCTCGGCGAGGCGGTCGCCGAGGCGCGGCGCGCGGCGCCGGGCGGGGCGGGGAGCTACGGCACCGTCGAGTGATCGGGCGCGTCGCCGACGTTGCGCCGCACGGCCTCGTGGCCCTCGATCGCCTCGAAGACGTGCGACGCGAGCCCGCCGATCTCGCGATTGATGCGCCGGATCGCGTCGTAGACGGCGCCGACGGCCTGCGTACCGCCGTCGCGTACGCGCGCCGCCGCGTCGCCGACGGGGCCGCCCGCGGGCACGGCATCGAACGGCACGGCGAGGATCGCCTCGTGGATGCGCTGGACGGCGGTCGTGCCGCGGTCGATCGCTTCCTCGACGAGATCCTTCACGGCTTCGATCTGGAGCATGGTCGACATCTCAGGCCTCCACGGGCGCGGGGCTGCCGCCGAAGGACGGCAGGCTGTGGGTGGCGATGCGCTTCACGACCGACCAGAGCTGCGCCGCGAACGAGCCGGTGTTGTAGTGCTGGCCGTAGCGGTCGCAGATCGCGCGCACGCGCGGCGCCATCTCGGCGTAGCGGCGGGCGGGGACGTCGGGGAAGAGGTGGTGCTCGATCTGGTGGCTCAGGTTGCCGGTGAGGAGGTGGAAGAGGGAGCCGCCCTCGAGGTTGCTCGAGCCGCGCAGCTGGCGGACGTACCAGTGGCCGCGTGACTCGTCCTCGAGCACCGACTCGGGGAACACCTCGACGTCGGCGGTGAAGTGGCCGCAGAAGATGACGGCGAACGCCCAGACGTTGCGGACGAGGTTGGCGGTGAGGTTGCCGAGGAAGACGGCCGGCGCGGCGGGCCCGGCGAGCAACGGGAAGACGACGTAGTCCTTGGCCAGCTTGCGCGCCGCCTTCTTCGCGACCGGCGCGAGGCCGCGTGCGACGTCGGCCGGGCGGCGCTCGCCGTCGGGCCCCAGGTCGGCGTCGTGGATCGCCACGCCCCACTGGAACACGAGCGCGAGCCCGCCGGCGTAGAGGAGCTGCGGCAGGTTCGCCGGCGACCACGGCTGCTCGGGGAAGACGCGCAGCAGGCCGTAGCCGATGTCGCGGTCCTTCCCGAGGACGTTCGTGTAGGTGTGGTGCGTCAGGTTGTGGGTGCGTCGCCAGCCGTCGGCGGGGCAGACGTTGTCCCACTCGAACGTCTGCGAGTGCAGGGTCGGGTCCTGCATCCAATCGTACTGCCCGTGCATGACGTTGTGCCCGAGCTCCATGTTGTCGACGATCTTCGAGAGCGCGAGGAGCCCGGTGCCGGCGAGCCACGCCGGCGGAAGGAGCCCGAAGAAGAGCAGGCCGCGGCCCGCCGCGCCGCTGTAGCGCATGAACGCGCGCACGCGCCGCACGTACGCGGCGTCGGCCTCGCCGACGTCGGCGAGCACCTCGTCGCGGAGCGCATCCAGCTCGCGGCCGAAGGCCTGGAGCTCCTGTGGTGAGAGGGCGCGCGAACGGCTCGACATGGTGGGGTCTCCTCAGACGGCGAGGACGAGATCGGTGCGGGCGCGGACGGCGCACAGCTGGATCGGCTCGTCGATCTCGTGGCGGGTGGTGCCGGTGCGCAGCTCCTCGACCGCGCCGGCCGCGAGCGTGCAGGTGCACTGGCGGCAGATGCCGGCGCGGCAGCCGTGCGCGGGCCGCAGGCCGGCGGCTTCGAGCTCGACCAGCAGGCTGCGCTCACCGGGGACGGTGACGGTGCGGCCGCTGCGCGTGCAGGCGACGGCGACCGGCCCGGCGCCTGCGGCGGCGGCGCGCGGCGCGCCGAACCACTCGCGCCGCAGCTGCGTCGTCAGGCCGGCCGCGTCCCAATGTGCGGCGACGGCGGCAGTGAGCGCGTCGGGGCCGCAGACGTAGGCGCGACGCGCAGCCCAGTCCGGAGCCAGGGCGCGCAGCCCGTCGCCGGAGAAGCGTGCCATGCCGTCGCGCGTGAAGGCGGTATGGACGCGCAGGCCGGGGAGCCGCGCGGGCAGCGCGCCCAGCTCGTTGCGCGCGATCAGCTCCGCTGGCCGCGGTGCCCAGCAGAGGAGGACGACGTCGCGCCGCGCGCCGCGCGCCGCGAGCGTGCGCAGCATGGAGAGGAAGGGCGTCAGCCCGGTGCCGCCGGCGAGGAGGAGCAGCGGCGCGCGCGGATCGTCGGGCAGCACGAAGTCGCCCTGCGCCTGCCCGAGCTCGACGATCGCGCCCGGCCGCACCCGATCGTGCAGCGCGCCGGTCACGCGCCCGTCGGGCTGTCGTGCGATGGTGAGCCGCAGCGTGGGCTCGTCCTCGCCGCCGGCGAGGGAGAACGTGCGCGTGAGCCGGCGTCCGTCGACCTCGACGGTGACGGTCGCATGCTGCCCGGCGCGGAAGCCGCGCCACCGCCGGTTCGGTCGCAGCACGAACGTGCGCACGCGAGGCGTCTCCGCCTGCACCGCCTCGACGCGGGCGCGCACCCGCTCCACGGCGAAGAGTGGATCGAGGTGCTGGAGCCAGAATTCCAGCGTGGCCGGATCGACGAGACGCCGGGCCACGCCGGCGAGCTTTCGTGGACGCCCGCGCATGACCGACCTCCTACCCCCTCCCGGAGAGTCGGTCAACACTTGTTCACTGAGAATGAGCGCGAGGCAGAAAAATTAAGTCGCAAAGGGACGATTCCGTGAACGATCGTGCTCGAAATGATACGGCTCCGAGGCGTGAGCGTGCGGATCGAACGCAAGCTGCATACGCGCCAGGCGCTCCTCGACGCCGCCCTCGGGCTCATGGGCGAGGGTCGTGGCTTCGGCGCGCTGTCGCTGCGCGAGGTGGCCCGCGCGGCGCACGTCGTGCCGACCGCGTTCTATCGCCACTTCCGCGACATGGACGAGCTCGGCCTGACGCTCGTCGACGAGACCTTCCTCACGCTGCGCCGGCTGATGCGCGAAGCCCGCCAGGCGGCGCGCAGCGGCCATGACATGCGAACCGAATCGGTGCGCGTCTACGTCGGGTTCGTGCGCGAGCACCGCCGCGTCTTCGAGTTCGTCGTGCGCGAGCGCCACGGTGGCACGCCGAGCGTGCGGATGCAGATCGCGCGCGAGATCCGCTTCATCACCCAGGACCTCGCCGACGACCTGTCGGCGCTGCCGGCCCTGCGGCACCTCGATCGCAGCGCGCGCGAGACGGTCGCGCACCTCATCGTCGGTGCGGTGGCGACCATGACCGGCGAGCTGCTCGATCTCCCACCCGGTCCGGGTGCCGAGGAGGCGGAGCGCGCGTTGGCGGAGCGCGCGGTCGCGCAGCTGACGGTCGTCATGCGCGGCGCGGCGACGCTCGGCACGCCGCCGTGACGCTGTGCGCCCGAGCCGATCGACGTCTCGGCGCAGGCCGTCGCGGCGGCGCGTGCGCCGGCGCCGGATGCGGCTCCGGAGGCCCCGTCGCCGGGCTACGCCGTCGCCGCGCGCAGGCGCACCGGCACGCCGTTCAGGACCGATTGTCCGACGATCGCCTCGACCTCCGCGTCGTCCGTCCAGTCGTTCGCCGACACGCCGGGGTGCGCGCCGGCGACGCGCTGCCAGCGCGCGCTCGCGGCGTGGCCCCAGCCGTGCGGCAGGCTGACGACCCCCGGGAGCATCTCGTCCGACACGCGCACGCGCACCGTGCCGGCATGCACGCGGCTCTCCAACACCGCGTCGGTGCCGTCGGCGACGCCGGCGCGGCGCGCGTCGTCGGGGTGCACGAGCAGGACGCAGCGGTCGCGGCCGCTCACCATGGCGGGCACGTTGTGCATCCACGAGTTGTTCGAGCGCAGATCGCGCCGGCCGATCAGGCGCAGCATGTCGCCCGCCGGCCGCGCGACGTCGGTCTCGAGGACGCCCAGCCCGTGCAGGATCGGCGGCGCGGCCAGCTGCATGCGGCCGCTGCGGTGGAACACGCGGTGGGCGACGCCGGCGCGCGGCGGCCCGAGGTCGAGCCCGTGCGGGGCGGCGCGCAGCCGCCGCATGGTGAGGCCGCGCGACCAGGGGAGGAAGCGGTCGCCGTGCGGGCCCAGGCGCAGGACGAGGCCCGTGGTCGAGGTCGGATGCCACCGCAGGCCGACGCGCGCGCCGAGCCGATAGGCCGCGTCCAGCGCCCGCATGCCCATCGGGCCACCGCCGAGGCGCAGGGCGAGCGCGAGCAGAATCTCCCAGTCGGCACGCTCGTCCGCGCCGCGCGCGACCACCGGCGGCGACCAGCGTGCGACGGTGCGCACCGCGAAGCTCGCGACCAGCACGTCGACGTGGTCCTCGGCCAGCGCCCATGCGGGGGGAAGGATGACGTCGGCGTGGCGGGTCGTCTCGTTGACGTACAGGTCGATGCAGGCGACGAAGTCGAGCTGGCGGATGGCGGCCTCGACGCGGCGGCCGTTCGGCAGCGACAGCACCGGGTTGCCGGCGTAGGTGAGCAGCGCGCGGATCTGGCCGTCGCCGGGCGTCTCGATCTCGTCGGCGAGCGTGGCGCCGGGGAGGTCGCCGAGGGTCTCCGGGAGCCCGCGCACGCGGCTGCGCCAGCGGCCGTGGCCGTCGCCGAGAAAGCGGCCGAGGCGCGCGGTGTCGACGACCGGCTCGGGGAAGATCGCGCCGCCGATCGCGCCCAGGCGGCCGCCGGCGAGGTTCAAAAGGTCCGTCGCCCACTGCGAGAGGGTGCCGTGGTGCGCGTTGCAGGTGCCGATGCGCGAGTACGCGCTGCCCGACGGGGCGTCGGCGAACTCGAGCGCGAGCCGCTCGATGGTGGCGGCGGGCACCCCCGTGAAGCCGGCCACCCGCTCGGGCGCGAACGCGCCGAGCCGCGCGACGACCGCCTCCCAGCCGTCGGCGGCGCGGGCGATCGCCGCCGCGTCGACGCGACCGCGCGCCGCGAGCACCTGCACCATGGCGAGCAGGAGCGCGGCGTCGGTGCCGGGGCGGATCGGCACGTGCTCGTCGGCGATCCTCGCCGTCTCGGAGCGCCGCGGATCGACGACGACGAGCCGCCCGCCGCGGCGGCGCAGCGCGTGCAGCCGCTCCTTGAAGTTCGGCGCGCTGACGAAGCTGCCGTTCGACACCACCGGGTTCGCGCCGATGCAGAGGAGGTACTGCGTGCGGTCGACGTCGGGCACGGGCACGACGAGCGACGCGCCGTAGAGGTAGTACGACGCCGCGAAGCGCGGCGCGGTGTCCTGCGAGCTGGCGCTGTAGGCGTTGCGCGTGCCGAGCGCCCGGAGCAGGGCGGCGCGCAGGAGCAGGGCGCCGTGGTTGTGGACGACGGGATTGCCGATGTAGACGCCCACCGCGTCGCCGCCGTGCGCGCGTTTCACCGCGAGCAGCCGCTCGGCCACGAGATCCAGCGCCGCGTCCCAGCCGATGGGCTCGAAGTCGCCGCTCTTCGTGCGGCGCAGGGGCGTGCGCAGGCGATCGGGGTCGTGATGCACGTCGGCGATCGCGAGGCCCTTCGGGCACACCCAGCCCCTGGAGCACGGGTCGTCCGGGTCGCCGGCCACGCGCACGATGCGGTCGCCGGCGACGTCGAAGCGCAGGCCGCACATCGCCTCGCAGAGCGTGCAGGTGCGGAACACGGTGCGGTCGGCGACGACGGCACGATCGCCGGATGCGCGCGTCGGCAGGGCGACGGCCACGTCAGGCCTCCAGGGCGGCGTGCGGGACGGTGCGGAAGGGCGCCAGCGCGGCGTCGACCTCGTGCACGGACAGGCCGAGCTGCGTGCACAGGGCGTGCAGGTCGAAGTGGAAGCGCTCGCCGGCGAGGAGCCCGTCGCGCACGGTGAAGATGGAGCACATCGGCAGCCGGGCGGTGCGGTCGGTGGGCGGCAGCGGGCCGAGCGGGCCGCGCAGCGTGAGACGGACGTCGCCCCAGCAGACCACCGCGTCGCCGTCGGCGGCGAGGCCCTCGAGCAGGACGGTGTAGTCGGGGAAGGCTGCGAAGAACGCCGTCAGATGGAGCGCCGTCTCGCCCGCGCCCTGCGAGCGGGTGCCGAAGGGGATGGTCTCGAGCACGAAATCCGGGTGACAGACGCGCAGCGCCGCCGCAACGTCGCCGCGGCTCTTCGCGATGCAGTAGGTGCGGACGAGGGCCTCGGGGCCGATGCTCTCCATGCTGCCGGAGTAGCCGCGGGCGTGGCTATTTGAAACGGCCAATTCCGGCGCGCAGGGTGAGGCCACTTTCGATGGTCCTCCGACTCGACGGCAGCGGTCCGCTCTGGCGCCAGCTCTATCGCGCGCTGCGTGACGCGATCGTCGCGGGGCGCCTCGCGCCGGGCGCCCGGGCGCCGGCCACGCGGGCCCTGTCTGCGGAGCTCGGCCTGTCGCGGACGACCGTCCTGCTCGCCTACGACCAGCTGCTCGCCGAGGGCTACCTCGCCGGCCGCCGCGGTGCGGGCACGTTCGTCGGCGAGGGGGTCGCCTCGGAGCCGCGTACGTCGCGCGACGTGGGATCGCCCGCCGTGCCGTTGTCGCGCTTCGCGGCGCGCCTGCTCGCCGATCGCCGGCGGCCGTTGCTCTCGGCGTACGCGAGCGAGCGGCCCGGCCTGCCGTACGACTTCCGCTACGGTCTCGCGACGCTCCAGGACTTCCCGGTCGAGACCTGGCAGCGCTGTCTCGGCCGGCGCGCGCGCCGCGCGCCGCTTCGCGCCTACGACTACGGCCCGCCGCAGGGATCGCCCGCGCTGCGTACGGCGCTCGCCGGCTACCTCGGGCGTGCCCGCGGCGTCGCCTGCGACCCGGAGCAGATCATCGTCGTCAGCGGCTCGCAGCAGGGGCTCGACCTCGCGGCCCGTGTGCTCGTCGACCCCGGCGCCGCCGTGGCCGTCGAGGAGCCGGGGTACGAGGGCGCGCGCGGCGCGTTCCGCGCCATCGGCGCGAAGCTGGCGCCGATCCCGGTCGACGCGGACGGCCTCGATCCGGCGGCGCTCGCGAACCGGCGGCTGCGTGTCGTGCACGTGACGCCGTCGCACCAGTACCCGCTCGGCGGCGTGATGTCGTGGCCGCGGCGCGCGGCCCTGCTCGCGTGGGCCGAGCAGGCCGGCGCGTGGATCCTCGAAGACGACTACGATGGCGAGTTCCGCCTCGACGGCCGCCCGCTGCAGGCGCTGAAGGGCGTCGACGCCGCCGGGCGCGTCGTCTATCTCGGCACGTTCTCGAAGGTGCTCTTCCCGGCGCTGCGGCTCGGCTACGTCGTCCTGCCGCCGCCGCTCGTCGAGCCGTTCCTGCGCGCGAAGCTGGTCGCCGACGGCGGCAGCCCGCGCCTCGAGCAGGACGCGCTGGCCGACTTCCTCACGAGCGGTGCGTTCGAGCGTCACGTCGGCCGCGCCCGCACGCGCCATCGCGAGCGCCGGGCCGCGCTGCTGGCCGCGCTGGCGACGCACCTCGGCGAGCGCGTGGAGGTCGTCGGCGCCGCGGCGGGCCTGCACGTGGTGGCATGGATGCGCGACCTCGCGCCGTCGCGCACCGGCACGCTCGTGCGCCGCGCCGCCGCGGCGGGCGTCGGCGTCTACTCGATCACGCCGCATTACCTGACGCCGCCGCCGCGGGCGGGCTTCATCCTCGGCTACGGCGGTCTCACGCCGGCGGCGATCCGCGACGGGGTGAGGCGGCTGGCGGCGGTGATCGACGAGGTGGGGTGACGCGGACGGTCCTACGCCCGGCGGTGCCGTGCGGACGACGCGCAGCCGGCGACGCGACGTTTGGGCCGACCCGGGCGGCGTCGCCTGCACGCTCCGGTAGCCGTCGCTCGGACACCGGCACGACCGCGACGTCGAGCTCCCTGCGATCATCTCCTCCCGCGCCGGCGTCTCACGGGCGGGACCCGGCGCACGAGGGTCACTCGACGAGATATCGCGCCGCCAGCGCAGCGATCTCGTCGATCAGCGCCGGGTCGCGCAGGCGGTCCGGGTACTCGAGCACCGCCGCGTTCGTCACCGCCTCGAGGGCCTGGACGACGACGAAGGCCGCGAGATCGAGGTCGCCGACGCGCAGGTCGACGCGGCGCAGCGCGAGCAGCTCGCGGACCACGAGGGTGACGCGGCGGATCTCCTCCTGGCGTTGCGCCGTGCGGCCGGCGGCGGGCAGCCCGTCGAGGAAGACGCGGTGGAGGTTGCGGTCGACCGTGTCGGCTTCGAGCAGGATCGCGACGATCTCGCGCAGCGCCTCCGGGACCGGACGCTCGGCGAAGGCGACCAGCACCGCCGCCAGGCGGGCCATCGTCTGCTCCGCATGGCGGTCGATCAGCTCGCCGAGGATCGCCTCCTTGCTCGGGAAGTACTGGTACAGCGAGCCGACGCTGACGCCGGCCAGCTCGGCGATCTGGTTCGTGGTGACGCGCGCGAGGTCGCCGCCGGCGAGCAGGCGGGCGGCGGCTTCGAGGATGGCGTCGACGGTCGCCTGCGAGCGCTGCTGGCGGGCTTCCTTGCGGGGACGGGTCGGCGTGCGGCGGGGCATGATGCGAGTCGGGTCTGCCGCGGGGCGTCCCACAGCGCCGGAACGCTTGCAAGTCGCAGGCTTGCGACCCCGCCCGGGGGCCGGCGAATGCGAGTTGGCCGAGGCGCGGGCGCCCCGTATCTCCGATCCCCGATGCGCACGCTCGACGCCTGGCTCGCCGCGTACGGCGAGAGTCACCGCAACCCGGCCAACGAAACCATCCACCGCATCGTCGTCCCCATCATCTATCTCGACGTGCTCGGGCTCCTGCGCGCGATCCCGCTCGGGGGCTCGCTCGACGGCGCCGCGATCGGCGCCGCTCTCGTGCTCCTCTACTACCTGTACTACCTGCGGCTCTCGCCGGCGCTCGCGGCGGGCATGGCGGTGTTCACCGGCGCGGGGCTCGCCGCGCTCGCGGCCCTGCACGCGGTGCTCGGCGGTTGGTACGTGGCGGCGCTGGCCGGCGTGTTCGTGGTCGCCTGGATCGCGCAGTTCGTCGGCCACGGCATCGAGGGACGCAAGCCCTCGTTCACCCAGGACGTGCAGTTCTTCCTCATCGGACCGTTGTGGGTGCTCGCCGACGTCTACCGCCGCTGCGGCGGTCAGCCGAGCGTCGCCTCCCCGCTGTCGCGGCGGACGACCGGGCCCGCGAAGAGCGCATAGAGCGCGGGCAGCACGACGAGCGTCAGCGCGGTGCAGGTGACGAGGCCGCCAATGACGACCGTGGCCAGCGGGCGCTGCACCTCGGCGCCGGTGCCGGTCGCGAGCGCCATCGGCACGAAGCCGAGCGAGGCGACGAGCGCCGTCATCAGCACCGGCCGCAGGCGCGTGAGCGCACCGTCGTGGACGGCGTCGTCCGTCGCGCGGCCCTGCGTGCGCAGCTCGTTGATGAACGTCACCAGCACGAGGCCGTTCAGGACGGCGATGCCGGAGAGGGCGATGAAGCCGACGGCGGCGGAGATGGAGAACGGCATGCCGCGCAGCCAGAGGCTCACGATGCCGCCCGTCAGGGCCAGCGGCACGCCCGAGAACACGATGGCCGACTGGCGCACCGAGCCGAACGTGCCGAAGAGGAGCAGCCCGATGACCGCGAAGCACGCGGGCACCACGACGAGCAGGCGCGCTTTCGCCTGCACCAGGTTCTCGAACTGGCCGCCCCAGGCGAGCCAGCTGCCGGCCGGCATCGCGACGCCGCCCGCGATGCGCGCCTGCGCGTCGGCCACGAAGGAGCCGATGTCGCGGCCGCGGACGTTCGCCTGCACCACGATGCGACGCTTGCCGTTCTCGCGGCTCACCTGGTTCGGGCCTTCGGTCTGGACGAGGTCGGCGACCGCGCCGAGCGCCAGGAACCCGAAGCGCGACGGCGCGCTGCCGCGCTCCCGGCCCCGCGCCACCTCTTCGTCGTGCGCCGGCAGCGGGATCGGCAGTGCCGCGAGGCGCTCCACGTCGGTGCGCACGTCGTCGGCGAGGCGTACGACCACGTCGAAGCGGCGGTCGCCTTCGAACAGCTGGCCGGCCGTGCGCCCGCCGACGCCGATCGCGATCGCGTCCTGCACGTCGGCGACGGTGAGGCCGTTGCGGGCGATGGCTTCGCGGTCGGGGTCGACGCTGAGCGTCGGCAGACCCTCGACCTGCTCGACGCGTACGTCGGCGGCGCCGGGCGTCTCGGCGAGCAGGCGGCCGATCTGCTGCGCCAGCGGCAGCAGGGCGTCGAGATCGTCGCCGAAGAGCTTCACGGCGACGTCGCTGCGCACGCCGGCGATCAGCTCGTTGAAGCGCATCTGGATCGGCTGCGTGAACTCGAAGCTGCTGCCGAGCGTGGCGCCGAGCGCCCGTTCGATGCGGCGGCGGACGTCCTCCTTCGTGTCCGAGGGGTCGGGCCAGTCGGCGCGTGGCTGGAGGACGACGAAGGTGTCGGCGACGTTCGGCGGCATCGGGTCGGCGCCCGTCTCGGCCGTGCCGACCTTCGAGAACACGAACGCGACCTCGGGCACGGTGGCGATGACGCGCTCGAGGTCGGTCTGCATGCGCGACGACTGCGCGAGGCCGGTGCTCGGGATGCGCAGGGCGTGGATCGCGATGTCGAGCTCGGCCAGCGTGGGCACGAACTCCTGCCCGAGCCGCCCGAAGAGCAGCAACGAGGCCGCGAAGAGCGCGACCGCCGTGGCCACGACGCTGCGGCGCCAGCGCAGCGCCCAGCCCAGCGCCGGCGCGTACAGGCGCCGGGCCCAGCGCAGGACGACGTGCTCGCGCTCCTCGACGCGGCCGGTGATGCACAGCGCCACCATCGCCGGGATGAAGGTCAGCGACAGGACGAACGCGGCGCCGAGGGCGAGCATCACCGTGATCGCCATCGGGCGGAACATCTTCCCCTCGACGCCGGTGAGGAAGAGGATCGGCACGTAGACGGTGATGATGATCGCCTCGCCGAAGGCGGTGGCGCTGCGCACCTGGCGGCTGGCGTCGAACACGACGCGGAGCCGCTCGGCGCGCGTGAGGACGCGGCCGAGCTCGTGCTGCCGCTCGGCGAGGTGGCGCAGGCAATTCTCGACGATGATCACCGCACCGTCGACGATGAGCCCGAAGTCGATGGCGCCGAGGCTCATGAGGTTGCCGCTGATGCGGCCTTCGACCATGCCGATGGCGGTCAGCAGCATCGACAGCGGGATGGCGAGCGCCGTCAGCAGCGCGGCGCGCAGGTTGCCGAGCAGCACCATCAGCACGACGACGACGAGGATCGCGCCCTCGGCGAGATTGGTGCGCACCGTGGCGACGGTCGCGTCGACCAGCGTCGTGCGATCCAGCACCGTCTTGGCGCGGATGCCCGGGGGAAGCGTGGCGTTCACGGCGACCATCTTCTCGTCGACGGCCCGCGCGACGGTGCGGCTGTTGGCGCCGATCAGCATGAGCGCCGTGCCGACGACGACCTCGTGTCCGTTCTCGCTCGCGCTGCCGGTCCGCGGCTCGGGGCCGACGGCGACGCGGGCGACGTCGCGCACGCGGATCGGAACGCCGCCGCGCTCGGTGATCGCGATGTCCGCGAGCTGCTCGGGCGTCTCCAGCCGGCCCGTCGCGCGCACCTGATGCGCTTCGCCGTTGTGCTCGATGAAGCCGGCGCCGGTGCTGACGTTGTTGCGCTCGAGCGCGGCCAGGAGATCGGCGAACGTGAGCCCGTAGGCGACCAGCAGCTCCGGATCGGGCGTGACGACGTACTGCTTCACGAAGCCGCCGATGGCGTCGACGCCGGCGACGCCGGGCACGCCGACGAGCTGCGGGCGGATGATCCAGTCCTGCACCGTGCGCAGGTAGATCGCGCGCTCGACGTCGGTGGCGAGCACGGCGCCCTCGGGCGTGCGGAAGCTGCCGTCCGGCTGCCACCCGGGTCGGCCGTCGGCCGCCGGAGCGCCGGCGCCGTCCGGGTGCTCGTACTCGATGGTCCACATGTAGATCTCGCCGAGCCCGGTCGAGATCGGACCCATCTGCGGATCGGCTCCGGGCGGCAGGGTCGCGCGCAGCGGCGCCAGACGCTCGGCGACCTGCTGGCGCGCGAAGTAGACGTCGACGTCGTCGCCGAAGACGGCCGTCACCTGGGAGAAGCCGTTGCGCGAGAGCGAGCGCGTCTCGACCAACCCGGGGATGCCGGCGAGCGCCGTCTCGATCGGGAAGGTGACCTGCTGCTCGATCTCGCCGGGCGACAGCGCCGGCGCGATCGTGCTCACCTGCACCTGGTTGTTGGTGATGTCGGGCACCGCGTCGATGGGGAGGCGCGTGAGCTCGTGGACGCCGTAGGCCGCGGCCACGAGGGTCAGCATCACCACCAGCCAGCGGTGGACGATGGAGAAGCGGAGGACCCGTTCCAGCATCGGCCCGCTCCTAGTGTGCGTGCTCGGCCGCGCCCTTGCCGGCCTCGGCCTTCAAGAGGAACGTGCTCGTGACCGCGATCGGATCGCCCGGCGCGAGCCCGTCGAGCACCTCGACGAGCGTGTCGCCGGCGCGGCCGAGGACGACGTGGCGGATGGCGAAGCCGTCGCCCCGGTCGACGAACGCGACGGTCTGGCCTTCGATCGTCTGCACCGCGTCGCGCGGGATCGCGAGCGGCACCGGCACGGGCCGGAGCGCGCGCACGGTCGCGAAGATGCCGGGGCGCCAGGCGCCGCCCGGGTTCGGCAGCACGACCCGCGCCGTGGCGGTGCGCGTGGGGACGTCGACGACGGGCGTCAGATAGGTGACGGTGCCGAGCGCGGTCGGGCCGCCGGGCCCGGCGGAGACGCGCACGGCCTGGCCCAGCCGGACGTCGTCGAGATTGCGCTGGAAGACGCTCGCGTCGACCCACACCTGCGAGAGGTCGGCGATGACGAACGCCTGCTTCTCGCGATCGATGGCCTCGCCGCGCGTCAGGTGCTTCTCGATGACGGTGCCGTCGGTGAGGGTCACGAGCGGGTAGGGCGCGAGGCTCTCGCTGCTCTCGATCGTCGCCAGGACGTCGCCGCTCTTCACGCGGTCGCCGACGTTCTTGCGTACGTCCTTCACGATGCCCGGGAAGCGCGGCACGATGTGCGCGAGGCGGTCGCCGTCGGGCCGCACCTCGGCCGGCAGGTCGACGCCGAGGTCGAGCTCGCCCGGCCCGGCGGGCGCCGTGGTGATGCCGTAGCGCGCGCGCTGCGCGGGGGTGACGTGGATCTCGTTGCGGTGCTCGTCGTGTCCGGCGCCGCCGTGCGCCGTCTCGTGGTCGTGGCCGGCGGGCGCGTCGCCGTGATCGTGATCGTGATCGTGGCCGGCGACGGCGTCGCCGTCGGCCGCCGTGTGCCCGCCGCCGCAGCCCGGGAGGGCGAGCAGCAGCACCAGCCCGCAGGCCAGGAGTCGTGTCGTCATGGCCGGGCCTCCTCCGCCGTGGGCTCGCCGGCGATCGGCGTGCCGCTGAGTCGCTCCACGTCGACGCGGGCGGCGTGGTAGGTCGCGAGCGCCTGGACGTACTGGTCGCGCACCGCGAACAGGGTGCGCTGCGCGTCGAGCACCTCGAGCCAGCGGTAGAGCCCGCGGGCGTAGGCGTCGCTCGCGCCGTCGAAGACCGCGCGCGCGCGCGGGATCACCCGGTCGCGCAGCGAGACCACCTGGTCCCAGGCCGCGTGGAACTCCTGGTACGCGCGGCCGAGCGCGCCGCGCACCGACGCCTCGGCGGCGGCGCGCTCGGCCTTCGCCTTCGCGAGCCGCTCGTGCGCCTCGCGGACGCCGCCCTGGTTGCGGTCGAAGATGGGCAGCGGGATCGACAGCTCGACCACCGCACCGCTGGTGTCGTCCTCGTCGAAGTGCCGCCCGCCGACGCCGACCGTGATGTCGGGGATGCCCCGCGCCCGCTCGAGCTCGATCGCGGCGCTGCGCTGCTCGAGCTCCGTGGTCCAGCGTGCGAGGTCGGGATTGGCGTCGACGCGGGCGAGGAACTCGGCTTCGGGCGCGGGGGCGGTCACGCGTGCGAGGTCGCCGCGCACGGCCGTGAAGGTCACGCGCTCCGCGCCGAAGGTCGCCGCCAGCGTCGCCTTCGCGGCCGCGACGTCGTGCTCGATCTGCACGCGCTCGAGGCGCGTGCGGTCGAGCGCGACCTCGGCGCGGTCCCGCTCGATCGGCGACACCGCACCCGCCGCCACCTGATCGCCAACCGTGCGCACCGACGCCGCGGCGACGCGCACCAGCTCGTCGGCGAGCGCCAGCCGTTCCTGCGCCGCGAGCGTGGCCACGAAGGCCTTCGTCACCTCGGCGAGGACGGTCGCGCGCCGGGCCTCGTAGTCCCAGCCCGCGAGGTCGCGCTCGAGGCTGGCGACGCGCTGCCGCTTCGCGCGCTTGCCGCCGAGCTCGACGAGCTGGGCGAGGCTGATCGTCGTCTGCGCGCTGTGGAAGGCGGCGCGCCGGCCGCTGCCGCCGAAGTCTTCGAGGTCGGTCCGCAGCACCGGGTTCGGCAGCAGGCCGGCCTGGAGGGTCGCGGCTTCGCGGGCGCGCACCTCGGCGGAGAACGCGGCCAGCTCGGGGCTGCGCACGAGCGCCGCGGCGACGGCGTCGCGCAGCGTGATCGCGCCGGACGGCGCCGGCGCGGCCGCCGCCTCGGGCGGCGACGCCGGCATCGCCGCGTCGCGAGCCAGCGCGGGTGGGGCGGTGCAGGCCAGCGCGGCCAGCAACGCCATGGGTCGAACCATCGGGACGAGCGCGTCCATGGACATCCTCCGGAGAAAGAGTCGAGCCGTGCCGGCGCGAGCGCGCCGGCGGGACGCGTCGCGGAGCCGCGACGCGCGGAGGATGGCGGCTCAGTTGCGGAGGACGACGGTGCGACGGGCCACGAGGCGCGCCTCGCTGCCGGCGGTGGCGCGGGTCAGCAGCGGCTGCGCGGCCGGGGTGGCGACGGCGGGCGGCGGCACCAGGCCCACCAGGGCCGGGGTTGCGACGACGTCGTCGCCGGCCCGCGACAGCGCCCGCCCGGCGGTCTCGCCGAGGGCGATGTCGGTGCAGGGATGGCCGTTGCACGGCGCCCCGAGCCCGGCGTCGTGGTCCGCCTCATGATGGCGGCGGGCTTCCGCCTCACACGTACCTGCATGGGCGGTCTCGAGGGCGACGTGGCCGTCGGACGCGACGCAGAGCACGGTCTCGAACGCCAACGCGGCGCCGCCCAGCTGGAGCAGCAGACAGAGCCACGCGATCACGCGGATGGGGCGGAGTCGGAGCACGACGGCGACGTTCTCGCGGGGCACTGTAGCGGAGGCCATCGCAGGTGGGAAACCGCGCCACCCTCCCGGCGCGGTACGCCGTTCAGGTGTGCCCCGCGGCGATTCGGGCATTCCCCGATTGCAAACACCGGAGGCCGCCACGCATGGTCCCGACATGCTTGGCTTCGCGCGACGTTCTCGGGGGATGCTCGCGGCCACGGCCGCGGGGCTCGGCGCGCTGCTCCTCGCCGGTGCACCGCGGGCCGCCGCCCAGAGCTTCGTCAACTTCGAATCGGGGCAGACGCGTCCCCTCGCGCTCTCCCCCGACGGCAGCCGGCTGTTCGCGGTCAACACGCCGGACAACCGGCTCGAGATCTTCACGATCGACGCCGCGGGCCTCACCCGCACCGGGTCGGTTCCCGTCGGCCTCGAGCCGATCGCCGTCGCCGCGCGCTCCGACGGCGAGGTCTGGGTCGTCAACCTGCTCTCCGACTCGGTGAGCATCGTCGACGTCGCCGCGAGCCCGCCGCGCGTGGTGCGCACGCTCCTCACCTGCGACGAGCCGCGCGACATCGTCTTCGCCGGCCCCGGCAACGGACGAGCGTTCGTCACCACCGCGCGCCGCGGCCAGAACTGTCCGGTGCCGGACCAGCCGGCGGCGACCAGCACGCCGCGCGCGATCGTGCAGGTATTCGACGTCGTCACCAGCCTCGACGCCACCTTCGAGGGCACCCCGATCGCCAACGTGGCGCTGTTCGGCGACAGCCCGCGCGCGCTCGCGCGCAGCGCCGACGGCAGCACCGTCTACGCCGCCGTCTTCCAGTCCGGCAACCAGACGACCGCCATCAGCGAGGCCGTGGTCTGCGACGGCGGCGCCGGCGCGCCGCCGTGCGGTCCGGGCGGCGTGTTCCCGGGCGGCCTGCCGGCGCCGAACCTGGACAAGCACGGCGACCGCGGCCCCGAGGTCGGCCTCATCGTGCGCTACGATCCGCAGACGGCCGTCTGGGCCGATCCGCTCGGCCGCAGCTGGAACGCCGCCGTGCGCTTCACGCTGCCCGATCTCGACGTCTTCGCGATCGACGCGAACGCGCCGGTGCCGGTGGAGACGGCGAGCTTCCCGCACGTCGGCACCGTGCTCTTCAACATCGCGACCAACCCGGTGAGCGGCAAGGTCTACGTCAGCAACACCGAGGCGCGGAACGAGGTCCGCTTCGAGGGACCGGGCACGTTCTTCGGCAGCACCACCGTGCAGGGGCATCTGCACGAGGCGCGCATCACCGTCATCGACGGCAGCAGCGTCACGCCGCGCCACCTGAACAAGCACATCGACTATGCGGTCCGCCCGGCCCCGCCCGGCGTGAAGGAGAAGAGCCTGGCGCAGCCGGTGGAGATGGTGGTGTCGAGCGACGGCACGACGCTCTACGTGGCGGCGTTCGGCTCGTCGAAGGTCGGCGTCTTCGACACCGTCGCGCTCGAGAACGACACGTTCATGCCGTCGGCCGCGGACCACATCCCGGTGAGCGGCGGCGGTCCGACCGGGCTCGTGCTCGACGAGGCCCGCAACCGCCTCTACGTCTTCACGCGCTTCGACAACGCGGTATCGGTGATCGACCTCGCGACGCGCACCGAGCGCGCCCACGTGCCGGTGTACACGCCGGAGCCGCCGCAGGTCCGCGCCGGGCGGCGGTTCCTGTACGACGCCGCCTACACGTCGAGCAACGGCGAGGCGTCGTGCGCCAGCTGCCACGTCTTCGGCGACCTCGACCACCTCGCGTGGGATCTCGGCAACCCCGACGACGAGACCATCCCGAACCCGATCCCGGTGCGCATTCCGCCGCTGCTCGGCACCTTCGTCGACTTCCATCCGCTGAAGGGCCCGATGACGACGCAGAGCCTGCGCGGCATGGCCAACCACGGGTCGATGCACTGGCGCGGCGACCGCACGGGCGGCAACGATCCCGGCGGGAATCCGTTCGACGAGGAGGTCGCGTTCAAGAAGTTCAACCCGGCGTTCGTCGGGCTCATCGGTCGTGAGACCGAGCTCACCGATGCCGAGATGCAGGCCTTCACCGACTTCGTCCTCGGCGTCACCTATCCGCCGAACCCGTTCCGGCGCCTCGACAACGCCCTGCGCGCGAACGAGCAGGCCGGCCGCGACCTCTACTTCGGTCGCAACACCGACGTGCTCTTCAACTGCAACGGCTGCCACCGCCTCGACCGCGCCGCCGGCTTCTTCGGCAGCGACGGGTTCTCGACCTTCGAGGGCGAGACGCAGATGTTCAAGGTCCCGCACCTCCGCAACGTCTACACCAAGATCGGCATGTTCCGCTCCGCCGGCGCCAACCCGAACCTGCCGCAGGTGCGCGGCTACGGCGTGCTCCACGACGGCAGCGTCGACACGGTGGCGAACTTCCTCAGCGCCTCGGTCTTCTCGCTGTCGATCGCGGAGGAGAACGACCTCCAGCGTTTCATGTTCGTGTTCGACTCGAACCTGTTCCCGATCGCCGGCCAGCAGGTGACGCTCGACGGCGTGACGGCCGCCGACGCGGGGAGCCGTCTCGATCTCATGCTCGCGCGCGACGACCGGGGGGAGTGCGAGGTGATCGTCCACGGCGTCGTCGCCGGCGAGGCCCGCGGCGGCTACCGGCGCGCCGACGGCTTCTTCCAGATGGACCGCGCGACGGACGTCCGCACCGCCGCGTCGCTGCGCGCGCTGGCGATGGTGCCGGGCCAGGCGCAGACCTTCACCTGCGCGCCCCCGGGAACGGCGGTGCGCATGGCCGTCGACCGCGACGAGGACAGCTTCCTCGATCGCGACGAGCTCGACGCGGGCAGCGACCCGGCCGACGCCTCCAGCACGCCGCTCGCGCCGATCGTCGCCACCGCCTTCAAGATGAACGACGACGCGAAGCCGCCGCTCGACCTGCGCAAGCGACGACTGACCTTCCGCTCCGCGGGCGTCCGCAACGTGCCGCAGCCGATCGTCGTCCCGGCGTGGGGCAGCGCCGGCGATCCGACGCTGGCGGGCTCGGCCGACGGCGCCTTCCTCGCCGTCTCCGGCGGGAGCGCCGGCGTCGTGATCCCGCTGCCGGCCGGGCGTTGGACGCGGATCGGCACGGCGGTGAAGCCGGGCTACAAGTACCTCGATCGCCGCGGCGAGGCGGGGCCGATCACCACCATCACGCTGCGCAACGGCGCCCTCAAGATCATGGGGAAGGGCGACGGCCTCCTGCCGCTCGCGGGCGCGCCCCTCGGCGTGGCCAGCCTGCGGCTCCAGCTCGACCCGAGCGCCGGCTACTGCGCGACCGCGCCGGCCAAGACCCCGGCGGCGAAGAACGACACGCCGGCGAAGTTCCTGGGCGTGGCGAAGTCGCCCGCACCCGCGGCCTGCGCGCCGCTGCCCTGACCCGGCGCCGCCCCGGCCCGCACGCGCGGGCCGGGGCGGGCGGCGACTGTTGCCCCTCGGGCGGGGCCGTGGACTTATGGGCGCATGACGTCCACCGATCCGCACCGCATCGACAGCGTGGAGGCCCTGCGGGCGATCGTCGGCGCGCCCGGCACGGCGACCGAGGCCAAGATCGAGCCCGTGGTCGGTGAGTTCGCGCGTGCCTTCATCGCGCGCTCGCCGTTCCTGCTCATGGCCACCGCGGACGCCGAGGGGCGTCTCGACGTCTCGCCGAAGGGCGACGGCCCGGGCTTCGTCGCCGTCCCCGACGCGCGCACGCTGCTCGTGCCGGATCGCACCGGCAACCGGCTCGTCTTCGGTCTCCAGAACATCCTCGCGAACCCGCATGTCGGGCTCGTCTTCCTCGTGCCGGGGACCGGCGAGACCCTGCGTGTGAACGGGCGTGCCGAGCTGACGCGCGATCCCGCCGTCTGCGAGCGTCTCGCGGCGCGCGGCAAGCCGGCGCTGCTCGCCATCCGGGTCACCGTGGAGGAGTGCTTCTTCCACTGCGCCAAGGCCTTCCTGCGCTCGCAGCTGTGGCGGCCCGAGGCCTGGCCGCCGCCCGAGAAGGTCTCGTTCGGGCGCATGATGGCGCGCAAGTTCGGCGGCGACGACGCGATGGCGACCTCGATCGACCAGATGATCGACGAGGACTACCGCAACAACCTCTGACGCCGTGGAGCGCTTCCTGCCTCGATCGCGCAGCGCGCGACTCGTCCTGCGGACGGTCGGGGCCGTCGTCTGCTTCGTCATCGCGGCGCTGCTGAGCGTCCTGCCCGGACCGGCGTTCGTGTTCTGGATCGCCGGGTTCGTGCTGCTCGGATTCAGCGCCGGGCAGATCCTGCTCTCGGTGCACGCGGTGCAGGAGGTTTTGCACCGCCGCGTGCCCTACGCCGATCGGCTGCCGCGCCTGCGCAAGCACCAGATCCGCCGCATGCTCCGGCACCGCTGGGTGCGGGCCATCGACCGTCTCTCGAAGCGCCACGAGCGCCGCGTCCAGCGGCGCAAGGCGCGGGCCGCCGAAGCGGCGGCGCAGGCACGCCGCCGGGCCGCGGGCTGAGCCGCTCGCGCAGGCGCCGGGGCATGCGAGGGATGACACGGCTCCGGGCGATGTGTGAGATTGGCCGCCGAGATGCGCTCCCGTGCGGTCGCGGTCCTCGCCGTCCTGCTGTTGGCCACGGTGGCGGCCGCGGCGGGGAAGGGGCGCCGCGGCGCGCTGACGCTGAAGGTCGCGGGCGGTCCGCCGCCGGCGAAGACGCTGCGGCAGCTGGCGCTCCTCGGCGCCGACACGGGCGAGGTCGTCGCGGTCGACGGCATCGGCAAGCGCGCCAAGACGGTGCTGCGCCCGGCCCCCGGCGTGCTGTTCGCGGCCGTCGCCGACGTCGGCGCGCGCGGCGCGCGCAGCGGCGTCAGTCGCGTGTTCCGCGTCGATCCGGCGCTCGCGGCCGTCGCCACCGTGAAGCCGCTGCGCGGGCCGGGGGCGGTCGCCGCCACGGCGGCCGTGGCCGGCGTGACGTCGGCCACGGGCAGCCCCGGCGGGGGACTCGTCGTCACCATGGGCAGCATCCCCGTCGAGGGCGGATCGGGCCGGACGGGCTCGATCGCGGCCGGCCTGCTCACCGGCGTGTTCGACGCGACCCACGACGCGGGCACCCGCTGGGTGAACACCGACCAGCGCTTCCTCGACGCGCACGCGCGCGAGCTGCAGCTTCAGGCCGACGGCAAGCTCGACCCGTCGACGCCGGTGCGCGACGAGCTGCTGACCCCGAACGCGCGCGTCGAGGGCGACCTCGCGATCGACGGCGGCCACATGACGGGGGAGATCCGTATCGTCGATCCGGCCACCGGCGACGTGATCCACCGCATCCCCGTCGACCGCGACTTCGAC
The DNA here is from genome assembly GCA_026129405.1 of bacterium. Classification (NCBI taxonomy): domain Bacteria; species bacterium. The sequence continues at coordinate 355,777 of JAHCID010000002.1, forward strand.
AAGGACTCCATCGACGATCTCAGGAAGCTGCTCGGCGATCTCTCCGACGAGCTGATCAAGAAGATCCTAGACCTGCTCCCGACGACCACCACGACGTCGACCAGCACGATGACCACCTCCACCACGACGACCACGACGATCGCGACCACCACCACGACGGTGACCATGACGACCGTCGTCACCACCACCGTCCCGACCACCACGACCACGTCGTCCTCGACCACGTCGACGACCGTGCTCTGCGGCGGCGGGCTCGTCGCGTCCGTCGAGGTCTTCTACGACATCCTGGGTTCGTCGCAGGCGCAGTCGGGGGGCAACCTCGACCCGAAGACGTTCGACACCGGTCCCGTGACCCTGCCGCTCGGATCCGCGGGCGGGTCCGACACCCAGGAGTACACCCTCCACTCGATGCGCGGCACCGCCGAGGCGTTCGCCAACGGCGCCGTCACCTGGGATCTCGGGCGCTGTCAGCTCCACGCCAGCGGCACCTTCGGCGAGAAGAGCCAGGGCGGCAGCGAGACCACGGTCGCGACCACCGGCCTCGACGCCCGCTTCCAAATCAAGCTCAAGGTGAAGCAGCAGACGCCGTTCACGTTGACGGGGCACGTGAAGGCGTCGGGTACGCCCAACACGGGCCCGCCGCTCCAGCGCTACCTCAAGTGCACGGGGCACTTCGGCGAGGCCGACGGCAACATCCAGAGCCCCTCGGGGATCGCGATCCCGTTCGGCGAGACGTCGTCGCTACATCCGGACGACGAGTACGTCCTGCTCTGCGCGGTGGTCCGCGGCGGCTCGAGCACCGTGCTCGGCGACGACGACGCCGATCTCGAGTGGAGCTGGACGATCACGCTCGGCAGCTGAGCGCGCGGTCGTACCGGGCTCAGGCCGCCGTCGGCCCGAACGCGCGCAGGCGCAGCGACCAGACCCCCGGGAACGTGGCGCAGTGCGCGGCGACCGCCGGCGCCGCCGCGGCGACGCGCGCGGCGACGTCGGCCGGCGCGTGGATCAGCAGCATGCCGCTGCCGTTCAAGCGGCGCCGCTGGTGCTCGAGCGGCGTCGTCACCAGCTCCGCGGCGACACCGGTCACGCCGCCGGCGGCGAGCCGGTCCATCATCGCGTTCGGCCGCGTGAGGCTCTTCAGCGGATACCAGAGGAGCAGGCACGCGCGCGGATGGCGGCGTGCCGCGGCCGCGACCGTCTCCGGCACGTCGTGCCAGTCGCCCTTGCGCGACCACGGCGGATCGACGAACGCGACCACGGTCCGCGCGCGGCTCGAGGCGGCGCCGAGCGCGTCGTCCAGGGCTGCGAGGCCGTCGGCGGTGGTGATGCGCGTGTGGCCGTCGTCCAGCACCGACGCGAGCCGCGCCGCCGCCTTGGCGTCGCGCTCCCAGAGCGCGAGCGGCGCGTCGGGTCCGAGGATCGTGCGCGCGAGCAGCGGCGAGCCGGGATGGTTCGTCGGCCGGGCGTCGCCGCGTCCGTGCGCGCGGCAGATAGCGAGGTAGCGCTCGAGCGCCGGCGCCGCCGCCGTCCACAGCCGCCCGATGCCCAGGGTCCACTCGCCGGTCGCCGCGAGCGGGTAGCGTCCCTCGCCGGCGTGCGTCTCGACGTACGCCGCCCGTGCCCCCGTCGCCGCGACCTGCGCGAGCACCTCGACCAGGACGACGTGCTTCCATACGTCGCCGACGTTGCCGGCGTGGAGGCGGTGGCTGTAGTCGGGCGGGGTGCCCTCGGACGCGTAGCGCGAGCGGTCGGCCATCGCGGAAACCTACGCCGGCGCGGCCGCAGTGGCGAACCGGGGCGCGGATTGACGCGCCGGCCCCGCCCGCGGCACACCCGGCGCATGCTCTCGTCGATGGACGACTATCCGCTGCACCAGATCTCGGAGCCGATCCGCTTCGCGGGGACCAGCGACCGCAACTTCTACGACCGCTACTACTTCAACCTGCACGGCTCGAGCGACGAGCTCTTCCTCGTCATGGGCTTCGGGCAGTATCCGAACCTCGCCGTGCAGGACGCGTTCGCGGTCGTGCGCCGCGGCGACAAGCACGTCGTCGTGCGCGCCTCGCGCGAGCTCGGCGACCGCATGGACACGCGCACCGGGCCGTTCCGCGTCGAGGTGGTGCAGCCGCTCGAGCAGCTGCGCGCGGTGCTCGAGCCGACGGAGCACGGGCTGTCGTTCGATCTCACCTGGCGCGGCGCGATCCCCGCGTTCCTCGAGCCGCGCCAGTACATGCGCAAGTACGGCCGCGTCCTCTTCGACACGCAGCGGTTCGCGCAGACCGGCTACTGGGCGGGCACGCTCACCGTCGCCGGCGAGACCTTCGCCGTCACGCCCGACCGCTGGAAGGGCACGCGCGACCGCTCGTGGGGCGTGCGCCCCGTGGGCGAGGCGGAGCATCCGGGCATCCGGCAGGGCGAGGGGCAGCTCACCGGGATGTGGAACTACGCGCCGATGCAGTTCGACGACTTCTCCATCCTCTACATCCTGAACGAGCAGGACGACGGCCAGCGGCCGCTCGAGGAGGCGGTGCGCATCTGGGCCGATCCGGCCAAGCCCGTCGAGTGGCTCGGCCGTCCCGAGCATCGGCACCGGCTGCGCGAGGGGACGCGGATGATCGAGTCGGGCAGCGTGCTGTCCTTCCCGCAGGCGCCCGGCGGCGGCTTCGACGTCCACGTCGAGCACCTCACGCACTGCTACCTGGCCGTCGGCACCGGCTACGGCATGGAGTCCGACTGGCGCCACGGCATGTACCAGGGGCCGCTCGTCGTGCAGGGGCTCGAGCGCGACATGGCGGAGCTCGACACGTGGGGCTGGGTCGGCGTCGTCGACCACGCGGCGCGCTTCCGTCTCGGCGACCTCGTCGGCTACGGGCTCCACGAGCACGGCTTCTTCGGATCGTACGCGCGCTACGGCCTGTGAAGCCGTCCGGGCTGGGATGCCCCGGGGGAAAGATGCTACAGGCCCATGACTCGAATCGAGGAGGTGACGCATGACGCACACCACGCTCCGGACGGCCTCGCTCGTGGCGGGCGCCCTGCTGCTCATGGGCACCGCCGCGCTCGCGGCGGACCCGGCCCTGCCGACCTGTGCGCAGGTGCAGGACGTGCAGCGCGAGCTGGGCTCCATGGCCAGCGAGGCCGAGATCGCGCGGCGGCTCGATACGAACGTCGAGCTCGTCCAGAAGTGCCTCGCCACGCCCGGCGAGAAGGTTCCGAAGCAGGAGACGCTCGGCGACGACGGCGAGTAGGGCGGATCGCGCGACCGTGCGGCGCGGGCTCTCGCCCGGCCGCCGGTCGGCCGCGCCGTCCGCTTCGCCGTCGTGCCCGGGTCGGGAGCCGGCGATGCGTCGCCAGGCAGTCGGACTCCTCGTCGTGCTCGTGGTCGTGATGGCCTGCGGTCGCGCCCGCGTGCCGAGCTTCGCGGAGCATCAGTGGAGCCTCGTCGAGCTCGACGGCCGGGCGGTGGGCGCGGACGTCGCCCGCGTGCCCTACCTCACCTTCCACCGCGACGGGCGGGTGTCGGGGTTCGGCGGCTGCAACCGTCTCGCCGGTACGTATCGGGTGGATCGCGACAGCCTGACGTTCGGTCCCCTCGCCGCGACCAGGATGGCCTGCCTCGACGCACCCGACGTCGAGACCGCGTTCCTCGCAGCGCTCGGGCGGGTGCAGCGTTGGACCGTCGCGGACGGGCGCCTCGCCCTCCTCACCGGCGACGGCACGCGGCTGGCGGTGCTGGTCGAGGCGGCGGCGCACTAGCGCTTTTCCTTGACATCCCGCCGGAGGCGACGGTACGCCGCCTGCGGTCTGCATCGTGCCCGCGGTCGCGTCGGGTGCGAGGCAAAGGGGGGCGACATGACGACGATCGGACGGTGGCTCGGCGCCAGCTGGGCGCTGCTCGCCATGGCCACGGGTGCGCTGGCGGCCGAGCAGACGCTGCTCGGCAACGCCTTCACGGTGAAGAACCCGACCGGCGCCAACGCGAAGCGCGTCGTCGTCGGCGTCGCCAAGGAGAAGCCGAGCAACAACACGCTGGTCGGCGATCCGACGCTCGCCGGCAGCGCGGGCGGCGCGATCCTCGAGCTGTTCGTCGACGGCGACGGCCCCACCCAGCAGCGCCTCGTCCTGCCGCAGGGGATCGACGGTGCGGGCAAGCCGTTCTGGCGCGCCACCGGCACCACCGGGTTCCAGTACAAGGACGCGAAGGGCGTGAACGGCCCGGTGAAGGTCGTGCAGCTGAAGCGGACGACGAGCGGCCTCTTCCAGATCAAGATCGTGCTCGGCGGCAAGTACGGCGCGATCGACGTGGTGCCGGCGAACCCCGGCACGGGCGGCTGCTTCGCGCTCCAGATCGGCCAGACGGGAGCCAGCGGTGATCGCTACAGCGCGGAGTTCGGTCCCACCAGCGCGATCACGAACGGCGGGACGAAGCTCTTCAAGGCGTCGAAGCCGTCGGCCGAGGGCGTGTGCCCCGAAGTCCTCCCGCCGACCACCACCACCACCACGAGCACGACGACCACCACGGCGGAGCCGCCGACCACCACGTCGACGACGGAGCCGGAGCCCACGACGACCACCACGTCGACGACCGAGCCCACCACGACCACGACGACCACGACCACGTCGACGACCGAGCCCACGACGACGACCACCACCACCACGTCGACGACGCTCGAGCCGACCACGACCACGACCACGAGCACCACCACGACGACGCTCGAGCCGACCACGACCACGATCGTCACCACCACGACCACGCTGGAGCCGACGACCACGACGTCGACGGCGCCCGGTCCCTTCTGCGGCAACGGCATCCGCGAGGACTACGAGGCCTGCGACGGCGCCGACGCGGCCGCCTGCCTCGGCGCCTGCACGGCGTCGTGCGACTGCGCGCCGCCGCCCAAGAAGATCAGCGTCGCCGGCGACAGCATCTCGCAGGGCTTTGCCGCCGACTGCACCTCGGGCGGCATCGGCGGCGCCATCTGCCTGCTGGCCGCGGACAAGCCGCAGTACAGCTGGTTCAACGGCACGCACGCCTCCATGAACTCGATCCACAAGCGCTACCTGGCGATCAACCCGGCGGTGGCGTCGCAGCGGCAGTCGGTCTCCGGCGCCGAGATGCGCGGCGGCAGCAACAGCTTCGCGGCGCAGGCGGCCGGCATCCTGGCTCAGGTCCCGGTGCCGGACCACGTCGAGGTGCTCCTCGGCGGCAACGACATCTGCAACCGCGACTGCGTGGATCCGGCCAGCTGCGGCAACCCGATGTACACCGATCAGCAGTGGCGCGATGCCGTGCGCGCCGGCCTCAATCCGCTGGTGACGAACCTGCCGCTGGGCTCGACGATCTTCCTCCTCGGCATCCCGCGGGTGCAGGACCTGCGCGAGGTCGGGCTGGTGAAGACCGGCACCACCTGCAACACGCAGTGGAGCACGTTCAGCATCTGCCGCATCGTCACCGACGGCGGCACGCTGAACGGCGAGACCTACGCCGTGCGCCGCGCCGGCGTCGGCGCGCGCCAGCGGCGTTACAACGAGATCCTGCGCGAGGAGGCGCTGGCGTACGACTCGAACGCGAACGGGCTCAACCCGCGCGGCATCGAGGTCGTCGTCGACTACGTCGACGAGGAGACGCCGTCGGTCGGCACTACGCCGTTCGAGCCCGGCGACATCGACGCGGCGGACTGCTTCCACCCGAGCATCGCCGGGCAGAACAAGATCGCCGAGGGCGTCTGGACCATCAATCCGGACCGCCCGTAGCTTGCACCCGGGCCGCGCGGCACGCACACCCTCGGGCATGAGGTGGCGTGCCGGCGTCCGGCTCGCGTGCGGCGTCGCGCTGGCGGCGGCGGGATGCGGGGGCGCGCCCGAGGTGCCGCCGCCCGCCCCCGTCAGCACGACGACGCTCGCCGCGGCGGCCGACGAGGTCGTCGCCCGCGTCGGCGGCGAGGCGATCACGGCGGCGCGTCTCGACGAGGCCATCCGGCTGCCGCTCCACGACCTCGAGCGCGCGCGCTGGGAGCTGCGGGCGCGCCGTCTCGACGAGATCGTCCGCGGCCGCGTGCTCGGTCCGGCTGCCGCGGCCGAAGGCCTCTCCATCGACGCCTACGTGCGCGGTCACGCGGGCGCAGAGGGCTCCGACGCGTTCGTCGCGGCGGCGCTCGCCGCGGCGGGCGTCGAGATCACGCTCGCCGAGCCCGAGCCGCCGGTGGTCGCCGTGTCGGCCGACGGCCGGCCCGTGCGCGGGCGGCCCGACGCACCGGTCACGGTGCTCGCGTTCGTCGATCTCCAGAGCCCGTACTGCGCGCGCATGCAGCCGGTCTTCGCACGGCTCCTCGCGCGCTACCCGGAGCACGTCCGCCTGGTCGCGCGCGACCTGCCGCTGCCGGTCCACCGCGACGCGGTCCGCGCCGCCGAGGCGGCCGCGTGCGCGGGCGCGCAGGGCGCCTACTGGCCGTTCACCGACCGCGTCCTCCAGGCCCAGGACGACCTCTCCGCCGCGGCGCTGGCGCGGCATGCGGCGCACGCCGGCGTCGATCCGGCACGCTACGCGGCCTGCGTCACGTCCGGCGCGCCGCGAGCCGCGGTCGAGGCCGACGTCGCCGCCGCACGTGCGCTCGGCGTCTCGGTCGTGCCGACGCTGTTCGTGAACGGGCGCTACCTGCGCGGCCCGCAGCCGTACGACGTGCTCGCCGCCCGCGTCGAGGCCGAGCTGCGGGGGCTCGGATCTGTGCCGCCGCCCGCGCCCGCCGCCGTCGGACGCCGTGCCCGCGCCCGGGCCGGCGCGTGCCGGCGGCGGATGCGAAGAGGGCGGCGTACCGCCCGCCGCGCAACCGCTCACGCTGCGCGCCGCCGACGTGCAGGCGGCGCTGCGCCGGCGCGCCCGCCTGGCGCGCGACCTCGAGCGCGCGCCGGGCGACCTCGGTCCGGGCTACGAGGGCCGCCGCCTCGTCCGCGTGCGGGAGGTGCGGGCGGGCTCGCTCTGGGAGGCCATGAGCCTGCGGCCCGGCGACGTCGTCGTGCTCGTGAACGGGACGCCGCTGCTCGACGACGGCGCCGCCCTCCTCGACGCCCTGCGCGACCGCACGCAGGTGACGGTGCAGCTCCTGCGCCGCGGCCTGCCGGTCACCTACGTGTACGCGATCGAGTAGCGTCGGGCAGGGCGCCGAAGCACACCACGCTGATCCCGAGCGCCGGCTCGTGCGGGTCGGCGTTGCGGTAGCCGTGTCGCTGGTCGCCGCGGAAGACGAGCACGTCGCCGGGAGCGAGCGCCCAGCGCTCGCCCGACGCGGTGAGCTCGATGCGGCCGCGCTCGCAGACGAGGTACTCGCGCGTGCCCGGCGTATGCGGCACGCCGGCCAGCGAGGCGCCGGGCGCCAGCTCGAGGCGCGAGACCAGTAGGCCCGGGATCGCCTCGGGCACGAGGTCGCGCAGCACCGCCCCGCCGCGCCGGCGCAGGCGCGCCTCGGCGGCGGGAAAGAGGCGGCACGCCGTGCGCGGCGGCCCGATCAGCTCCTCGACCGAGACCTGCAGCGCGGCGGCGACGCGCACGAGGACCTGGAGGGTCGGATTCGCCGCGCCGGCTTCGAGGCTCGCCCAGGTGGGGCGCGGGATGCCGGCGAGCCGTGCCATCTGCTGCTGCGACAGGCCGCGGCCGTCACGCAGCCGGCGGAGGTTCGCAGCCAGATGCGCCCCCGCTGTCTCATCGTCCGACATGTCGGCGAAATATCCATCGGCTCCCGAGATGGCAATCCGCGCGCCCCGCCGCGGCGCCCGGGGCACCCTCGCGGTCGGGAGGAGCACGCCGATGCCTGCCGACTACCGCGCCATGGAACCCGCCCTCGATTTCCTGTCCGCCTACGGGCCCGACCTGGCGAACGGCTTCACGACCCATGCGCCGATGGTCGCCGAGGCGCTCGCCGCCCTCGGACGGGTCGACGCGGTGCTGCCCTGGCTCGAGGCGCAGCGTGCCGGCCTGCTGCCGCGTCCCGCCGGGCGCGCGCCGATCGCCGCCGACCGCTGGGCCGAGGCGCTCGGCCGCTACGAGCGGGTCGGCGACTGGAGCGATCTCTTCGCCCGCGATCTCGCCGCGGCGCCATGGCGCCAGGTCCTCGTCCGCTGGACGGCGCGCCTGCTGCCCGGGCTGTGTGCCGCCGCGGCGCACGGCGTGATCCGCGTCGGCCACGCCGCGCGCAGCCTCGCCGACGCCGAGACGCCGCTGCGCGTGCGCGAGCTGGGCGACGCGCTGGCGCTGTGGGCCGCGTCGTATCGGGTGCTGCCCGCGTCGCCGGTCGTCGGCCCGGCGCTGCCTGCCGCCGCGGCGCTGGCGCGCGTGCCCCGCGTGCCGGCGGCGCAGCGCGTGTTCACGGGCACGATCGTGTCGTCGCTGGAGGCGCTCGACCGGTTCGCGCCGTTCGCCGACGTCCTCGGCATGCTCGCGGTGGACGCCGATCCGGCCGACACGCTGTCGGACCTGAGCGAGACGTTCGCGCGCGTCTTTCTCGCCAACGCGCGCGATCCGCTCGCCGCCGTCGTCTTCGTGCACGCGGTGACCGACGTCACCGCGATCCGCTCGCTGCTGGCCGTGCTGCCGCCCGCGGTCGCCCGCGTCGGCACGCGCTACGCCTGGCAGGCGAGCGCCGCGCTCTATGCCGCCTTCGCGACGACGGCGCCGGCGCCGGGCGAGGTCCGGCCGCCGCGCGAGTCGGCCGCGACCCTCGTCGACATGGCGGTCGCCAGCGGCGACGACCATGCGATCAAGCTCACCGAGGCCTGCCTGCGCGAGCACGCGCGCCGGCCGTCGCCGGTCTACCTGGCGGCGGTGCGCCGGGCGCTGGCGGTGCTGGGGTCGTGAGGCGTGCGGCCTCCGTCGCGGGCTCTTGCGCCGGCGCGTGCGGTCGGGGCACGGTCGGCCATGCCCACCGTCGACGAGAAGCGCCGTGCCTTCCGGGACCTCCACGCGTCGGGCTGCTTCGTGATGCCGAACCCGTGGGACGTCGGCAGCGCCCGCTGGCTCCAGCACCTCGGCTTCCCGGCGCTCGCGACGACGAGCGCCGGGGCGGCCTTCGGGCTCGGGCTGCCCGACAGCGACGCCGCCGTCGGCTGTGAGGTCGCGCTGGCGCACGTCGCGGCCGTCGCGGCGGCGACCGACGTGCCCGTGAACGCGGACTTCGCCTCGGGCTATGCGCGGGCGCCGGAGGACGTCGCGGCCAACGTCGGCCGCTGCCTCGGCGCCGGCATCGCCGGCCTCTCGATCGAGGACGCGACCGACGATCCCGCCGCGCCGCTGCTCGACTTCACGCTCGCGGTCGAGCGCGTGCGGGCGGCGGCGGAGGCGGCGGGGCCGAAGGTCGTGCTCACCGCGCGCGCGGAGTGCTTCCTCGTCGGCCGTCCCGACCTCGACGAGACCGTCCGGCGCCTGCACGCGTACGCCGACGCCGGCGCCGACTGCCTGTTCGCGCCGGGGCTGCGCACGCGCGACGAGATCGCGGCCGTGGTGGCCGCGGTCGCGCCGAAGGCGGTGAACGTGCTCGTCGGCGCGGCCAGCGGCTTCACCGTGGACGAGCTGGCGGGGCTCGGCGTGCGCCGGCTCAGCGTCGGGAGCGGGCTCGCGCGCACCGCCTGGGGCGGCTTCGTGCGCGCCGCGCGCGCCCTCGCCGGCGAGGGCCGGTTCGACGCGATGGCCGACGCCACCCCGCATGCGGAGCTCGACGCGTTCTTCCGCGCCGATCTGCCGCACCGGCCCGACCGCACGCCGGGCTGATCAGTCGCCGGGGACGATCACCGCCGGCGCGAGCAGCACGAGGACCGGGGTGCCGACGACGTCGAACGCCGCGGTGAAGGGCAGCAGCGGCCACACCCACGGCGCGATCGGGACGCGGGTCAGCGTGCCGGGATAGAGCACGGCGTCGGGCGCCGGCGGGTCGCGCACGACGAGGACGCCGTCGTCGCGTGCGCTCGCCGCCGCGCCGTCGAGCGGGACCGCGCGGCCCGGCGACGCCGGCACGCGCGTCAATGTCCGGCTCGGGATCGTGTCGACCGGCGGCGCCTCGGTACGGCGCAGGGGCTCCAGCGGCACGGCCGTCACGCGGGCGGCGTGCCCGACGGGACGGCCGCGGTGGTCGCTGACGGTCGCGTCCCACGCGACGACGAGCAGCTCGTCGTCGAGCCACACGCCGCGATAGGCGGCCAGCGTCTCGCGCGTGCGGGCGCGATCGAGGAGGTGGCCGCTCGTGCACCCGGCGAGGACGAGGAGCAGGAGCAGGCCGGCCGCGCGCCGCCTAGTAGAGCAGGCCATCGTAGACGGTGTAGGCGCGGACGGGACCGCCGGCGTAGTAGGGCACGCGCGGATAGCGGAACTGCGCCGCGCCGCGATCCCAGGTGACGACGATGGGCTCGGCGGCGTCGTTCGGATCCCAGGCGCGGAAGCGGATCGTCTCCGGGTCGTCCTCGGCGTCGAAGACGAGGATCAGGTGGTTCAGGTAGAGGGTCGGGAACTCGACGATGTGCAGGATGGGCGTCGCGCCGGCCCGTACCGCGGCGAGCATCTCTTCGGCTTGCGCCCGCTGCTGCGTGGCGGTGAACGGAAAGATCATGCGCCAGTTGCCGCGTTGGAGATAGCTCTGGTAGGCGCTCGGCATCGCCGCCTTGAACAGCGCCTCGTGCGCGGCGCTGAAGGCGTGCAGGTCGGCGAAGGCGGGAATGACGATCGGCGGGCCCGGCGCCGCGCGCGGGTCGCGCGCCAGCACCTCGGCGACGAGGCGGCGATAGGTGGTCTCGTCGGCGGGCGGCGCCGCCGGATCGAACCGTGCCTGACGGTGGAACAGGCGTCCCGTGCGCACCATCGCGCCGCAGCGCAGGACGAAGTCCGGCTCCGGGTCGCGGCCGAGCATCTCGGTGTTGCCGTGCGCGTCGACGCGGTACTCCCACGCCGTCTCGTTGGGGAACGCGAGCGTGTCGACGCCGAAGCGGAACGGCCGCGGCTCCGCCACGGGGCCGCGCGCGGCGCAGCCGGCGACCACGAGACCGAGCAGCGCGCACGTCCACGGAGGCACCCGGCGGCGACGGCGGTGGGCGGAGACGGCGATGCGCCCGCGCTATCCGCCGTGTCGTGGGCCGTCAAGGCGCGGCGTCGTGTCGGCGCGGCGCGTCGCGGATTTCCCGCCCGCCGGCGCACGGAATGCATTGACCGTTCGCGGGTACGGATCTTAGGCTCGACGGCGCTCATCACCCGTCGAAGGAGGACTGCCCATGACGTCGCGTGTGACGCGCATCTTGCTGGTCCTAGGCCTCTCGAGCCCCGCGCTCGCCGCCGGCGAAGCCCTGGCCGCGAAGCTCTATCCCGTCAACGTCTGCGTCGCCGTGAAGCAGCGTGCGGCGGGCACGTACTGCAAGCGCGTCCTGCGCACGCTCGCCAACTGGGAGCGCGACGGCGACGCCGTGCGCCGCGACGCGCGGCTGATCCGCATCGGGGGCCTGCTGGCGAGCGACTGGGCCAAGGCCGAGGCGAAGTCGGCCGCGCAGAGCGTCGACTGCGCCGCCACGACGCTCTCGACCGACGCGCTGGTGTCGCTCGTCGGCTCTGCGACCGGCGCCATCCTGACGGCGGTGAACGAGAACCTCGATCTCGGCGATCCCGCCGATGCGCGCTGCGGCAAGAAGCTGCTCCAGGCCGCGGGCAAGAAGTGCCAGAAGCTCCTCGCCGCCGAGAGCGACTACGTCCGCAAGCTCGCCGCCGATCCGCACGAGGCCCGCCTGTCGGCCCGGCGCGGGCGCGTGTCGTCGACCTTCACGACCGAGTTCACGAAGCAGCGCCGCAAGGGCTGCGGCACCGCCGCCACCTCCGGCGGGCTCGGGGGGCAGGTCGACGCCCTCGTCGGCGACGTCGTCCGGCAGACGACGGTGTCGCCCAACCTGAGCGACACGCAGTTCACGACCGTCACGCCGACCGGCACGACCCCGTACGAGGGCAACCGGATCACGCCCGTCTGCATGGAGGGCTCGCCCTACAGCTTCTTCGTGAAGCGCGGCTCGGTGAACAAGCTGCTCATGTACTATCAGGGCGGCGGCGCCTGCTGGGAGCAGCTCACCTGCTCGATCCCGGTCTGCGACCCCAACGTGACCCAGGGCGACAACCCGCAGAACGCTCCGGTCGGCTTCTTCGACCTCGCCAACCCGAGCAACCCGTTCCGGGACTGGAACATCGTCTTCGTGTCGTACTGCTCGTGCGACATCCACTTCGGCGACGCCGCGCAGGACTATCCGCTGCACGTCGAGCACCGCGGCTGGCACAACTCGCGCATCGCCGAGAAGTTCGCGCGCGAGCACTTCGTGAACCCCGAGCAGATCTTCGTCACGGGCTCGAGCGCCGGCGCCTACGGCGCGTGGTTCAACGGCGCGGTGCACCACCAGGTGTGGCCCGCGTCCGAGTTCCAGATCCTCGCCGACGCCGGCAACGGCGTCATCACCCGGGACTTCCTCGAGAACGAGTTCCCGAACTGGAACTTCGCCGCGCACATCCCGGACGACATCCCGGGCGTGCAGGAGTCGCTCGTCGACGGCACCGGCATCCCGGGCTACACGAAGGCCGTCACGTCGTACTTCCCGGAGACCCGCTGGGCGCACTACACGACCGCGTTCGACGGCGGCTCGGGCGGGCAGACCGGCTTCTACAACGTGATGCTGAACGACAATAACCCCGCCGCCGCGCTCACGTGGTGGGGGGGGAGCTGCGCGTTCAACGCCAGGATGCGCGAGCAGGCCCTCGCCACCGCCGCCGCCGTGCCGTCGAACTACCGCTACTACATCGGCACCGGCTCGCGGCACACGATCTGGTTCAACAACAAGGTCTACTCCGACACGACCGGCGGCGTGCCGGTGTTCCTCGACTGGATCGGCGGCATGCTCCACGGCACGCCGGCGTGGACGAACGTCGAGTGCACCGACTGCGGCAAGCTCCTTCCGGGCGACCCGCGGCCGCCGACGATCCCGACCCCGCCGTTCTTCCAGGTCGGGCCCGACGTCAAGATCGTCTGCGACGGCGGCTCGCCGTCGGGCGCCTTCCTCGAGTGATCCGGGCCGGGCGCGGCGGGAGGGGGGCTCGCCGCGCCCGGTCCTGCGCGGGGCGCGGATGGCCGCCGGTCGCCGCGCCCCGCGTGCCCGTCAGGGCGGCGCGTGCTCGCGGCCCGCGGTCACGTCCGGCGACGGCACGTCAGCGCAGCATGCCGGCCTGGCGGAACCAGGCCGCGGCCTTCGCGATCGCCTCGCGGATCGGCGTGCGCCGCAGCCCGAGCGCGACGGTCGCCTTGGTCGGATCGTAGTAGTGACGCACGTAGCCGAGCCGGGCCGTGAGCGAGTTCACCGCCGGCTCGCGGCCGCCGAGCCGGCCGGCGAGGTCGCCCGCGAAGCCGCCGAGCCGCGCGAGCGGCCGCGGGATCGCGAAGCGCGGCGGCCGCACACCGAGCGCGTCGGCGATCTCCGAGAATATCTCGCGGTAGGTGAGGTTCACGTGGCCGAGGATGTAGCACTCGCCGCGCACGCCGCGGGACGCCGCCTCGATCATCGCCAGCACGACGTCCTCGACGTCGACGAAGTTGTTGCCGCCGCTCGTCCAGCCGATCGCCCTCCCCGCTGCGACCTCGAGGATCATGCGCCCGCTCGACGGCCGCGTGTCCCACGGCCCGAACATGTAGGCTGGGTTCACGACCACCGCGTCGAGGTCGCCGGCCACCGCCGCCAGCACGCGCCGCTGCGACTCCCACTTGGTGCGCGCGTAGGGGTTGTCGACGCCGAGCCGATCCCAGTTCCACGGCATCGTCTCGGTGCTGGGCGCGTCGCCCTCGGGCAGGCCGATGGCGTCGACGCTGGAGCAGTGGATCAGCCGGCGCACGCCGGCGCGGCGGCAGGCGGCGACGACGTGGTCGGTGCCCTCGACGTTCGTCCGCCACATGGCGTCGCCGAGCCGCTCCCACATCGAGACCAGCGCGGCGCAGTGGTAGACGTGCTCGACGCCGTCGCAGGCGCGGACGAGGTCGCCCGGGACGGTGATGTCGCCGCGTACCGGCTCGACGCCGGGCAGCGTCTCCAGGTCGGGCACCGGCCGGCGCAGGAGGACGCGGACCCGGCGCCCGCGGGCGACGAGCGCGCGAACGAGGTTCTGGCCCACGAGCCCGCCGGCGCCGGTCACGAGGTCGCGCATCGCGCCGCGGCTCTACCGTCGTCGCGGCACTCGCCGCAACCGACCCGGCCGGATCACGCGCGCAGCAGCGCCGTCAGGCGCTCCAGCCCCCAGTACACGGCCAGCGAGCCGACGGCGTAGGGCACTGCCAGCCGTGCCCCGGGCGCAGCGGCGGGCCGGATGCGGCGGCACGCCGCCGCGGCGGCGAGCGCGGCGGCGACGAAAAGCAGCTGCCCGAGCTCGATGCCGGCGTTGAACGAGAGCAGGGCGCGCGGGACGTCGTCCGGCGGCAGCCCCGCCTCGCGCAGCGCCGACGCGAAGCCGAGCCCGTGCAGGAGCCCGAACGCGAAGGCCATCGCCGCGGGGTGGCGCCGCCAGGCGCTGCCCGCCGCCGGGTCACGCGTCAGCTCGACGGCCAGGAGGTAGAGCGTGCCCGCGATCGCGACCTCGACCGCCATCGCCGGTACGGCGACGACGCCGAGCATCGCCAGCGCCAGCGTCACGCTGTGGCCGAGCGTGAACGCGGTCACCGTCGCCAGGAGCCGCCGGGTCGCTCCCGCGAGCAGGACGAGGCCGAGCACGAAGAGCAGATGATCGGGCCCGCCGGCGATGTGCGCGACGCCGAGCCGCAGGTAGCCTCCCACGACGGTGGCGGGACGCGCGGGCGCCGGCAGCGTCGGCGCGGGCGCGCTCGGCCGGGCGACCTCCTGGGCGATGCGCCCGTCGGCGAGCACGAGGCGCACGAGCGCGTCGGTGCGCGCGAGGGCGAGTCCGTGCACCGTGACGACCTCGCCGACGAGCCCGCGTGCGCCGCAGTCGACGCGCCAGCGGCTGGTGCGGCTGTCGTCGTCTTCGACCACCGCCGGTGCGTCGAGCGTGCGGCAGTGGGCGGGCAGCTCCGGGACGAGCTCGACGCCGGGTACGCCGCGCGCCGGCACCTTCCAGACGACGTCGACCCGGCCGTCGGCGTGCGCGCGCAGCTCGAGCAGCGCCGGTGCGAGCGGGTGTGCGGCGGCGACGCCGGCGACGAGCGTCCACAGCGCGAGCACGCGCGTCATCCCGCGCCCTCCGTCCCGACCACGCCCCAGCGGCGGCGGAGGCCGGCCAGGTACGTCGCATAGGCGCGCTCACCCTCCGTGAAGCGCCAGGCGGCGAGCACCCGGGACCGCACCTCGGCGAGCGCTGGTATGCGGCCGTCGTCGCGCGCCTCGAGGCGCAGGAGATGGACGCCCCAGGCCGAAGCGAGCGGCCCCGACCAGGTCCCGACGGAGCCGAGCTCCGCGGCGCCGTCCGGGCCGAGGAGCGCCGCGAGCCCGCGTGCGTCGAGCTCGTCCGCCGCGAGCGGATCTCCGAGCGTGGCGGGGTCCGGCGGCGACGGGCCGCGCAGGCGGGCGAGCGCCGCGGCGGCGTCACCCGCCGGGTCGGCGCGGTCGCGGGCGAAGAAGACCGGGGTCGTCCGCACGCGCGGCGGCAGCCGGAAGCGCTCGGCATGCGCCGCGAGGAACGCCGCGAGGACGGCTTCGTCGGGCTCCGGCGCGGACGGCGCGCGGCGGGCGAGGAGGCGCATGCGCTCGACCAGGCTGCGGCGGACGAACGGGTCCTCGCGCCCGAGGTCGAGCGCGACGGCTTCCGCGTACAGCGCCGCCTCGTCGTCGCCGCCGGCGTGCTCCGTGCCGTGCAGGAAGCGCATCTTCTCGACGAGCCGCGCGCGGATCGCGGGGTCATCGCGGTCGAGCCCGCGCGCGAGCGCCTCGCGGTGCAGGATCTCTTCGTCGAGCTCGCGGTCGACGAGCGCGGCCTCCTCGGCCGGCGACGGCGGCCGCCCGGTCTGGCGCGCGAACTCGGCGCGCAGCGCCGCACGCCGCGGCGCCGAGACCGCGGGAGCGTCGCGCGCGAGCCCGCCGCCGAGGACGAAGAGCGCGGCGCCGATGGCGAGGAAGTGCAGGGCGGGCCGCACGGCTCAGCTCGTGCGCAGGACGTCGCCGCGCAGCTGCCAGAGTCGGCTCTGCGTCGCGCGCTGCGTCCCCGCGCCGATCTCCAGCTCGACGAAGTGGTCGGCGCGCGCCGCGGCCGAGAGGTCGCGCGGCACCGTGCGCAGGACGACGGTCGTGGTGCCGTCGAGCTGCCGCGCCACGCGCAGCGAGGCGATCTGCGGCGTGCCGGCGAGCCTCCACACGGGCTTGTCGCCGCGGCGCCGCATCGTGCCGGCGGGGATCGCGAGGCGCACGATGTCGTCGTCGTCGCGAAGGACGACCTCGAGCGGCTGCCTGTCGGGGTCGACCGCGGCGCCGAGGCGGGCCGTCAGGCGCAGCACGTCGCGACCGCCGCCCGCCGGCCCGAAGCGCAGCTTCGCCTTCACCGCGCCGAGGGCCTCGGGACGGAACCACACGGGCGACGTCCAGGCGCGCTCCTGGATCGTGCGCGGGGCCCGGCAGCAGGGCGCGAACGCGGGCGGGACGCTCGCGGGACGCGTGCAGTCGACGCCTTCCGCGTCGCACAGCCGCGCGCTCCAGCGGCAGGTCGGGTTCTCGAGCACGCGCGCGTAGTAGAAGGCGCGCTGGTCGCGGTCGAACGTCGGGTCCTGCCAGACCGCGCAGAGCGTGTCGGCACCGGGGCCCGTCGGCGTGCAGGCGGCGTCGACGCCCGCGCCGTTGGCGGCGTCGCCGGCGACGTCGAAGACCGCCTCATGCGTCCGGCCGTCCGCGTCGAGCCAGCCCTTCACGATCTGGACGCGCTGCAGCGCCGTGCCCGGATGGCCTTGGATACCGGCGTCGCGCTGGGCGAGGACGGCGAAGTGCGGGCTGCGGGCGCCGCGCACGGCGCCGAGCTCGCCGCCCATGGGAACGCCGCGCTGGTAGCCGGTCGTGACGAAGCGCGCGTCACGGCAGAGATCGCTCGGGAGACGGCCGGCGAAGAGGCGCACCAGCGGGCGCGTGCCGCTGGTGGCGTACGCCTCGCGGCGCTGCATGGCCGCGAACAGCGCGTCGCGCGAGTTCTCCTCGGCCCAGACGACCATGAGGCCGCCGGGGTTGTACTCGTCGTGGACGACGTTGCCGCCGGCCTGGATGCGGAACGCGGGCGTCGCGTCGGCGGTGCCGGCGTGCCCGGCCCAGTCGTCCTCGTCGGTGGCGCCCGGCGTGCCGTTGTGGGTGTCGGTGCCGGCGACGAGGCCGAAGCGGAACGGGTTCACGCCGGTGCGCGCCTCCTCGCGCAGGCCCTCGGCCAGCGCGTTGCGCACGAAGCCGAGCGGCAGGAACGTCTGCGCCGGGTTGGCGGGGCCGAACAGCGTCTGCCGGTTCACCTTCTCGAACCCGCACAGCTCGTCGGTGGTGCCGACGCCGGGCCGGCATTCCGACTCGCCCTTGTGCTGGATCACCTCGACCAGCGGCTCGAACGCGGCCCGCGTGGCGGCGTCGGCGGCGGTGAGCGGGCTGCCGTCGGGGTTGCGCGCCTCGAACATCGTGCCCGTGCTGAAGTTCGAGTTGTGCGGGATGGCGAGCACGTCGCAGCCGGTGCCGGCGTCGAGGCAGTCGGTCCGCAGCCGTGCCCAGAGCCCCTGCGGCGTCTGTTCCTGGATGTACGAGGTCGGCAGCACGGGGACGTTGGCGTTGCGGAAGATGACGTTGCGATGGAGGTTGCGGTTCGCCGGTGTGCCCGACCACTCGTAGGCGACGAAGGTGGTGAACCCGCACGCGGCCGTGCGGTCGTAGAACTCCTCGGCGGCGTCCTGCTCGGCCTGCCAGAAGACCGAGTCGAGCGCGCGGCAGAACGCCCCGCCCGGGCCGCAGAGCGGCGGCGGCGTCGGCGCCGGGCTCAGCACCGGCGGCAGGATCAACGTCGTGAAGCTGAGCGGCGGTGCGCTCGGTACGAAGGTGCCGATGTCGCGGCGCAGCAGCGCGCACTCGGGGGAGTCGTAGCCCGGGATGCCCGGCGTCAGGCAGATGTACTCGGTGCCGAAGGCCTCGGCGTGATCGCTGACGGCGGTGAAGTCGAGCGGGCGGCGCAGCCGTGCCGTGCGGGTCGCGCTCCCGAGCGCGTCGTAGGGCGGCAGGCCGACCGCCTCGCCGCGCGCGAAGCGGTAGGCGTCGCGCGGCTCGTTGCGGTCGTCGAGGATGACCGCGTCGATCGAGAACGTCGTGTGGACGTGGGTGTCGCCGAAGAAGGGACGGCGCAGGAGCGTGTGATCGGCGCACGCGGCGCGCGTCTCGGTGCGTCGCCAGGGCGGATGGGCGGCCTCGGCCCAGGCCGACCCCGCGGCGAGGACGGTGGCGAACCCGAGGACGGCGGTGCGACGTGTGGGCATGGGCGCGCTCCCTTCGTGGGCCGCGTACGAAGCGCCGGTGAATTAAGTCAACCGAATCATCCGCCGGGACGCGAGGGCGTGGCGGCGCGCCGGGGCCTTGCCCGCGTTCCCCGAGGTCGCCACAAGGACCCGCCGTGCGTCGCGTCGCCGCCCTCGTCGTCTGTCTGCTGCTCGCGTCGTGGCAGGCGGCCGCCGCCGGCGCGCCGACCGTCGTCCTGCTCTCGTGGGACGGCGTGCGCTTCGACTACCCCGAGCGCGCGCCGCTGCCGGCGCTCGCCCGCATGGCGCGCGACGGCGCCCGCGCGACGCGGCTCGTGCCGCCGTTCCCGAGCAGCACCTTCCCGAGCCACGTGACCCTCGCCACCGGCGCCCGCGTCGACCGCCACGGCATCGTCGGCAACGCCTTCCGCGATCGCGAGCGCGGGCCGTTCGTCTACCAGAACGACGCGAGCTGGATCCGGGCCGAGCCGCTGTGGTGCGCCGCGGAGCGCCAGGGCGTGCGCAGCGCCGTGTTCTTCTGGGTCGGCTCGGAGACGCCGTGGGAGGGCGTCGCCGCCACGTACCGCAAGGCGCCCTTCGACGCCGGCGTCGGCGAGGACGAGAAGGTGCGGCAGATCCTGGCGTGGCTCGATCTGCCGGCGGCGGAGCGCCCGCGGCTGATCATGTCGTGGTGGCACGGCGCCGACGCGGAGGGGCACCGCGACGGCCCCGACGCCGCGTCGGTCACGGCCGCGATGGTGGCGCAGGACGCCGCGCTCGGCGCGCTGCTCGCGGGGCTCGACGCGCGCGGGCTCTGGGACGACGTGACCCTCGTCGTGGTGAGCGACCACGGCATGACGACGGCCGGCGAGGCGATCGACGTCCGCCACGTGCTCGCCGACGCGGGCATCGCCGCCGACGTCTGGAACAGCGAGGCCGTCGCCACCATCTGGCTCGCCGAGCCGGCGCGGCGTGAGGCCGCGCTGCGCGTCCTCGAGCGCCTCGACGGAGTGCGCGCCTATCCCGTCGACGGCCTCCCGCCCGACTGGCACTTCGACGTTCCCGATCGGGTCGGCGACGTGGTCGCCGTGGCCGAGCCCCCGCGCATGTTCGCCGCCTACGATCTGTGGCAGCGCCTGCAGCGGCGCGTGGCGCTGTGGTTGGGACGGCAGCAGGGCGCGCACGGCTACGACCCGCGCCGCGACGACATGGGCGGCGTCCTCTTCGCGCTCGGCCGCGGTGTCCCGGCGGGCACCGCGCTCGGCGTGGTGTCGGCCCTCGACGTCGCCCCGACCGTCGCGGCCCTGCTCGGCATCGCGCCGCCGCGCGCCGCCGAAGGGCGCGCGTTGGCGGCGATCGCCGGGCGCTAGCCGGCGGGCTCACACCAGCCCGTGCGCCTTGGCGAACGGGTCCCAGCCGGCGTCGCGGTGCCACTCGTACTCGGTGCCGAGCGCGAGGCCGTCGGCGAGCTGCGGCGAGAGCAGCTTGGCGATCACCGCCAGCGCCATGTCGATGCCGGCCGAGACACCGGACGAGGTGACGAACTTCCCGTCCTCGACCCAGCGCGCGGCGCGCACCCAGCGGACGTTCGGCCACGTCGTCTCGAGCCAGGAGAAGACGGCCTTGTTGGTGGTCGCGCGGCGGCCGTCGAGGAGCCCGGCCTGGGCGGGGAGGGCGGTGCCGGTGCAGACGGTCATCACCAGCTCGGCGGCGTCGCTGCGCGTCCGCACCCAGTCGACGAGGACGTCGTCCTGGGCGGCGTCGCGCGTGCCGATGCCGCCCGGGACGAGGAGCAGGTCGAGCGGCGGGCAGTCGGCGAGGCCGTACTGCGCCACGACCTCGGGGCCCTGCGCGCTGCGCACCGGGCCCGCGGCGCCGGCGACGGTGACGACGTCGATCGCGCCCTGACAGTTGCCGAACATCTCGAGCGGCCCGAAGGTGTCGAGCAGCTCGAAGCCGGGGAAGAAGAGCGCGCCGAGGCGGCGGACGTCGGACATGGGAGGATCCTCCTTGCCGTCGGTCCTACGCCACCCGGGGTCGTGTCGCAGCCGGCCGGAACGACGAAGAGCCCACGCATCCGGCCGTCAGGCCGGTGCGCTGCCCTTGAAGACGACGACGGCCAGCGGCGGCAGCGTCACGAGGAGCGACTGGAACTCGCCGTGCCACGGCACCGGCAGGGCCTCGAGGCCGCCGAGGTTGCCCTGGCCGCTGCCGCCGTAGAGCGGCGCGTCGCTGTTCAGGATCTCCTGCCACCAGCCCGCGAAGGGGACGCCGATGCGGTAGTTGTGCCGCGGCACCGGTGTGAAGTTGCAGGCGACGACGAGCACCTCGGAGGCCGAGCGGCCGCGGCGCGTCCAGGTGAGGACGCTCTGCTGCGCGTCGCCGCAGTCGATCCACGCCATGCCGTCCGGCTCGCAGTCGCGCTCATGGAACGCGCCCTCGCCGCGGTAGGCGGTGTTGAGGTCGCGCACCCAGCGCTGGAGGCCGGCGTGCCCCGCGTCGTCGAGCAGGTGCCAGTCGAGGCTGCGCTCGTGGTCCCACTCGGCGTACTGCCCGATCTCGCCGCCCATGAAGAGCAGCTTCTTCCCGGGCTGCGCGTACATGTAGCCGAGCAGCAGGCGCAGGTTGGCGAGCTGCTGCCAGGCGTCGCCGGGCATCTTTCCGAGCAGCGAGCCCTTCCCGTAGACGACCTCGTCGTGCGACAGCGGCAGGACGAAGTTCTCGGTGAAGGCGTAGAGCATCCGGAACGTGAGCTCGTTGTGGTGGAACGTGCGGTGGATCGGATCGCGCGCGAAGTACTGCAGCGTGTCGTGCATCCAGCCCATGTCCCACTTGAAGCCGAAGCCGAGGCCGCCCAGGTAGGTGGGCCGCGACACCATCGGCCACGCCGTCGACTCCTCGGCGATCGTCTGCACGCCGGGCACGTGCTCGTAGACGCGCGTGTTCAGCACGCGCAGGAAGTCCATCGCCTCGAGGTTCTCGCGTCCGCCGTGGCGGTTCGGGATCCACTCGCCGGTCTGGCGCGAGTAGTCGAGGTAGAGCATCGAGGCGACGCCGTCCACGCGCAGGCCGTCGGCGTGGTACACCTCGAGCCAGAAGAGCGCGCTCGACAGCAGGAACGAGCGCACCTCGTTGCGACCGTAGTTGAAGATGAAGCTCTTCCAGTCCGGGTGGAAGCCCTGACGCGGATCGCCGTGCTCGTAGAGGTGCGTGCCGTCGAAGAAGCCGAGGCCGTGGCCGTCGGTGGGGAAGTGCGAGGGCACCCAGTCGAGGATCACGCCGATGCCCGCCTGGTGCAGCGAGTCGATGAGGAACATGAGGTCCTGCGGCTCGCCGTAGCGGCTCGACGGCGCGAAGTAGCCGGTCGTCTGATAGCCCCACGAGCCGTAGAACGGGTGCTCCATCAACGGCAGGATCTCGACGTGCGTGAAACCCATCGACGCCACGTACTCGACGAGCTGCGGCGCGAGCTCGCGGTACGAGAGCAGCCGGCGCGGGTCGGCGGGATCGCGGCGCCACGAGCCGAGGTGCAGCTCGTAGATCGCCATCGGCGCGGTCAGACCGTCGCGCGCCGCGCGCGACGCCAGCCAGGCGTCGTCGTGCCACTCGTAGTCGAGCGTCCATACGCGCGACGCGGTCTGCGGCGGCACCTCGTGGAGGAAGCCGACCGGGTCGGCCTTCTCGGCGTGATGGCCGTCGTAGCGCGAGGCGACGGCGTACTTGTAGACGGCGCCCCTCGGCACGCCGGGGAGGAACCCCGCCCAGACGCCGGACCCGCACACCGTCGCGAGCGGATTCGCGGTCGCGTCCCAGCCGTTCCAGTCGCCGATCACCGACACCCGCTCGGCGTCCGGCGCCCACACCGCGAAGTGCGTCCCGGCGACGCCGTCCACCGTCACCGGATGCGCGCCCAGCTGTTCCCACAGGCGCAGATGCGTGCCCTCGGCGAGGAGATAGAGGTCGTGGTCGCCGAGGAACCGCGGCGTGTGGGGGACGGCGAGGGAGGACGACACGTGCCCTCACCGTGCCGGCCCACGCTGCGCCTGACAAGACCCGGCGAGGCGGCGGGGTTGCGTGCCGCCCGCGCCGCGGCATAGCTCGGAGCGCTCCATGTCGGATGTCCTGGAATCCGTCCGGATCGGCGACGTGGTCGACGTCCTGCTGGTGACCGCGCTGGTCTACACGCTCGTGGTGTGGCTGCGGCGCACGCAGTCGGCGTTCGTGGCGCTCGGCTTCTTTCTGGTCGGCGGCCTCTACGTGGCCGCGCAGGCGCTCGATCTGCGGCTCACCACCTGGCTGTTCCACAGCTTCTTCGCGATCTCGGTGGTCATGATCGTGGTGATCTTCCAGGAAGAGCTGCGCCAGCTCTTCGAGCGCGTCGCCCTGTGGAGCCTGCGGCGGAGCAAGCAGGACGGCGTCGCGCACGCGGTGCCGAGCGACATCCTCGTCGAGACGCTCGCCGACCTCGCGCACACGCGTGTCGGCGCGCTGGTCGTGCTGCCGGGCCGCCAGCCCCTCGAGCGGCACGTCCGGGGCGGCATCCCGCTCGAGGGCGCGGTCAGCGTGCCCCTTTTGAAGAGCGTCTTCGATCCGCACTCGCCCGGTCACGACGGCGCGGTCATCGTCCGCGGCCATCGCATCGAGCGCTTCGCCGTGCACCTGCCGTTGTCGATCGACTTCGCGCAGCTCGCGGGACGCGGCACGCGGCACAGCGCGGCGCTCGGGCTCGCGGAGCTCACCGACGCCTGCTGCCTCGTGGTGTCCGAGGAGCGCGGCGAGGTGTCGGTCGCGCGCGACGGTCGCCTGCTCACGCTGCGCGATCCGTCCGAGCTGACGGCGATCGTCGCCGACGCGCAGCGCGTCTTCGAGCCGTCGGCGCGGCGTCAGGCGTTCTGGGGACCCCTGCTGCGCGAGCACTGGATCGAGAAGGTCGCGTCGCTCGTGGTGGTGTCGGGACTCTGGCTCGCGCTGGTGCCGGGCTCGCGGCCGGTCACGCGCACGTTCTCCGTCCCGGTGAAGGTCGCGAACCTGCCGCCGGAGCTCCAGCTCGAGTCCGTGCAGCCGGCCGAGATCACGATGACCCTGACCGGGCTGCGGCGCGAATTCTACTTCGTCAGCCCGCGCCTGCTCGAGGTGACCGTCGACGCGGCGCTCGCGCGCGACGGCCGTCGCACCTTCCAGGTCGTCGACAGCGAGCTGCGCTACCCGAAGGAGCTGGCGCTCGAGAACGTCGAGCCCGACGCGGTGAAGCTCGACCTCCGCCCGACGCCGGCGTCCGAGGCCGCGGGCTGAAGACGCCGCGTCGCCTGCGCAGCTGCGCTAGGACCCCGCACCTCCTCCTCTGTTGCAGTGTCTGTCTCTCCTGCAACGGCGTGAGCGCAGGCGACGGCGGCGCGCGCTAAGCCTGACGCCGCACGATCGGCGCCGCGACGGGCCGACCGCCACGCGGAAAGGAGACACGCCATGCGCGCACCTCGGCTGCCCGCGCCGCTCGGTGCCCTGCTCGGGCTCGCCGCGACCGTCGCCGGCGCGGCCGCTCAGGGGCCGCCCCTCGATCGCGACCTCGGAGCGTTCTGCCTCTTCGCGATGCGGAGCCTCAACCTGAAGAACCTCACGCTGAACAGCGCCTGCAACGTCGGCGTGAACTGCGCCCGGCCGACCACCAACTCCGACTGCGGGACCGTGAACCTGCAACGAGGCTTTCTCGCCGACGGCGCCCAGCTCGCGTCCGACGCCGCCCGCATCGACGGCGGCAGCCTGTGGCAGCTCTTCCGCAACGACGCGTCGTCGCTGGCGGGCGTCACGCTGCGGCGACCCGGGCCGAAGCCCGACGGCACGTTCCCGCTGTCGCCGCTGCCGATCCTGGCCGACGCCGACGGCGACGGCGCCGCCAGCTGCGCGCCGGGATGCGTCCCCGACTACGGCGACGTCGAGGTCGCCTGCGGCTTCCCGGCGCCGTTCCCCGCCTGCACCGCGGGCGCCGACGTGACGGTGCCGGCCCGCGGCGACTGCACGGGCGCCGCGGACGCCAGCCCCGGCAACGGCCGCTGCGACCTCGCGCCCGGCAGCTACGGGCGCCTGACGGTCCAGAACGGCGCCGCGCTCACGCTGCGCGGCGGGACGTACGCGCTGTGCCAGCTGAACCTCGGGCGCAACACGACGACGCGCACCGACGATCCGGCGGTCCTCGCGGTGTCCGGCGACGTCGCGATCGGCAACGGCTCGACGTTCGGCCTCGTGTGCGGCGCGGTGACGCTCTTCGCGCGCGGGCCGGGCGGGTTCTCGCTCGGCCGCAACACGACCGTCGTGGGCGAGTTCTGCGCCCCCGAGCGTGCCCTGCTCGTCGGTCGCGGCAGCGACCTCACGGGACGCCTCGTCGGCGACCGCATTCCCGCCGACTTCGACGTCCGCGTCAGCGCCTGCGGCGGCGTCGGTCCGGCGGAGGTGTGCGCGTGCTTCGACGCCTTCGCGCCGACGACGGCGCCGGTCGGTGCGACGGTGATCTTCACCGGCGGCTGCGATCTGCGCGCCGTCGACGCCGTCACCATCTGCGGCCGGCCGGCCGGCATCACGCTGCGGGCGCAGAACGAGCTGCACGTGGTGGTCCCCGTCGGGGCCAACGGCGCCTGCCCGGTGCGGGCCGTGAGCACGGCCGGCGCCTTCACCGCGGCGACGCCGCTCGTCGTCCCGTAGGAGGTGCCGCCATGACGCTTCCCCATCTGCTGCTCCTCGCCGTCGCGCTCCTCGCCGTCGCGCTGCCGGTCGCGGCGCAGCCGTTGCGCCGCGATCTCGGCGCCTACGCGCTCCTCGCCATGCGCCGGGCGGCGCTGAAGGACATCACGGTCGCCGGCACGTGCAACGTCGGCGTGAACTGCGGCTCGCCGAGCCCCGGCTCCGACTGCGGCATCCTGCGCATGGACGACGCCACCTTCGCCGACGGCTCGCAGGCCGCCGGCGACCGTACCTTCCAGCGCGCCGGCAGCGTCTTCTTCCAGCTGTTCCGCAACGGCGGCGGTCCGCTCGTGGGCGTCACCGTGAACCAGCCGCCGATCGCGTCGTTCGCGACGCCCATCCTGCCGGCTACGTGCGGCGCGTCGTGTGCGCCGGACTACGCGGCGATCGAGGCGTCCTGCGGCTTCCCGGTCCCGTTCCCGGCGTGCGCCCCCGCGCGCCGCGTGGTGGCGGCGAAGAACGCCGACTGCGCCTTCGACATCCGACCCGGGAACGGCATGTGCGACCTCGCGCCCGGGGCGTACGGCACGATCGAGGTGCGCAACGGCGCGACGGTGCTGCTCGCCTCCGGCGCCTACGTCGCCTGCGATCTCCGCGTGAGCCGCAAGGCGCGCGTGCTCGGCGAGGGCATCGTGCTCGACGTCGGGCCAGGCGGCGGGCTCCGCGTCGGCAGCGGCAGCCAGGTGGGCCAGGACTGCGGCGACCTCGTGGTGCACCTCGCCGGCCTCGGCCCGGTGACGTTCGGGCGCAACGCGCGCATCGCCGCGCAGATCTGCGCCCCGCGCGCCGACGTTCGTCTGGGGCACGCCAACGTCATCGTCGGTCAGGTGATCGCCGACGCGATCACCTCGGACGCGAGCAACGACGTCCAGTGCTGCGGCGGGCGCTGCGCGTGCGTCGACGACGTCACGCCCGATGCGGCGAGCCCCGGTCAGACCGTGCTGCTCGCCACCCGGTGCGACCTGTCCGCCGCGACCGCGGTGCGCATCTGTGGCCGTGCCGCGCATGTCCTGGCTCGCTCGCCATCCACCCTCGAGGTGGTGGTTCCCGCCGGCGCGGCCGGCGCGTGCCGCGTCGAGGTCGACAGCCCCGCGGGAACCTGGGAGCACGGGCGCCCGCTCCAGGTGGGTTAGAGTCGGGGACCGATGCCCCGACGTCGGACGCGCCGACGACGATTCGCAAAACAAGCCAACTTTGGACGTTGACACCCCGTCCAGCACCGGCAGCCTGGGACGCGTCGAGTCGCGCCTGGGAGCGGGACGATGGACGGCATGGACGAGCAGCACCTCCGGCAGAGCCCGTGGCTCGGTGACCGCCGGCGGAGCAGGTATGCGTCCCCTCCGATCCGCGGACCGCCTCCGTGGCGTGCCCGGTCCCATTTCGACGCGACCTCGTCGCATCCGACCGACCATCACACGGAGGAGGTGGCCAATCATGAATCCGCGTTTCATCGTTGCGGCGTGCGTGCTCGTCGCGGCATCCGCCGTCGGGCCCGCCGCGGCACAGACGTGCGGCAACGGCATCGTCGAACCGCCCGAGGCGTGCGATCCGCCGGGCAGCATCAGCTGTCCCGCCGGCTCCCCGGGCGGCGCCTTCCAGGCCTGTGCGGCCGACTGTACGTGTCCCGCAGGTGACGGAGCCCTGAACGCCTTCCAATGCTACGGCGCACGCGTCGGCTTCCGCGGCGCGGACGTCGAGCTCGTCGACCGCTTCGGCAGCTACGACGTGTCGCTTCGCAAGGTGTCGGACGTCTGTGCGCCCGCCGACGTCGGGAGCGACGACGACCGTGCGTCGCTCGCCGCGGCCGACCCGGCGCATCTGACCCGCTACCCGTTCAAGACCCGGCAGGGCGAGACGCCCACGCGCGAGCAGAAGATGGTGAACGAGTTCGGCACCTTCATGCTCGACGTCGGCAAACCCGTCGCCCTGCTCGTGCCCACCGCCAAGAGCCTCGACGGTCCGCCGTCGCCGCTCGGCGCGTTCGTCGACCACTTCACCTGCCATCGCGTGAAGCCGTCGCGGGGTACCGCACGCTTCGCCGGCGCGAAGCAGGTCGCGATCACGACGCAGTTCGAGACCACGACGATCGACCTACGCAAGCCGCGCACCCTGTGCGCGCCGACCGACAAGAACGGCGAGGACGCGGGCGCCGTGGAGCGTCCCGACCACCTGCTGTGCTTCGACGTGAAGGGCCGCGGCGGCATCGGCCGCCCCGCGGTCTTCCTCGACAACCAGTTCGGCGAGCAGAGTGGTCGCATGCGCGGGCATCGCCATGAGTTCTGCGTGCCGTCGAACGACGGCACGGTGCCGACCACGACCACGACCAGCAGCTCGACGACCTCGACGCTCGCGCCGTCGACCACGACGACGTCGAGCACCACGTCGACCACGGTCGCGCCCTCGACGACGACCACGACCGTCGAAACCACGACCACGACCGTCGAGACGACGACCACCACGCTCGAGACCACGACCACGACGCTCGAGCCGACCACCACGACCACGTCCAGCACGACCACGACGACGATGTACGGGTCGCCGGGCCGTGCCTTCCTCGATCCGGTGCGGGGCCTGCTCGACTAGGGTCTGTCCCGACCGTGCCGTCCCCCGATTCCCGGGCGCCGGGATCGGGGGACGGCCGGCGCTCACGGCACCGCGAGCGTGGTGCGCGCGGCCGGATACGCGTCGACCATCAGCCACGCCCGGACGTCGTGCGGCACGGTGTCGGCCGGGAACGGGAGGTGGACCGCGGCGAGCGTGCCGTCCGGCGCGATGCTGCGGGTGGTCGTGAAGCCGTAGTCGAGCGTCACCGCCTTTCCGGTGAGGACGTCGACGAGGAGGATGCCGACCGCGTGCGTGTCGGGGCGCAGCGCGCTGCCGGTGAGGGTCGCGGTGACGCCGGTCGGCGTCGCGCTCCACGCCACCGCGCCGACGCCGGCTGGGGCCGTCTGCACGCCGCCCTCGTACGGCGCGAGCTCCGCACCGCCGAAGACGTTCAGCAGATCGGTCTGCGGGTTGCAGAAGCCGAGCTGTTGGAAGAAGGGCCCGTAGAACGTGATGCCCGCGCACGGCGTCAGCGCGTTGATGGTCGGGCTGGTCTCTGCCGCACCGCGCGCGTCGAGCCGCGTGGCGATGCGGAAGAGCGCGAACGGGATGCGGATGTTGTTGAACTCGATGGCGAAGCCGCTGTCGTTCGCCATCGTGACGAGCCCGCCGTCGTGGCGCAGCTCGAGCGGGAAGAGGACGCGCGTCGCGGGGTCGACGACGGCGCGGTTCTCGCCCTCGGCGAGCCTGCCGCCGACGACCCAGGCGATCGCCTGGCCGTCGGCCGTGCTCTCCACCAGCCCGACGAGGTAGTGGAGCGAGTCGAAGCCGATCTGGTTGTACGAGGGCAGGATCGTCGGCAGCGGCGCGGCGAGGCGCGACAGCTCGAAGATGCCGGCCGGGTCGCCGGGTGCCGCCGGTACGGGCAGCGGCAGCGGGCCGCCGTCGGCGGCGGGCCGGACGTCGAACGTGAGGTCGGCCGCGAACGCTCCGCCGACCGACCCCCCGGTGAAGCGCAGGCCCTGGCGGTCGGGATTCACGAGGTAGTCGCCGTGCACGCGGACGTGCAGCGGCCCGCCGGCCGGACCGGCGAGGCGGCCTTCGGGGATGAGCGTGATGAACTTGCGGTCGCCCGACACCTCGGCGCGCAGGGGCGCCGGCGGCTCGGTGGTGACCACGACGCTGGCCGTGTCGACGTGCGCGAGGATCGTGTCGCCCGCGGCGCGCACGAGGAGCGCGAGCGTGAGCGGCTGATTCGCTTCGATCGCCGCCGGCGGCGCGGGCAGGAGCCGGCCGAACTGCGTCGCCCACAGGAGGAAGGCGCCGTCGTCGGGCAGGTCCTCGCCGCCGGTGCGGCAGCGCCCGTCGCCGGCGGCCTCGGGGCGCAGGCACCAGTCGTACGGCACGCTGAACACCTCGCCGCTCTCGCCGGCGATGAGGATGGCGTCGTGGCCGAGGGCGGGCGAGGCGTTGAGATCGTCGCGCGGTCCGTCGATGAGCTGCATCGACCAGCGCAGCGTGCCGTCGGGATGGAGGACGAACAGGCGGCCCTCGCCCGAGCCGACGTAGACGTTGCCGTCGCCGTCGACCGCAGGCGAGGAGCGGATCGCGTCGCGGGTGTCGAACTGCCAGCGCACCGTGCCCGTGTCGGGGTCGAGCCCGTAGACGCTGCCGTCGGCCGACGGCTGCACGATCGTACCGTCGGGCAGCTCGGCCGGGCTGGCGTAGATGTGGTCGCGCGCGCCGAAGCTCCAGCAGGGCACGCCGCTCGCCTGGTCCCAGCAGCGCACGAAGCCGTCGTAGCCGCCGACGATCACCTTCCCGTCGCGTGTCACCATCGGGCTCGCGGCGACGGTACCGCCCACGCCATGGCTCCACAGCGCCGTGCCAGTGGCCGCGTCGATCGCGAACACGTTCGGCAGGAGCAGCTGGATGTTGTTGCCCATGAAGAGCCGGCCGGTCGTGGGATCGAGCGCCGGCAGCGACCACGTCTGGTCGGCGGTGCGGAACGCCCAGCGCACCGCGCGCGTGTCGCGGTCGATGGCGTAGGTGAGGAAGTTGTCGTTCGGGACGTAGAGCGTGCCGTCGGTCCCGATGGCGACGTTGCCCTCGAACCAGTTGATGAACGCGCCCGTCGCCGAGGCGGGATCGGCGGCGAACTGCCAGGCCGGCGCGCCGGTGGGCGCGTCGAAGGCGTAGAGGATGCCGTCGCCCGAGCCCACGTAGACGCGGCCGCGGTCGTCGAGGAGCGCCGACGAGTCGATGATCTCGCCCGTCAGGTGCTGCCACTTCGGCCTGCCGGTGGCGGCGTCGAGTGCGTAGAAGGTGCGGTCGGCGGACCCGACGTAGACCGTGCCGTCGCCGCCGACGGCGGGTGTGCTGAAGATCCCCTTGCCGGTCGGGAACGTCCACAGATGGCCGCCGGTCGTCGTCGGGCGGATCGGACTGCGGCCGGTCTGCTCGGCGGTGCGGCGGAACTTGGGCCACGGGCTGGTCGGGTCGAGCGGTACGCCGTAGTCGAAGCCGCGGCGCGACACCGCGAAGCGCCGCTTGCGTGGCCGGCGGTCGACGGTGATCGTTCCGCGCAGGAGGTCGCACGCCGGCGCGGCGATGCGCGCCTTCAGCTTCACGCGGCCGCCGAGGCCCGGGCACGACGCCCAACGCGCACGGATCGTCGTCCCGCGTGCCGTGGCGCGCACGCGCGCGCGCACCGGTGGACAGACGTCATCGACGGCGAGCGTGTGGCCGTCCCAGACGAGCGTCTCGAGGCCGCCGGCGCGGCCGATCGGCTGCACGGCGGCGAGCGGGAAGCGCCCGTCGGGGCAGGCGGCGGGGCGGGGCGCGGCGCCGGCGATTCCGGCCAAGGCGACGGCGAGCAGCAGCACGACGGGGCGCATCGGGAGCCAGGCGTAGCCGCGACCGCCGCGGCCGGTCAATGCATTTCCCGCGCAGACCGCGAGGCCTTCCTCATGGTCCCGGCCCGCACGGCCGCGCCGGAGGCGCGCGCGGGCCGGGGACCGTGTGGGGATGACGGGGCGTCACGCGTGCGTCGCCCGCCGTGCGCCCGCAGGCGCGGAATCGCGGCTGCGGCGGTGGCACGCCGGGTGCTCCAGGCTCCGCGGATGCGCCCACTCCTCGTCGCCGCGGCCCTCGTGCTCACGCTGCTCGCGCCCGCGTCGCGTGCCGGCGCGCAGGCTGCGGACGCCGACGGGATAGCCGACGCGGTGGACGCATGTCCGGACACCGGGACGGGCGCCCTGGTCGGCACGGACGGCTGCGAGGTCTGTGGCTGCGACGCCGACGCGGCGGGCACGGAGTGGCCGTCGCGGTACCACTACTTCCGCTGCGTCGTCACGGCGGCGCGCGCCGCCCGCGACCTGGGCACCGTCGATCGCCGCACGTACCGCAGCCTGGTGCGCCAGGCCCGTCTGTCGAACTGCGGCAGCCCCGACCTCGCGCGCTGCTGTCTCTTCCGCCGCGCCGGGGATACGGAGGGACGCTGCCGCATGCTGCCCGCCGATCGTTGCGACGCCGAGGTGATGCGCGCCGACGAGGCCACCGCGCTCGAGCCGGGCACCTGCCTGCCGAACCCCTGCGTGCGCGGCGAGTAGCGCGTCGCTGGCCGGCGTCCCCCGCGTCGGCTAGAAGCCGGCGCGCGTGTCGTCGATCTGGGCGTCGTTCTACGCCAGCGAGCTTCAGGGCCTGTGGCTGCTCAGCGTTCCGCCGGCGCTGTGGCTCGCGTGGATGCTGCTCGGCACGCCGCCGGCCACGCCCGGCGCCGAGCCGCGCGCGGCGGGCTTCGTACGCGCGTGGGCGCTCGTCTTCACGCTCGAGACGATCCTCGATCCGCCGCTGATCGTCTTCGGCGGGCTGCCCGCGCTGCTCTTCGTCCTGCTCGGCGACTTCCGCGTCTTCCTGCTCGTGTTCGGCGTGGCGCGGCCCGACACGCTGCTCGGCCCGGCGCTGGCGAAGGCAGCGCTGTGGACGACGTTCGTCCCGATCGTCGGCTACGGCGGCTGGTGGGGGCTCGACCGCACGCTCGGTCCGCTCCACCCGCAGACGCTCTGGCTGCTGTACGAGCTCTGCTTCCTCGGGCTGGCGCTGTGGATGCGCGGCGTCTGGCTGCCGCGGCAGCCGACGCCGGCGGCGCCGTACCTGCGCGCCGTGCTCGCCTACGTCGCGCTCTACTACGGGCTGTGGGCGCAGGCGGACGTGCTGATCCTCCTGGGCGTCGATCTCGGATGGCTGCTGCGCGTGGTCCCGAACCAGCTCTACTACGTGTTCTGGGTGCCGGTGGCGTTCCTGCTGTTCTTCGCGCCGCGGTACGCCGCTTCCAGCAGCGCCGTCCACGCCGCGAGGTAGCGCGCGCCGCGGGCCGCGTCGGCGCCCCGCGGATCGCCGACGACGCCGTCCGGCGCGTGCCGGCGCAGGTCGGGGTAGAAGAGGGCCTGCGGATCGGCGGTGTCGGTCACGAGGCCCGGCGCCAGCGCCGCCGTGCGCACGTCGCCGGCGCGCAGCGCGAGCAGGATCGAGGTCTCGATCTCGCCGGCGTGGTGGCCGCCGGCGGCGGGCGCGACGCCCTCGGCCCGCGCGGCTGCGTGCAGCGTGCCGGTGACGGCGGCGAGATCGACGAACGCGTCGACCGGCATCGGCGCGGCGGCGCGGCGCAGACCGGGCAGCAGGTCGCGCAGCACGGCGACGTTGCCGCCGTGGGCCGAGAAGAGGAAGGCGCGCGCGAAGCCGTGGCGGGCGAGCGCGCGCAGCACGTCGCCCAGCACCGCCGCCAGCGTCGCCGGCGTCACGTGCAGCGTGCCGGGAAAGCCGAGGTGCTCCGACGCGCAGCCGAGCCGCAGCGTCGGCAGCGCCGTGGCCTCGGGGATCGCGGCGCACAGGCGCGCGGCGAGCGCGTCGCCGATCCAGGCGTCGGTGGCGAGCGGCAGATGCGGCCCGTGCTGCTCGATGGAGCCGAGCGGCACGAACGCGGTCGCGTCGCCCGACGCCGCCAGCGCCGCGACCTCGGGCCAGGTGAGACGGTCCAGGCGGCGGGCGAGCGGGCGCGCGTCGAGGTCGTAGAGCGGCCCGTCGCGGCCCTTGCCCGGCCACGCGACCTGGTCGACGTCGGCGTCCGCGAGCGCGCGCAGGACGAGGGCGTCGAGCTGCGCCTCGTGGGCGAGGATCGCCTGCGGACCGGCGAGCGGCGCGTGCAGGCGCAGCAGACGATGGCGCGCCGGATCGAGCATGCCCTCGAGGCGCGCGAGCAGCGCGGCCTCGTCGGGCGCGTCGTCGCGCGTCAGCGCGACGAACGTCACGGGCCCGGCGAACGCCTGCTGGAAAGGCCCGTGCGCGACGTGCAGCAGGTCGAACACCGGCGGCAGCGGCCGCAGGAGCGCCTCCATCACCTTGTAGGCGAGATTCGTCGCGACCGCCGCGTAGCCGCCCGCCGCGACGAAGGTGAGCGGGCCGTCGAGCCGGTGCGGATCGACGCCCGCGACGGCGGCGCCGGCGCCCGCGACGGCCGCGACGGCTGCGTCCGCGTCGAACGGCACGCCGGCACCGAGCGCGCGCGCGAGTCGCAGCGCTGCGGCGTAGCCCACGAGCGGCCCCGTCAGGCGCACGAGCGTGCCGAACTCGTCCTCGCCCGCCATCGGCACGACGCGCGCGCCGGCGCCGGTGAAGGGCGCCAGCGCTTCGGCGCGCCGCGCCGCGGTGACGAGGAGCACGCGGCGCCAGCGCTCCGCGCCCGCCAGCGCCAGGCGCGCGTTCGCCGACGGGCCCTGCGAGAAGACGACCAGCACGTCGTCGGGCCGGCCGGCGGGCACGGCGTCGAGCGGCACCACGCGAGCGGGCAGGTCGCCGTACGTCCAGCAGCAGTGTGCGAGCAGGCGCGCGTGGGCCTCGGAGCTGCCGATGCCGGTCGCGACCACGCGGCGTACGGGGGCGGCGCCGAGGTCGAGCATGGGCCACGGCGCCGCCGGGTCGCGCGCAGCGCGCCGGCAGCGCCGCGGCGCGAGCCGCGAGCAGGCGCAGGCCCCTTCGGCGCGTCCCGACGTGGTCGCCGCAGGCGACCGGCGCGCTGAGCGCGAGTCCGCGCGCGTCATGAGTCGGCCGGTGACGCTGGCCCGCCGGCGTGCCTGACCGGCTGCGCCCGGCCGCCCGGCACGTGCGAGGCGAGCAGCCCGAGCGCGGTCGCGTCCGGCTCGCGGTCGCCCTCGACGACGAGCGTGACGCCGGTGCCGTGCGCGACCATGGCCGCCGCCGCCTCCTGCCAGCGCCGCCGGCTCTCCGGCGCGCGCAGCGGAAAGCGCTCGAAGAGCCGCTCGTGGTGCACGTGGAGCAGCGGCTCGGCGTGCGCGGGATCGCCGTGCGTGAGCACCACGCGCTCCCGCCGCCGCACGAGGTCGAAGTAGAGATGCAGCCGGAACCACGCCGGCCGCGGCGTGCGGATCGGCAGGAGGTACGAGGCGAGACGCAGGCAGCCGGCCCCGACGGCGCGCGGCGCCTCGGCAGTGACGGGCTCGGGCAGCTCGGCGTTGGCGCCGGCGCCGGCGTCGAGCACGTGTCCCGAGCGGCTCTTCGCGTCGAGGTAATGTCGACTGTACGGCTGCGCCGCGATCGCGAGCGGTGCGTGGCCCGCGACGGCGACGCCGGCCTGGCGCAGCGATGCGAGCTTCTCGGGGTTGTTCGTCAGCAGCACGAGCGGCGCCGTCGCGCCGACGAGCGTCGCCGCCAGCCCGACGTCGTCGTAGCGGCGCTGGTCGTGTGCCAGCCCGAGCCGGTCGTAGGCCTCGAACGTCGTCAGCCGGTTGCCGCTCGCCTGCACCAGCATGCGGTCGCGGGCCTTCGCGGCGAAGCCGGCGCCGCGGCCCTCCTGCGTCAGGTAGAAGAGGATGCCGCGGCCCTCGGCGGCGATGTGCGCCAGCGCCGCGTCGAGCTGCTCGGCGCAGTCGCAGTCGCACGCGCCATACGCCTCGCTGGTGATGCAGGAGGAGTGGACGCGCGCGAGCAGCGGCGCGTCGCCGCGCGGATCGCCGCGCACGACGGCCACCGCGGGCTGGCCCGAGGTGAGGTCGTGGAAGCAGTGCGCGTCGAACGGGCCGTGCACCGTGTCGAGCGGGGCCATGTGCGTGCGCAGCAGCGCGCCGGCGACGGCAGGGGCGCTCACGGCTGCCTCCGCGGGTCGTGCTTCCGTGTCTTCATGGCCTCGAAGTAGGCGATCAGGGCGTCGAGGTCGGCGTCGGTGAGGTCCGGGTGCGCGGGCATCTTGCCGTAGCGGAACGACTCGGGGTCGCGGATGTACGTCCTCAGCTGCGGGATCGGCCGGTACTCGACGATGCTCTGCGGGACGTTCAGGTCGGGACCGAGCGTGCCGCCCTCGCGGTTCATGGCGTGGCAGGCGATGCAGTCGCTGCGGAAGAGACGGAACCCCGCGAACGCGGGGCCGTCGGGCGGGAGGCCGGTCGGCACGGTGTGCGGCCAGCGGCGCGCGAGATCGGTCACCTCCACGGCGTCGAGCTGGTACGGCCATGGATAGACGTGCGGATCCTTCTGCGCCGGCCCGCTCCAGACGACGTAGAACGGCGCCGGGTCGATCGTGCCGAGGGGCGCGAAGCCGGCGGAGCGGTCCGCGTCGGCGAACGCGATCCAGCCGCCGGGCTCGGCGAGCCGCTCGGGCGATGCCGGGCGGGTGTAGCCGTCGAGCGCGCGGAAGACGACGTCCTGCCCCGCGAGCGACGCCAGCGGCGCGCCGAAGCCGAGCTCGAGGACGGCGGGCAGCGGGCAGGCGGCGTAGCGCCGCGTGCCGCCGGCGTAGGGGTCGTCGATCGTGATCACCGTCTCGCCGCAGCCGGCGCGCAGGGCCGCGAGGTCGACCCGGCGCACCTCGGCGTCGTCGCGCAGGAAGCGCAGCGCCGGGCCGTCGGCGAGCGCGACGCCAGCGCAGAGGAGGACGAGGCCGGCCGCCGGAAGGTGCCGCATCGCCCTCCGGATTAGCCGAAAAGCCGGGGAGAGCCGAGCCGGCCGGCGGCCGCGGCCCGAGGTGCGCAGGCGGCTCACGGCCTCGATGTCGGTGCGCCGAGGGTCGTGCGCTTCGTCCGGTACGGTGCGGCGGCCGGCCGCGGAAGAAAGGACTTCGCGTCCCCTGGGAACCGTGCTAGCGGGGCCCTCAGGGTCACAACACCAGGGGGGAAAGTCCATGGCACGGACCGCTCGATGGATCGTCGTCGCCGCGGCACTGCTTCTGCCCGTGGCTGCCAGTGCGCAGCCGCAGGGCAAGTGCGTCGCCGGCAAGACGAAATGCGTCGCGAACAAGTTCAAGGGCCTGCTGAAGTGTCACCAGCTCGCGGAGACGCCGGGCAAGCCGACCGATCCGAACGCGAAGGACTGCGTGACCAAGGCCAAGGCGAAGTTCGACGGCGGCGCCACGCCCGCGAAGGGATGCTTCGAGAAGCTCGAGGGCAAGACGCCCAACGACTGCGTCACCTTCGACGACACCGCCGCGCTCGAAGCGGCGGTCGACGCCTGCGTCGATCAGCTCGTCGCGGCGGTCGATCCGCCGCCGACCACGCAGAGCAAGTGCAACGCCGGCAAGAAGAGCTGCATGTCGAAGAAGGTCGGCGGCCTCCTCAAGTGCTACGCCAAGGCGCAGACGCCCGGGAAGCCGAACGACCCGAACGCCGCGGGCTGCGTCGACAAGGTGGTCGCGAAGTTCGAGCACCCGACCACCGGCTGCTTCGCGAAGCTCGAGGCCAAGAACCCGGCCGACTGCGAGACGCTCGGGAACGCCGCCAGCGTCGAG
This sequence comes from bacterium, assembly GCA_026129405.1. Classification (NCBI taxonomy): domain Bacteria; species bacterium. The sequence goes on from JAHCID010000002.1 coordinate 392,299, forward strand.
AGCCTGATCGACGCGTGCGTGCAGGCGATCGTCGACGACCTCGCGCCGTCGTCCACGACCACCACGGTCGGCCCGGCGACCACGACCACCAGCACGGTGCCGGCGACCACCACCACGACCGTCGCCACCACCTCCACCACCACCTCGACGACGTCCACGACCAGCACCACGGCGCCGCCGGCCAATCCGACCTCGCTCGACTTCATCGCGGCGACGGGCACCGGCCTCTGCGGCGACCGCCGCCGCAACGACCTCACGGTGCTGAGCGACCTCGAGTGCAACAAGCTCTACATCGGCGGCGGCAACGCCACGGTCACGGCGAGCACCAACCCGAGCGGGGTCGTGAACCGCATCGCCATCACCGGCTGCACGGGCAACAGCTGCACGCTCGGCCCGACGCTGGCGCAGACGGGCCCGAGCAACAGCATCGAGTGCACGAACACGGGCTGCTTCTTCGGCTCGCCGGTCGCGATCCCGAACTTCGGCACCTCGTCGTGCGTGATCAACACGTTCGCGACGCCGGTGTCGGGCACGCTCGACGTCTCGACGGGCGTGACGACCAACCTCGGCTTCAACCTCCAGTCGGCGACCTACGTCACCGGCAACAACACGCAGCCGTGTCCGATCTGCGTGACCGCCGTGCCGGGCGGCGCGTTCGCCCCTCAGCCCGGTACCTGCGACCGTGGGGCGCGCAAGAACATGGCGTGCATCAGCTCGAACCCGCAGGGCCTCTCGCGCGACTGCCAGCCGCTCAACGGCGAGGTCGATCCGGGCACCGGTCAGGCGACGCAGTTCGCCGGCAATCTGGCGGTGAACCTGTCGCCGCTCACCACCGGCACGCGCACCGAGACGCGGCTCGATCCGAACGGCGGCCTCTTCTGCCCGGGGCAGGGTGCGGGGCAGCGCGGCTGCTTCCTCGGCGGCAACACCTGCCGGCAGGTCAATCTGAGCGGCGCGCCGTCCGGCTCCCTGCTGCCGATCGGGACGACCGCACAGGGACGCTTCGCGTCCATCTTCTGCATCCCGTCGTCGACCAGCGCCCTGCTGAACGTCGGTGCGAACCTCCCGGGTCCGGGCGCCACGACGATCGTGGCCGACCTGAGGCTGAACCCGTGAGCCGCGCCGCGGGAGGGGCCACCCCGGCCCCTCCCGCGGCAGCCGGTCGTGCAGGTCGCGGCGCCTCACGGGGCGCAGCGCAGCGTGCGCCCCTTCGTCGCGCAGCCGAGTGCCGAGACGAAGCACTGGTCGCCCACGATCAGCTTCGCGCTCACGCCGGTCGCGCCGGTGACGGCGCTGCCGCGTGCCTTGGCCTTCAGCACCATGCCCGTGCCCTTCGGCTTCAGCTGGAGCAGCGTGAGGCCGCCGGCGTTGCCGCGGCCGTCCTTGTAGCGGAAGCCGCCCTTCTTCACCCGCCACCGCGGGTCGCTCGCCGGGTGCGCGAGCTCGCTGCGGTGCACGGCGTCGGCACCGGCCATGAGCTCGAGCGTGACCGCGTCGGTGGTCGACGGCGCGATCGCCGGAGCGGGGGCGAACGAGCCGGCGAGCGTCACCTGGCCCTTGGCCTTGACGCTGAGCTGCACGCCGCCGAGCGGCGCCGGGCCCGCCCCCGGCTGGCAGACGGCGTCGACGCAGGTCTCGAGACCGTTGCACGGATCGGCGTCGGGGCACGGCGTACCGTTCGGCAGCGGCGGGCCTGCCGCGCAGCGGCCGCTCTGGCAGACGCCGTCGCTCCGGCACTGGGTGGGCGAGCTGCACGACGTGCCGTCCGCGGCCGGCGTGCTCGCGGCCTGGCAGATGCCGCCCCGGCAGGTCTCCGTGCCGTTGCAGACGTCGCCGTCGTCGCACGGCGTGCCGTCGGCTTGGCCGGGGCAGGGCCCGCCGGGTGCGAGGCAGGCCGTGCGCGCGAACGGATTCTCCAGGCCGGCGAAGCAGGCGTCGGCGACGCGGCCGGCGGGGCCGGCGTAGGGCGTGAAGGCGGTGGCGTACTCGATGCGGAAGATGGCGCTGTCGGCGGTGAAGTCGTTGCCGTTGTTCTGCTTGCCGGCGACGTAGAGCACGGCGGCGCCGAACGGGCTCGGGCCCTGCGCGATCGCGGTCAGGTTCGTGAAGCTCGGGTTGTCGAAGTCGCCGTCGTCGTCGATGTCGTAGACGGCGCGGAAGTCGCCGTCGCTGTTCGAGTCGTGGAAGACGAGCGGCTCGAGGCCCGTCGAAGCGGGGAGAAAGCAGGGCGGCTCCAGGTCGACGCGGTAGATGCGGGCGCTGTCGCGCAGCAGGTAGAAGACGTCGCCGTAGAACTCGGCCGGGTAGCCGAGCCCGGTGTAGGAGCCGACGGCGGTCGGCGGCGACGCGCCGTTCGCGTGCGTCAGCACCGGTCGCTGCCAGTCGGGGTGCTGCGCGTAGACCGCGTCGACGGTGCTGCCGCCGAGGCAGCTGGCCGCGCCGGTATTGATGCGGGTGCCCTCGAGGCACGGCCAGCCGTGGTTGCCGGCGCGCGGCGCGATGCCGATCTCCGACTCCTGCGAGTCGCCGCGGTCGGCGAACCAGAGCTGGCCCGTGAGCGGGTGCGCGTGGAGCGCACCGGGATTGCGCAGCCCGGTTCCGAAGGCGAACGGCTGTGCCCCGAACGGGACCGCGCCGGGGCCGGGCTGCGCCGGCGACGCGCCCTCGACGGCCATGCGCAGGATCTTGCCCGCGTGGTTCTGGCGGCCGTCGGCGTCGTCGATCGTGCGCGCCGGGTACTGCTTCGGGCCCTGGCAGACGTCGGTGCAGAACTGCGCGTTCTCGCCGCCCGTGAGCGGATTCGTGCCGGTGAGCAGCTGGGCGTTCCAGCGGCTGCCGCCGCCGTTGTCGCCGACCCCGAGGTAGAGGCAGCCGTCGACGCCGAAGCCGAGCGGCCCGCCGTTGCGCTGTGACGACTCGTCCGGCGGCTCGAGCGTGCGCTTCACCGTGCCGAGGTACTCGCCCGTGCCCGCCGCGTTCTCGCGATAGACGCGCACGTGCTGGTTCACCTCCTCGTCGGTCGTGGTGAGGTAGACGTAGACCAGCTTCGAGGTCGCGAAGTCCGGCGCCAGGGCCATGCCGAGCAGACCCTCCTCGTTGTTGGTGGCGCGCACGGTCTCGACCGTCGCCCACACCGTGCCCTCGTCGAGCACCGAGCCGTCGTTCTCGGCGTAGGCCGTGTAGACGCGGATCTCGGCCGTGCCCGGCACGTCCCCGCTCGTCTGCTCGAGCGCCTGGACGGCGGCGAAGAGACGGCCGTCGGGCGCGACCGCGATCGCCGAGATCGGGTTGCGCGCCAGGGCGACCGCCACGGCACGGAACCCGGGCTCGTCCAGGGTGGCGCGCACGGCGGGCGGAGTGCCGAGTGCGCAGACGAGGGCCGCGGCGAGGAGGGCGGCGCCGCGGCGCCGCACGGAGCGGGTCGAGACGCGCATCGCGGGTCAGGCGATGAAGCCGGTGAAGGGCGTCACCGTCGGCAGGTAATCGTTGGCGTTGGCGCCGGCGAGGGTGACGAGGCCCGCGACCATGTTGGTCACGTCGAGCAGCTGGCCGTTGGTGCGCGGCTGGCCGGTGGCGAGGTCGATCTTCACGCCCTGCTGCTGGCGGTCGGTGCGGCCGTAGACCCCGGGCGCGACGCCCTTGCCGACGACCAGCATCGAGGTGAACGGATGGTGGTCCTTGCCGTTGTCGCCGTTCAGCATCGGCGTGCGCGCGAACTCGGAGCAGTACACGATCGTGGTCTGGTCGAGCATCGTGCCGCCGCCGACGCCGGGCGTCGCCGCCAGCTCGTCGGCGAAGTCCTTCAGGAACGTGAACACCTGGTTCCAGCGCGCGTTCTGCTGGGTGTTGTCGTTGTGCGTGTCGAAGCCGCCGCTCGGCTGCAGCGAGACGCTCGTCGTGAGGCCGCTCTGGAAGGCGTTGGCGAGCGACTGCGCGAGCAGCTGGCCGTTGCCCATGTTGATGTTGAGCGAGGTGGCGAGGCGCGCGAGCTTGTCGGCGCGGCCGTTGGCGTCGTGGAACTGCGCCGCCTTGCCGGCGACGAAGTCCGCCGGTGCGCCTTCGTCGAGCATGCGCTCCCATTCGAGCGCCTGCTGCACGTAGGCTTCGCCGATCGCCGAGACCGCGAGCCGGTTGTCGCGGATGCGGTTGTAGGCGATGGCCTGGCTCATCTGCCCGCCGAGACGGCCGGAGAGGCCGGCGAACTGGCCGCCGAAGCTCTGCCCGCCGAGGAGCAGGTGCGGCAGCGGCAGGTCGGAGCCGTTGTGGCGCGCGGCGACCACCGCGAAGTCCGCGCGGGTGGCGTCGAGGTAGCCGGTCAGCACGAGCTGGCGGCTCTGGTCGTGCGCCGTCGAGCGCGTGTTGACGCCGTTGACGATCGCCGTGCGGCCGGCCCAGGCCTGGAAGAACGCGTCGACCGCCGGCCGCGTCGTCGGGTTCGACACGTAGGTGAGCGGTCCCGCGGTCGCGATCTGCGATGCCGGCAGGCCCGAGATCTCGAAGGGGACGTCGACGTCGACGCCGTCGGTCATGTCGAGCGGGTCGTGCACGTCGAGCGTCTGCGTGGGGTCCCAGCCGCCGTCGGCGAACATCATCACCATGAAGTGGGGCGTCGCGCTCTGCGCGAACGCCCGCCGCCGCAGCAGCGGGCCGGGGCAGGCGAGCAGCGCCGCGCCGGCGACCCCGAGCTTCAGCACCGCGCGCCGAGAGTAGTCCGCATTCCACGTCGTCCGCATGATTCAGCCCTCCGCGAGGTTTCGGGGTCAGTAGGTGATGAGCCGCGGCGAGCGCAGCATGGCGACGAGAACGCCGCGCCAGGCCCGGACGCCCGGCTCGCCGGGCACCTGCCCGGCGCCGTCGCCCGCCTGCGTGCGATCGTTCCAGAGCGCGCCGTAGAGGTTCACCAGGCGATCCACGTGCGGCGAGTCGGGCGCCCAGTGGACGCCGTACATCCGCCGCGCCAGGCGCGAGAGCACGGCGCGGATCGCGGCCTCGTCGGCGGCCGGATCCTCGTCGCCGGCGACGCCCGCGAGCAGACGGCGCTGCGCGTCGGGCAGCGCGAGCTCGTCTTCGACCGCGGCGCTGGCCGCCAGCGCCGCGAGCTTGCGGGTGACCATCAGGACCGAGGCGTTGAGGTTGGTCGCGCGGCCGGTCACCGAGGTGCCGTTGATGCCGCCGAGGATGACCTTGAAGGCGCGCTCCTCGGTGGTGAGCAGCGGCACGGGCTCGGTGCGCGGCGGGTCCGAGTCGGGGTTGTTGTCGTCCTGATCGTCGTCGGGATTGCGCGTCCAGGTGAAGCCGGCGACGTCGGCGACGAGCGACTCGAGCCGCTCGGGCGACGCGCGCCGCACCCAGGCGGGATCGTCGTTCGACGGCCGCTCGGTGTACGCGTTCGACGTCATCCAGCGCTTCACGAGCTTGCGGAAGTCGTGCCCGTCCTGGGTCCGCCACGCCTGGGCGATGCTCTGCACGAGGCCGAGCTCGCGGTTCGACTGCGGTTTGCGCTGGAAGAGCATCTCGAACGCGCGCCGCGTCTGGCACTCGGCGAAGCGCGGATGTCCGACGAGGAGCCGGCCGAGGTCCTGGAGGTCGGTCCCCGGCTTGCCGTAGACCGCCGGCGGCCTGAGGTTCGCCGTGCGCCAGCGCTCGGGGTTGGCGCTGAAGAAGTCGGTGCGGAAGCTCGTCCCGTTGCCGTCCTCGAGGCCGGAGGCGTTGTCGGTCGGAAAGAGGAACGACGCCATCGGGTCGAGGCGGTCGTGGCAGCCCTTGCAGTCGGCCCGCGTCGTGACGGCGCTCAGCACCGCGCCCGCGTCGTTGTTGTCGACGTCGCGGGTGACGTCGACCGGCGTGTCGAGGAAGTTGTAGCAGTGGAACACGATCGACCAGCGGTTCGCGCGCCGCCGGTTCTTGTTCGTGTTGTTGGTGTCCCAGACCTCGTAGAACGCGCTCGTCGACAGGAGGCCCGCGTGCGGGCGGCCGTCGGTGTAGTGCGTCGGCCGCCAGGCGTCGCCGGCCACGGGCTCCATCGCGTACGGCATCCGGCGCCGATTGCGCTGGAACATGGCGTTCGCGACCGTGTAGTCCGCCGTGCCGATCTCGGTGAACGGCCGGTCGTTGTCGACGATGTACCCGATCAGCTCGAGCGCCTCGCCGTAGATCGCGTCGGTCTCGTCGCGGCGCTCGTCGTTGAAGTCCTCGCGCCGCACGAGGAGCGCGTCGTCGTACGTGTCCTTCACCCGGGCGAGGAACTCCGGCGTGTGCAGCCACTGGTCGACGAGCGCCGGGTACACGTCGGGGTTCGCCTCGATCTGGTCGAGCTGGGCGGGCGTCGGACGCTTGCCCATGAGGTCCATGGCGGCGCGCACGGCGAGCTCCCACGAGGCCATCGGCAGCATCGGCGCGTCGGCGGGGCCGCCGCCGCACTGCCGGCCGCCGGCGACGAGGTTCACCCACTGCTCGAGGATGCCGTACTCCTCGCTGCCGGCGACGAGCCGCACGCCGCCGCCGTGGGGCAGGGCGCCGAGCGGCTTCTGGAGGATGCGCGAGGCGGGGGGATTGGCGAAGTCCACGTGCAGCGCGACGCTGTCCTGGGTCGCGAGCGGATCGCTCATGGTGACGCGGAAGCTGGTCGCCTGCGCGGCGCCGCCCTGCATGTGGCAGGCGCTGCAGATCGACAGCACGCGGCCCATCACCTGGCCGGTGAAGAACTCGCTCTCGCAGTGCTCCGGCGGATCGGCCGGCGGCACGTCGTGACGCTTCGCCATCGGCAGCTTGCCGTTCATGGTCAAAAGGCCGCCCTTCACGCGGCCCTTGCCGACGAGCGTGTCGCCGACGACCTTGCCCTTCCAGGTGAGCTTGGCGCCGGCGGCGGCGTCGACGCCCGAGAGCTTCAGCTTGCTGCCCCTCTGCGTGCCGACGACGGGGAAGAGCCCCGAGGCCGAGCCGTCGTCGAGGTTCATGGCGACGGTGCCGATGACGCTGGTCCCCGTCTGCACGAAGCTCGCGGCGACGATGCCCTGCGGGCCCCTCTTCGCCGCCAGCATGCCGTCCCACGACGCCGTGACGTCGGCCGCGGCCGCGCGTCCTACCCCCAAAAGGCCCGCCGCCAGCACGAGCGCGCCCGCCGCGCGGCGCGCTGCCCGCCGGCCGCCGAGATCGTGACGTCCCACCCAGGTCATCCGCATGATCCAACCCCGTGGCAGGGCGTGTGCGCCTCCCCATGGCGGTGGGGCACGAGGCCCCGCGCCTGGTGAACCTGGCGCGCGGCCGGACCCGTCCCGATGGTGCCGCTGCCCTGCATGCTGGGTCGACGAGGATGCAACCGATATGCCCCACGGCCCTGCGGCACGCGCCGCGGCGCCGCCTACGGCAGCGTCCGCCGGGAGCCCTTCGCGCGCAGCGTGCCGCGGCCGACGAACGCCGCGCCGCCGACGCGCAAACCCACCGTCAGCGCGGGGTCGTCGAGGGCGTCGAGCCGGAGGCCTTTGCCTTTGAGGGCGAGAGTGCCGCCGCGCTTGCCGGTGAGGATCGCCGCGATCGATCCGCCCGCGAAGACGCCCTTGGCCGTCACCTTCTTGCCGCGCACCCGGGCGTCGCCGACGACGGCGCAGGCGACGACGCCGTTGCCGTCGGCGATCAGCAGCTGGAGCGGCCCCGCGCCCGCGCCCGCGGCGACGCCGGCCGCCTTCACGACGAGGCCGGTCGCGCCCTTGCGCTCGACCAGCGTCACGCGCTTCAGGTCGAGCGGCGCGGCGCCGCAGCCGGGGTCGGCCATGTCGACGAGGCCGTCGCCGTCGTTGTCCACGCAGTCGTCGCAGGCGGTCTCGGGGAGCTGGCAGGTGCTCGAGCACGCGTCGCCGTCGAGGACGTTGCCGTCGTCGCACTGCTCGTCGCCGCCCACCTGCCCGTTGCCGCAGCGGCTGATCGTGCAGTCGACGTCGCAGCCGTCGCCGTTGGTGCCGTTGCCGTCGTCGCATTCCTCGCCCGGGTCCACCACCCCGTCGCCGCAGCCGGCGGTCGCGGTCAGGGTGAGCGTCCAGCCGAGCAGCTCGCCGACGTTGCCGAAAGCGCGGTCGCCCACGGTCAGCACCCAGTTGCCGTTCGGGTCCTCGCCGAGGAACGCGCCCAGCGCGCCCTCGGGCACGACGGCGACGAAGGGATCGCCGTCCACCTCGGGGAGCGGCATGTCGCTCACGGGCAGCGGCGCCGAGTCGTCGAAGACCGTGCCGAGATACAGGTCCCTGGCGTTGCCGCCGACGTTGGTGACGAGCTCGATGCGCGTGCCGCTCGGCGAGGTGAGGAAGACGTCGAGCTGACCGGACCGCGGATGGGCGATGCGCACCGTGACGTCGGCGTCGAGCACGCGCCGGCCCAAGCCGGCGACGGTGACCGGCGAGTTGATGGCGTCCTTCGGCGAGCCGTCGGGGATCTCGGCGCCGGGCCCGTCGAAGCTCGCCGTCGTGGCGGAGGGCAGGGCGGACAGCGTGCTGATCGCCATCGACCACGACTCGAGCACGCCGGTCGTGCCGCCCGAGTCGTCGACGACGACCAGCGCCCAGGGGCCCTTCGCGGGGTCGCCGACCATCGCCGCGAGCGCGCCCTCGGGCTGCACGCGGCCGATCGGCACGCCGTCCTCGTAGGTCACGTTGCGCACGTGGGCGGCCACGTTGGCGTTCGGGTCGGGGCTCTCGGGCGTACCGCGGTCGCGCGGTGGGGCCTGATCGTCGAAGGTCACGCCCTGGAAGACGTCGTCGTTGCCCTGGCCGTTGTCGGTGGTGAGGGTGACCGTCGTTCCCGACGGCGAGACGAGGTAGACGTCGAGCTGGTCGGGTGTGTCGTGGGCGATGGACAGGGTCACGTCCACGTCGATGATCCGGCCCGGCAGGTCGACGTTCAGGACGGCGACCACCGAGGCGTTGTCCGGGATCGGCACCTCGCCCTCCGTGAACGTGACCGTCGCCCCGGTGACGCCCGGAAAGCTCGGGGCGACGGCGTCTACCCGGGCAGACGTGCAGCAGAATCCCGCGAGGACCAGGCAGCGGAGAGCGCGGCGCATGGAGCCATGAGCAAGCCGCGCGCCTGTGGGGTGCCGTGCGCCCTGAGCGGGGCGGCGATCAGCCCTCCGGCAACGGCGCCGCCCGTGCGAGCTCGGCCGCCAGCTCGGCGGGGTCGTTCGTCGGCTGCCGGCAGACCTGCCGCTCGCAGACGTAGGCCGTGGCGACGCCGTCGCGCGCGGTCTTGCCCGCGACCCAGGGTACCAGCGCGGCCACCGCGGCGAGGTCGTCGCCCTCGCGCGTGACGACGAGGGCGCGGTTCGGCACGAAGGCGCGCTGGGCGACCTCCGCGAGCGGCGCCGGGTCGCCCCCGGGCGGCGCAACGACGACGATCTCCTTCGGCGCGTCGAGTGCGAAGTCGACGGCGGCCAGCATGGCGGCGAGGTGGTCCGGGTTCTCGCGCAGTGCGGGCCCGAACGCCCGCAGCGCCCGCGCGGCGCTCGCCTGCCAGCGCGGCTCGGACGTGAGGAGGTGCAGCCGCTGTGCGTTGCGCAGCGCCAGCGCGCTGCCCGAGGGCTCGGCGCCGTCCCAGTCGGGCTTCTCGCGCACGAGCAGCGCCTCGCCGTCGGCCGGGGTGCGAAACCAGCCGCCGCGCTCGGCGTCGGCGAAACGCGCGTCGAGCTCCTCCTGATGCGCAACCGCACGCGCGAGCCAGCGCGGATCGCCGGTCAGCTCGGCGAGGTCGAGGAAGGCGCCGGCGGCGGCGGCCTGGTCCTCCAGCACCGCCCGGCCGCTCGCGACTCCGCCCAGCGCGCTGCGCGCGAGTCGGTCGCCGACCCGGAGCCGCTCGGCGAGCAACGCGCCCGTGCGCGTCGCCGCCACCATGTAGCGCGGATCGCGCAGCACCTGTGCGCCGCGCACCAGCGCCGACACGGCGAGCGCGTTCCATCCCGCGATCACCTTGCGGTCGACGTGGGGGCGCGGGCGGGTGTCGCGGGCCGCGCGCAGGCGGTCGCGGACGGCCTCGCGCCGGGCGGCGGCGTCGCCGGGAGCGAGGCCGAGCTGCGCGGCGACGGCCGCGAGCGGGGCGACGACGTGGAGCACGCTGCGGCCGTCGACCTCCGCGCCGGCGGCGCCGACGCCGAAGTACGCGAGCGCGAGCGGCGCGAGGTCGGGACCCACCGCGGCCGTCACCTCGCCGGCGGTCCAGGTGTAGGCGCGTCCCTCGCCGCCGTCGCTGTCGGCGTCGATCGCGGCGTGGAAGCCGCCCGCGGGGTCGGCCATCTCGCGCAGCATCCAGTCGAGGACGTCGCGGCCGGTCGCCGCGAAGTCGTCGCGGCCGGTCACCTCGGCGGCGTCGAGGTACAGCCGCGCGAGCAGGGCGTTGTCGACCAGCATCTTCTCGAAGTGCGGCACGCGCCAGCCGGCGTCAGGGGCGTAGCGGTGGAAGCCGCCGCCCACCTGGTCGTGGAGGCCGCCGGCCGCCATCGCCTCGAGGCTCCGCGTCACCATCGCGAGCGCCTCGGGGTCGGCGGTGCGGCGGTGCCAGCGCAGCAGGACGTCGAGCAGCAGCGGACGCGGGAACTTCGGGCGGCGGTCGAAGCCGCCGTGCGCGGCGTCGAAACGGCCCTGCAGCACGGCGACGGCCCGGCGCAGCATCTCGGGGTCGGGCGCCACGTCGCCGGCGGCGGGCGCGAGCTGCGTCGTGAGACGCTGCACGACGTCGGCCGCGGCGGCGTCGATCGTCCCCGGCTGCTCGCGCCACGCGGCTTCGAGGCGCTGGAGCACCTGGAGGAAGCCGGGCCGGCGGCCCTGGGTCGCGGGCGGGTAGTAGCCGCCGCCGTAGAACGGGCGCCGATCGGGCGTCAGCCAGACCGTCAGCGGCCAGCCGCCCGACTCGCCCATCGACATCACCGCCGCCATGTAGATCGCGTCGACGTCGGGCCGCTCCTCGCGGTCGACCTTCACGGCGACGTAGTGCGCGTTCAGGAACGCGGCGACGCCTTCGTCGTCGAACGACTCCTCGGCCATCACGTGGCACCAGTGGCAGGTCGAGTAGCCGATGCTGAGCAGGATCGGCTTGTTCTCGGCGGCGGCGCGCGCGAACGCCTCGGGCCCCCAGGGGTACCAGTCGACGGGGTTGTGCGCGTGCTGCTGGAGATAGGGGCTCGACTCGCGCGCGAGCCGGTTCGTGTGGCGCGGGCGCCCGTCGGGCAGCAGATGGCGCGTGCGCGGCGGCGGTGCGGGGACCGCCGCGATCGCGGGGGCCGGCGGGGGCGGGGCCGGCTCGCGGACGATGCGCGTCGCAACGATCCATACGACCGCCGCCACGGCGACGGCGCGCAGGAGCCACGTGGTCACGGGCGCACCGCGGCACGCTGCCTGACGCACCCCATGCGTCTTGGCTCGTAACCGAGGCGTCGCCCGGGTGTCCAGGCGCGGCGTCGGCCCGCGGCCGCGGCTAGACGCGCAGGCGCAGCGCGCGCAGGCGATTCAGCGCCGCCGCGATCTCGAAGCGCCGGGCGCGGGCGCGGTCGCCGAAGGTCGGCGCGACGACGGCCGCGAGGCCCTCGGCGTCGAGGCGTGCGTCGAGCGTGTCGAGCAGGTCGGCGACGCTCTGCCGGCCGTCCGCCAGCTCCGCGGCGAGGCGGGCGAGCGCGTCGCCGACGAAGCGGCATTGCGCCGGGTCGACGAGCTGCGCGAGCAGCGCGACGTCGATCGCGTCGTCGCCGAACGCGATCGCGTGCGTGCCGGCGGCGCGCACGCGCGGCCGGCCGCCGGCGCGGCGCGGCGCGGCGGCCCGCCCACCGCCAGGCCCCGGGGCCGCGGCGCGGCGTCGCCGGGGGCAGGGCGGCGGCGACGGCGCGGGCGTCGGCGGTGGCGTCGCCGGGCACGTAGTCGTGCATGCGGATCACCGTGTCGGCGACGTCGAGCCAGTCGCCGGCGCCGCCGACGACGAGCACCGAGGAGACGCCGCGCTCGTCGTGCAGCTGCCGCGCGCGATCGAGCAGCGGCGTGATCGGCTCGTCGGGGACCAGGCGGCGCATGCGCGCGTCGCGGATCATGAAGTTCGTGGCCGCCGTGTCCTCGTCGACGAGCAGCGCCGAGGCGCCCGCCTCGAGCGCCTCGACGATCGCCGCCGCCTGCGACGTGCTGCCCGAGGCGTCGTCGGTGTCGAAGCGCGCCGTGGTGCGGCCGAGCGGCAGCGTCGCGATGAAGGGGCGCAGGTCGACGCCGCGCACCGCGCGCCCGTCCTCGGCGCGCACGTGCACGGCGGTGTCGCGCGCGACGCAGCGCTCGCGGCCGTCGCCGGGGGCATGGTCGTAGACGGCATGGGTGACGGCATCCAGCAGCGTCGACTTGCCGTGGTAGCCGCCGCCGACGATGAGCGTGACGCCCGCGCGGATGCCGAGCCCGCGCAGCCTGCCGGCATGCGGCGCGGTGAGCGTCACCGCGAGCGCGTCGGGCGCGCGCAGCGGCACGGCATACGAGCGGCGCCGGGTCGACGCCGCTCGCCCGCGGCAGGACGCTGCCGTCGGCGAGGAAGGCGACCAGCCCGTGCGTCGCCAGCGCCGCGCGCAGCGCGACCTGGTCCTCGACGCAGGCGACGTGGGCCCGCAGGGCGGCGCGATCGAGCGCGGCGGGCGCGAGCACGGCGCGCAGCGCGGCGGGCAGCGCCGCGCCAGCAGCGTCGCGGCCGCCCGGCCGCGGATGCGCCGGCCCGCCGCCGGCAGCCCGGCGGTCGCGCGTACGACAGGCGCACCGTCGGCGGCGACGACGACGGCGCTGCGCTCCAGCACCTCGGGGCCGGGCGGCGCCATGCCGAGATCGCCGCGCCCGCCGCGCCCGATCGCGTCCGCCAGCAGCCGGTGGAGCGGTCGGCGGCGGCGCGGCGCGCGTCGGCCGTCGCCGTGGCCCACGCCGGCAGGTCGAGCACGCGGGCGGGGACGTCGACGCGCAGGCGGCTCGGCGGCGCGAACGCATCGGCCTGGACGTGCTCGACGACGAGGGTCGCGTCGCCGAGCGCCCAGCTCCGTCGGGCGACGTCGCGATAGGCCGGATAGGGCCGCCCGTCGAGGCGCTCGAGCGCATGGCCGAGCTCCGTCGCCTCCTGCACGGCGTTCTGCACCGCGTCTCGCTAGCGCCTGTGCGGGGTGCGCTCAAACCGGCCGCGGATCGTGCGCAGAAACGACGTTGACGCTCGACCCGCGCGTGCTAGAGCCCGGCCATGCGCACCGTTCTGCTCGCGCTCGTCCTGCTCGTGCCCGTGCTCGCCTCCGCCGCCGAACGTCCGCTCGCGGGCGACGCGCTGACGCTGAAGGATCCGGCCAACGTCAAGGGACGCGCCGTCAAGTTCAAGGCCGCGAAGGATGCGGCGATCGATCCCGCCTCCGGCGACGATCCGACGCAGGTCGGTGCGACGCTCGAGGTCGAAGGTGCCAATCCCGGTGACGGTGCCGCCGGTCCGATCACCCTGCCCGCCGCGCTCTGGCGGGGGCTCGGCAAGCCCGCCGGCGCGAAGGGCTACAAGTTCACCGACCGCCTGCGTGCCGACGGCGTGAAGACGCTGACGCTGAAGCCCGGCGCGAGCGGCGGCACGATCGCGCTGAGCGGCGGCGGCAGCGACTGGAGCTACGCGGTCACGCAGGCGCAGGGCCCGATCGCGCTGCGGCTCACCGTCGGCGACGACGTGTACTGCGCCCGCTTCACGACGTTCCAGCGTAACCAGGCGGGCCTCGTGAAGGCGAAGGGCGCGCCCGCGCCGGCGAGCTGTACGCCGCCCGCCGGGCCCGTGTGCGGCGACGGCGTCGCCGAGGCGCCCGAGGAGTGCGACGACGGCGGCAGCGCGCCGGGCGACGGCTGCTCGGCGACGTGCCAGCTCGAGAACACGTCGGCGCTCTGCGCGGGCGTGCCCAGCACCCCGGGCACCGGCATCGACAGCCAGCTCGTGACGGGCGGCCTCACGCGCCCGGTCTTCGTCACCGCGCCGCCGCTCGATCCGAGCCGGCTCTTCATCGTCGAGCAGGACGGCCTCGTGCGCATCGTGAAGAACGGCGTCCTGCTGCCGGCGCCGTTCCTCGACCTCGCCGCCGCCGTGTCGTGCTGCGGCGAGCGCGGGCTCCTGAGCCTCGCGTTCCATCCCGACTACGAGAGCAACGGCGTCTTCTTCGTGAACTACACGAACAACGCCGGGAACACCGAGGTCCGCCGCTTCACCGTCAGCGGCGATCCCGACGTGGCGAGCCCGACCGGCACGCTGGTCATCGCCATCGACCAGGACTTCGCGAACCACAACGGCGGCCAGCTCCAGTTCGGGCCGGACGGCTACCTCTACGTCGGCATGGGCGACGGCGGCTCCGGCGGCGACCCGAACGAGCGCGCACAGGATCCGACCCAGCTGCTCGGCAAGATGCTGCGCCTCGACGTCTCCGTGTCGCCGTACGCGATCCCGCCGTCGAACCCGTTCGTCGGACCGGGCGCGCCGCGCGACGAGATCTGGGCGCTCGGCCTGCGCAACCCGTGGCGCTTCAGCTTCGACCGCGCCACCGGCGACCTCTACATCGCCGACGTCGGCCAGGGCGCGATCGAGGAGGTGAACGTCACGCCCGCGTCGAGCGCCGGCGGCGAGAACTACGGCTGGGACGTCTTCGAGGGCAACGCCTGCTTCGAGCCGACGCCGCCCGCGACCTCGTGCCCGAGCCCGCCGACCGGCTTCACGTTCCCGGTGCTGACCTACGACCACACGCAGGGCTGCTCGGTGACGGGCGGCTACGTCTATCGCGGCTGCGCGCTCCCAGATCTGCGCGGCACGTACTTCTACTCCGACATCTGCGCCGCCTTCATCCGCACCTTCGAATACGCGGGCGGCCTCGCGACCAATCTCCAGGATCGCACCGCGACGCTCGATCCGCCGGGCCCGCCGAGCATCGGCGGCGTCAGCTCGTTCGGCGAGGACGCGCGCGGCGAGCTGTACATCGTCGACTACGGCAACGGCTCGCCCGGTCAGGGCGAGGTCTGGCGCATCGTTCCGGGGACCTGATCGACGCGGGGTAGTGGCGCCGTGTGGCGGCGCCCGCTACCCATGAAGTCGATCATGTTCCCCGTGTCGCCCGAGAAGCAGCAGGCGCTGGCGGCCCGCTTCGAGCGCCTGGGCGTGCGCGAAGCCGACCTCGAGGAGCGCTTCGTCCGCTCGGGCGGCGCCGGCGGGCAGAACGTCAACAAGGTCGCGACCTGCGTGGTGCTGCGGCACCTGCCGACGGGGACGGCGGTGAAGATGCAGGAGGCCCGCACGCAGGCGATGAACCGCTTCCTCGCGCGCCGGCTCCTCTGCGACAAGATCGAAGAGGAGCGCTGCGCGCGCCGGAGCGCCCGCGAGCAGGAGATCGCGCGCGTGCGCCGCCAGAAGCGCAAGCGCTCGAAGCGCGCGAAGGAGAAGGTGCTCGCCGCCAAGCACGCGCAGTCCGCGAAGAAGGCGCTGCGGCGCGGCCCGGCGGGCGCGGAGGACTGATGCGCCGTCTGTCGTTCGTCGTGCTCCTCGCCGCGGTGCTCGCCGCGTGCGCGCGTCCGCCGCGCCAGCTCGCCGGCGAGTTCCCGCCGCTCACCGTCGCCGAGACGCAGGCCACCGGCGCGACCGGCGAGCGCATTCGCTGGGGCGGCCAGATCGTCCGCACCACGCCGGGCGAGGGCGAGACCTGCCTCGAGATCGTCCAGAAGCCGCTCGACGGCGAGGCGCGCCCGCGCCCGGTCGACGAGACCACGGGCCGCTTCGTCGCCTGCGGCGGCGGCTTCTACGACCCGGCGGTGTTCGCTGCCGGCCGCGAGGTCACCGTCGTCGGCACGGTCGAGGGCATCCAGACCGGGAAGGTCGGCGACTCGCCGTACCAGTTCCCGCGCGTCCGCGCCGACACGGTCTACCTGTGGGCACCGCGGCGCGCCTACTACTATCCCTACGATCCCTGGGGCGGGCCGTACTGGGGCTACTATGGTGGCTGGTACGGGCCGTACTGGGGCGCGACCTGGGCGCCGTATCCGTACTACTGGGGGCCCGGCTGGTGGGGCAGCCCGTTCGGGTGGGGCGGCTGGTGGGGCGGGCCGCGCTACTGGGGCGGCCGTGGCTGGAACGGCCGCGGCTGGGGCGGCGGCGGCTGGAAAGGCGGCGGCGGTGGCCGTGGTGGCGGCGGTGGGGGCGGTCGCGGTGGTGGCGGCGGCGGCGGTGGTCGCGGCGGCGGCGGTGGGGGCGGCGGCGGCGGGCGCGGTCGCTAGCCCGTCGAGCGCATCGTCGCGGCCGCAGCGTCCGACGGGCCGTCCGTCGTCAATCGCTCGTGTCGACCCAGCGGGCGTGCGGATCGACGCGCGCGACGTGGCGTCGTTCGCCGCCGGGCCAGCCGAGGAGATCGACGCCGAAGCGGGTGGCGTCGGCCAGGTCGTCGCCCGCATCGTGGCCGCGATCGCCCGGGAACACGCTGTCGAGCTCGAAGCGCACCCAGGCCAGGCGACGCGATCGCGTCGCCTGCGCGCCGGCCGCCTCGATCGCGGCGCGCGCCCGTGCCGCCACGTCGGCCGGGAAGTACTGCCAGGCGATGGAGTGGTAGACGATCGTGACGCCCTCGGGCAGCGGGCCGGCGAGGCGGCGGGCCAGCCAGACGTCGGCACTTTCGCGCTCGACGCGCGTACCCTGGCGCACGGCCAGCGCCACGGCGCGGTCGAAGCGCTCGAGACGCTCGGGCTGATCGGGCCACAGGTAGGCGCGCAGGCGGTCGCGCGCCTCGGGATCGCGCACGTCGAGCGGCTGGCGGTCGCAGGCGGCGCGTGACGCGACCACGATCGGCGTCGCCACCGCAGGCGCCGGCCCGTGCCATGCGCTGTCGATCCGCGGCGCCGCGTCGGCGGTCGAGCCCCACGACCAGCGCTCGGTGCGATAGGCGAAGCGGTCCCAGTTCGTGTTGAGGCCGGCGCTCGCGCCCACCTCGAGGCAGTGCAGCGGGCCGCCGCCCGCGGCGGCGGCGAGGAAGCCGGGCAGGAGGCAGATCGCACGGCGCGTCTCGTTGGTCTGCGGCGGCGAGGTGACGAACGCCGCGAACCACGCGGGGTCGGCGGCGTAGGCGGCGGTGGCGGCGGCGAACACGGCGTCGGCGTCCCAGTGCGAGCGCTGCGGCGGGTAGAGCGCGGCGAGGGCAGGGGCGCGTCCGCCGAGCACGGCGGCGTGCAGCGCGCCCGTCCAGCGCAGCGGCGCGGCGTCGGCGCGCGTCCAGTCGTCGCGCGCGAGGAGGTCGGCGACCCAGCCGTCGGCATCGACGTCGTCGGCGGCGCGTCGCAGGATCGCCGCGGTGAAGGGCGAGTCGAGCGCGTCGCAGTACATGGCCTGCTCGCGGAACGCGGCGGCGAGATCGAAGGGCATGCTGCGGCGATACACCCCGGCTCCGGCTCATGCGACGGCGCGCGGCGTTTGTTCCTCCGGCGACGCGCCCGCTAGGATGCCGGCGTGCAGAACCCGTCGGGATCCGTTCACCCCGCCTCGCAGGTGCGCTGACGCATGCCGCGCGTCGTTCGCCACATCATGCCCTTCGGGCCGCGGGTGCTCGTCAAGATCATCCGCGAAGAGGAGCGCGCCGAGAGCGGGCTGTACCTGCCCGCGGGCGCCAAGGAGAAGATGCAGGAGTCGCTCTACGGCGAGGTCGTCGAGGTGGCGCGCGCGGCGGAAGAGGTCGGGCACGAGGGCTTCGGCGTCAACGTCGCCGGCGTGCCGCACGGCGCGCGCGTGCTGTTCGCGAAGGCGTCGGGCGTGCGCGTGCCGTGGGACGACGAGCTGCGGCTGCTCGATACGAAGGACATCCTCGCCACCGTCGACGAGGTGTCCGAAGACGCGATGAGCTGAGCGCGCACGGCGATGGGCCCCCGGCAGACGCCCCGCGGCACCCTGCGCCCGGTCCCGGTGCCCACGGGAGCGGCCCGCACGGCGACGCCGCGGGCGCGCACGACGCCCGCGGCCGGCGCGGCGTTCGTCGGCCGCGGCGACGAGCTCGACGTCTTCGCACGAACGCTCGGTGACGCGGAGACCGGCGGCGCGCTGCTGGTGCTCACCGGGCCCGCAGGCATCGGCAAGACGCGGCTCGCCGACGCGATGTCGGCGGCGGCCCGCGCGCAGGGCTGGCGGGTCGCGTGGGGCCGCTGCTGGGAGAGCGGCGGGCAGCCTGCGTTCTGGCCCTGGATCGAGGCGCTGCGCGTGCTCGGCGCCCGCATGCCCGCCTGGGACGCCATCGTCGAGCGCATCGAGGGACGCCCGGTCGAGTCGCGCCCGAGCGACCCGGAGGCGGCGCGATTCGCGCTCATGGACCGCGTCGTGTGCGCCCTGCGCGACGACGCGCGCGCGGCGCCGCTCGTCCTCGTCCTCGACGACCTGCACGTCGCCGACCGCGCCTCGCTGCTGCTCCTGCGCCTGGTGGCCCGCGCGCTGCGCGGCCTGCCGGGCGTCGTCCTCGTCGGAACGTACCGCGACGCCGAGGACGGGACCCCGGCGGCGACCGCGAGCGAGCTTCACGCCGTGGCGCGCGAGGGACGGCGGCTGCGGCTGCGCGTCCTCAGCCGTGCGGCGGTCGCGGACTGGCTCGCGGCGACGGTGCCGAGCAGCGCCGAGGCGCTCGATGCGGTCTACGCGGCGACGGGCGGCCTGCCGCTCGCTCTCGCCCGCTGGCTGCGGCATCCGGGGGACGACGCCGGGCTCGACGTCGCCGCCGTCGTGCGGACGCCGCTGGCGGCCTTGTCGGCACCGGCCCGGCGGGCGCTCGGCCTGCGGGCCGTGGTCGGGCGGACGGCGGCGCCCGCGGCGCTCGTACGCGCCGCGGCGCTGGCGCATCCGCCGATCGTGCTCGACGCCGTGATCGGCGAGCAGATGGCGGCCGGCCTGCTCGCGACGGACGGCTCCGACGTACGCTTCCCGCACGAGCTCGTGCGCCAGGCGGTCTACGACGCGCTCGATCCGGAGGAGCGGACGGCATGGCACCGCCTGGCGGCCGAAGCGCTCGCGGGCGCGGACGGCGGCGCCGCGGCGCGCGCGCATCATCTCCTCGCCGCGGGCGACGACGCCGCCGCGGCGGACGCCCGCTCGATGCCGGCGCGCAGGCGCTGGCCGCGCTCGCCCGCCCAGGCGAGCGCGGCGCTGGAACGCGGCGGAACAACGCGCGCCCGCACCGTCGGCGTCGACCCGCGTGCGGCTGCCTGGCCTCGTCGCCGCCTGGGGCGCGGGGGATCTGGCCGGGATGCGCACCGCCCATGCGCGTGCCGCGGCGTTGGCACGCGCCCGGCGTGACGCCCCCGGCGCGGCAGTGCTGCTCGCCCGCGCGGCGCTGGGCTTCGCCGGTCACCAGCAGCGCGCCCACGTCACCTTCGAGCCCGAGGTCGTCGAGCTCCTCGAGGAGGCGCTGGCGGCGCTGCCGGGCGCCGAGCGCGCGCTGCGCGCCTGGCTCGGCGCCCGGCTGGCCTACGCGCTCTACGCGCACCCGGGCTCGGCGGAGCGGCGGCAGGTCCTCTGCGCCGACGCACTCGGGCTCGTGCGCGACGACGACGAGGCTGCCGTCCTCCGCTCCGTGCTGAGCGACGCCCGCTGGGCGCTCTGGGGCGTGCAGCCGCCCGCGGAGCGGCGCCGGCTGGGCGAGCGGCTGGCGGTGCTCGCCGCGCGCACGGGCGACCGGGAGCTGGCGATCGTCGAGACCGGATGGCGCTTCGTCGACGCCCTCGAGCTCGGGGACGCGCACGCCGACGACGCCTTCGCCGAGTATGCGGCCCGCGCGCAGGAGCTGGGACGCCCGTGGTACGCCTGGTACGTCGCGCGCTTCGGCGCGCTGCGCGCGCTCGCCGAGGGGCGCCTCGACGACGCCGAGCGCCTCGCCGGCGAGGGGCTCGCGGCCGCGCAGGCGCTGCCGCATCCCGACGGCGGCATCGTCTTCGGCACGCTCCTCCTCGCGCTGCGGGCCGCGCAGGGGCGCGCCGGCGAGGTCGCGCCCGCGCTCCAGGCCACCATCGCCAGCTATCCGTCGTTGCCGCTGCTGCGCTGGGTGGCGGCGTGGCTGGTCGCGGTCCAGGGTCGCACCGAGGCGGCGCGCGCGGCGCTCGACGACCTCGCCGCGCGCGACTTCGCCGACCTGCCGTCGGGCTACACCCGCCTGCCCGCCGCGGCGCACGCGGCCATGCTCTGCGCCGCCGTCGGCGACGCAGCGCGCGCGGCGCAGCTCGAAGCGATCCTCGCGCCGTACGCGGGCCGGTGCGTCGTGGTGGGATTCGGCGTCGTCTGTCTCGGCGCCGTCGATCATCACCGCGGCCTCCTGGCGCTCGCTGCCGGCGCTCCGGCACGGGCGCGGGCACTCCTGGAGCAGGGCCTCGCCGTCCACCGTCGGCTCCGCGCGCACGCTCTCGTGCTCGAGAGCGAGCTGGCGCTCGCGACCGCGCGTGCCGCTCTCGGGGAGGCGACCGGCGACGAGCTCGGGCGGATCGCGCGGCGCGCGGCCGGGCTCGGTCTGGCCGGCATCGCGGCGCGCGCGTCGTTCGGGGCGTCCGTGGCGGCCCCGGCGGCGGCCGGCGCGGCGATCTTCGTGCGCCGCGGCGACTACTGGCACGTCGGCTTCGGCGCCACGGGGACGCCGCTCAAGCACGTCCTCGGGTTCACCTACATCGCCCATCTGCTGCGCCATCCCGACCGTGACGTCGCCGCGCTCGAGCTCGTGGCACAGGACAAGGCCGCGCCGAACGGCGGCGCCGTCGACGCGGGCGACGCCGGCGTGCTGCTGGACGACCAGGCGATCGCCGCCTATCGGCGCCGGCGTCGCGAGGTCGCGGCCGAGCTGGACGAGGCGGAGGCGCGGCACGATCTCGGCCACGTCGAGCGCCTGCGCGGCGAGCTGGCCGTCCTTGAGGACGAGCTGGCGCGGGCGCTCACCCTCTCGGGCCGGTCCCGGCGCGGGGGCTCGGCGTCGGAGCGGGCGCGCGTCAGCGTCGCCAAGCGCATCCACGCCGCGCTGCGGCGCATCGCCGCCGCCGATGCGGCGCTGGGGCGCTACCTGGACGCCACCCTGCGCACCGGAGCCACCTGTTCCTACCGGCCTGATCCGGGCCGGGTCGTACGCTGGACCCTCTGACCGCGCGTCACATCGTGACGCCGCCGGTCACGCGGCTTTCGGGAGGGCGCGGAAGGGCGCCCCGGAAAGGACCCCATCATGCGCACTTCCCGTCTCGCCCGCTCCGTGTTCGGCCTCCTCGTCCTCGCCACCGCATCGCCCGCGCTGGCGGCCGACCTCTGCGTCTACAAGGGCGCCTCGACGCCCATCCTCATCGCCCGGCCGTGGAAGGTGCCCGCGATCGGCCGCTGCCGGCCGATCACCGGCACGGGCGGCAGCGGCGGCATGGCCTACGGCACCGTGTGCCGTAGCTCCGACGGCAAGATCCTCCGCTTCGGCTACACGGTGTCTCGGCAGGGCGGCGCCTTCTTCGACCCGCCGAGGCGGGACCACTTCGGGTTCGGGCTCCCGTATCCGGAGCTGAGCAGCGCCTTCGGCGGCGAGGTCGTCACGCTGCTGTTCGGCGAGTCGACGGTGTCGAGCGGCGTCACGGGCGCGCTCCATGCCGAGAAGTGCACCGGTCCGGCGATCAACTGAGCGGCGGACGATCGGGCGCGCCGCGATCGGGCCGCCGACCGGTCGCGTCCGCGGTCGGCAGCGCCGCCACGCCCGCGCCCGTGCCGGCGAGCGTGGCGGTGGCGATGCGCAGCATGACGCGGCGGGTGCGCGCGAGCCGGGCGGCCGTGACCGCACGTCCCTCGTCGCTCTCCTCGAGCATGATGCGGGTGACCCCCTCGAGTGCGAGGACGAGGGCGCGGGGCAGCATCGGATCGACGCGTGCCCGGCCCGGGGCGGCGTCGGCGGCTTCGAGCAGCGCGGCGAGGGCCGCGTGCACCTCGAGGCGGCGCGCGCGCAGCGGGGACTCGTGGTGCTGCGCCTCGCTGCCCAGCACCCAGACGAGACGGCCGAGGTCGCGCGCGTGGCCGAGGTGGACGTCGATGCAGCGCTCCACGCGGCGCAGCGGGTCGTGCTCCGCGCGGACCGCCTCCCGGCAGCGGTCGAGCAGCATCTCGGTGCCCGCGTGGTAGAGGGCGGCCATGACGTCCTCCTTGCCCGCGTAGAGCCGGTAGAACGTGCGGCGGGCGACGCCCGCTTCCTGGAGGATGCGGGCCACCGACGCGGCACGCGCACCGTCGGCGGCGAAGACGATGGCGCCGCCGCGCAGGATCGTCGCCCGCGCCGCGTCTTCGCCGAGCTGGACGCCGGACGATCCGCGCGCCGGCGCGCGGCGTCGCGACCGCGCACCGTGCCGAGCCGTCGTGCGGGCGTGATCGCCGGAGCCGCGTGCCGCCATGGCACGATCGACCTTGACACCAGGTAGACGCGCTGTCTACCGTGCGGCCCGGCGCCCCGCGAATGCCCAGCCCGCGAGACCATCGGCGGTCGCTCCGCCTCGCCGCTCTGTCGACAGCGCTCGCGGGCGTGCTGCTCGCCGCCGTGATCCTCGGTGGACGGCGAAGGGAGGGCGAGCGCCCGTCCGCCGTCCCCGCAGCGTCGGCGAGCTCCGACCTCGCCGTGTGCACGTCCGCTGCGGCGCGCACGGCTCGCCGCGCCGCGTCCCGAGCCTCCGCGGCCGTCGGCGTCTCCCGTCCCGCCGCCGCGTTGCTCGCCGACGCGGCCGAGGCCCGCCGCCAGGGCGACCTCCGCACCACGCTCGCGCTGCTCCAGGCCGCCGTCGCCGGCACACCCTCGGTCGAGACGCACGCGGCGCTCGGCGGCCTGTACTTCGAGCTCGGCGCCGCAGGCCCCGCCGTGCGCAACCTGCGCGCCGCGGCCGACGGCGATCCCGCCGACGCCGATCGCTGGATCGCGCTCGCCAACGCGCTCGTCCTGGCGCCCGACCCGTTCGCCGCCGCCGAGGCGCTCGACCACGCGCGCCGCGCCGAGCCGGGGCTGCGCGTCCGCCGCGACGGCGGCGGCTGGATCGTGCGCGAGCCGCCCGCACCCGACGCCGATCCGACACCCTGAAGGGAGCCGTCATGCGTTTCCGTCCCGCCTGGATGATCACCACCCTGCTCCTGCTCGGCGCCGTCGGCTCGGCGCGCGCGCAGTGTCCGCCCGGCGTCGGCTGCACCGAGTACCTCGGCGCCGCGCGCAACGGCTCCTACTTCCGCATCCTCGTGCCCGACGCCTGGGACGGCGACGTCTTCCTCGTGAACCACGGGCTGACGCTCGATCCGCTCACCATCGCGCCGCACCATACCTGCATGGGCGCGCCGGCGACGGCGTGCTCCGTCGACGCCGACTGCGCCGGCGCCGGCACCGGCGTCTGCAACCAGATATCCATGCTCGGCTTCGATCAGATCGTCCTGCCGATGGGGAAGGCGGTGGCCGCGTCGACGTTCAGCCAGACGAGCTGGGCGGTCTTCCGCAGCCGCGCCGACCTGAAGGCGATCCTCAAGTTCCTCGGGCGCAAGGGCCCGGGGAAGCCGAAGCGCATCATCGTGACGGGCATGTCGGGCGGCGGTGCGGTGACGGTCGACGCCACGATGCGGCTCAGGGCGGGCAAGATGATCCACGGCGCGATCCCGCTGTGCTCGGCGTCGGCCGGCGGCCTGCCGACGGTGGATGCGGCGACCGACGTGCGGCTGGTCTACGATTTCCTGTGCAACGACGTCCCCGGCGGCAGCTTCGACAGCCTGCCCGACGTCGGCAATCCGGAGATGACCGAGATCGAGCTGGGCCTGATCATGAATACGTGCCTCGGCTGGCTCGCCCCGAGCGCGAATCCCGCCGTGGCTGCAGCGCAGAGGGCGCGCCTCGACGCGATGTACGCGCTGACGCGCATCCCGCCGCCGAACTTCAACCTCGCGCACGTCACCGGCTTCTCGGTCCTGGCGATGGGGCAGGTCGTCGCCGACCCGAAGCGCCTCGGCGGGCGGCGTCCCGGCTGGAACGACGAGGTCGACTACACCACCGTGTTCGCCGGCTCGGCGGCGCAGGCGTTCAACGCCGCGGTGCCGCGCTTCCGGCGCGGGCCGGGACGCAAGAAGATGGCGAACAACACGCGCATCGACTTTACGCGCGGTCCCGCGAAGCGCGTGAACTATCCCATCCTCTCCTTCGCCGGCCGCGGCGACCACATCACGACCCCGGAGTTCCAGAAGGTCTACGCCGACGCCGCGGCATACGGCGGCAAGGACCACGCGCTGGTCTGGGGCAGCACCGCCGGACACTGCGCCTACACGCCGCACGAGCTGCGCGCGGTGGTGCTGGAGTATCTCGAGTGGCTCGACGGCTACGGCACGCCCGCCGAAGACCGGCCGACGACCGCCGACGTCCTCGCCCGCTGCCTGTCGCTGCCCGGGGCGTCGCCGTCGGTGTGCAACTTCGACACCGCCTTCACGCCGGGCCCGCTGGTGGCGCGCACGCCGGCACGCGCCGACTGGCCCGTCCCCGCGAAGAGCCCGTTGCCCTGATCGGGCGGCCGCTCATGGACAGCGCGGGGTCTTCGATGTCAGAGGAAGGCCCAGCGCAGGGAGGACGCCATGAGCCAGCCCGCGACGCAGGCGCCCGCGAGCGAGTTCGATCCCGCCGAGTGGGAGAAGAAGGACTTCACCGAGCGCGTCCGCCTCGGGACGAACATGTACGTCCTGCAGGGGCTCGACTATCCCCTCGCGGCGTACGCGTTCCACGCGGTGAAGCTGGCGCTCTTCGTCGCCGGCTGGATGTACTTCTGCTCCTTCACGCCCGGGCTCGGCACCGTGTCCGGGTTCACGTCGTGGGTGTTCGCCGACGTCGCCTTCCAGAAGGCGTTCCTGTGGGCGAGCCTGTTCGAGGTCGCCGGCTTCGGCTGCATGAGCGGGCCGCTCGGGCTGAAGCTGTGGCCGCCGTTCACCGCGGGGCTGCACTTTCTCTGCCCCGGCACGACGAAGCTGGCGCCGTTCCCGAACCTGCTGCTCTTCGGCGGGACGCGGCGCACCTGGCTCGACGCCGCGCTCTACGCCGCGTTGCTGCTGTCGTTGCTGCGCGCGCTCGTGCAGCCGGAGATCGGCCCGTCGGTGCTGGTGCCGATCGTGGTGCTGCTGCCCCTGTGCGGGCTCGGCGACAAGACCATCTTCCTCGCGGCGCGCGTCGAGCACCACTTCGCGATGCTCGTCTGCTTCACGCTGGCGGGGAGCTGGATCGCGGCCTGCAAATGGGTGCAGCTGGCGATCTGGTTCTGGGCCGGCGTCTCGAAGCTGACGCCGGCGTTCGCCTACGTCGTGCCGATCATGACGGCGAACAACCCGCTCCTGAAGAGCCCGTGGCTGCGCCGCCGGCTGTTCGTCTCCTACCCGGACGACCTACGCCCGTCGCCGCTGGCGCGCCTCATGGCGCACGCCGGGACGTTCCTCGAGTTCGCGGCGCCGCTGACGCTGCTCTTCGTCACGCAGGACGGCCCGCTGCTCTATCTCGGCATCGCATTCGTCCTGCTGCTGCACGGCTTCATCCTCAGCAACATGCCGATCGCCGCGGTCTTCGAATGGAACGTGCTCAGCGTCTACGCCGGGCTCTTTCTCTTCCTCGGGCATCCCACCGTGAGCCTGTTCGACGTCGGCTCGCCGCTGCTCGCCGTCTACCTCGTGATCGCGCTCCTCGTGCTGCCGCTCCTCGGCAACCTCGTGCCGTCGCGCGTGTCGTTCCTGGTGTCGATGCGCTACTACGCCGGCAACTGGGCGTGGAACGCGTGGCTCTTCCGCGACCGCAGCCAGGAGAAGCTCCACCGCCTGACGCGCGCGGCGTCGCTTCTCCTCGAGCAGCAGCAACGCTTCCTGCCCGCGGAGCAGGCGGTGCAGGCCGACGCCGGGTTTCTCGCCTTCCGCACGCTCCACCTCCAGGGCCGCATTCTCGGGCTGCTGCTGCCGCAGGCCACCGACCACACGCCGTTCCAGCGCTGGACCTACGCCGACGGCGAGACGGTCGCGGGCTCGGTCGTCGGCTGGAACTTCGGCGAGGGCCACCTCGCCGACGAGCGCCTGCTGGCGGCGGTGCAGGCCCAGTGCGGCTTCGCGCCGGGTGAGCTGCGCGTCGTCTGCGTCGAGGCGCAACCGTTCCTCGGCTCGACGCTGCACTGGCGCATCGTCGACGCGGCGACGGGGCCGATCGCCGAAGGGCACGCCGAGCTGGCCAACCTGGCGCGGCGCAAGCCGTGGGACTACGGCGAGGGGTGAGGCGGCGCCGCCGCACGCCGCCTCACCCTCGGCCCGCGCTGTCCATCCCGCCGGGTTCCAGTCCGTGACGTGTCACCTCGTCAACGGCGGAACCAAGAACATCGTCGTCGATTATTTCTGGATCGACGACGTCGAGACGGCCGCGGCGTTGGGCAACTCGTCCCTCGGCTGCACCGGCACCGGCTCGTGGGTCATCGTACCGGGTGCGGGCTGCAGCCGGCAGCTCACGTTCAACGCCGCGTGCAACCAGCCCGACGCGTGCTTCTGCCGTGCCGGCGTCAGCGGCAGCACGACGTCGGTGCGGGGGAGCCTCATCGCCACCGTGACCGGGAGCACCACGGTCATGTCGACGGAGCTGAAGCTGAAAGTAGGCCCGAGCGACCCGCACGGCGGGCGGCCGGCGCGATCACCAGCGCACTTGCTGGCAGATCTTGGCGCCGACCTTGAGCTTCAGCCCCATGCCCGTGTCCTTGAACTTTCCGAGCAGCCCGTCGAGGCCCTCGCGGAACTCCTCGGGCTTGGCTTTCAGCTGGCCGTTGAACTGCTTGTCGAGCGTCTTGTCGAGCTTCGAGCAGAGCGGTCCCACGCATCCTTCGCCCTTGAACTTGGTCTTGCGACACTCCGAGACTTCGCCGCCCAGCTCGGCCTTGACGCCGCCGAGCTGGCCCTTGACCTTCGCATCGAGGGCCACCTTGTTGTCGTCGAGGTCGCCGAACGGGTCGAGGGCGACCGACCCGCCGCCGCCCCCGAAGCCGAGGCCGAAGCAGGCCGACAGCCCGTCCGGTGTGAGCGCCAGCTTCGCGTCCACGCCGATGACCTCGTAGGCCGACACCTCGACGGAGGTGAGCCCGGTGCGGTCGACGCGGTTCACCGGATCGTTGCCGGCGTAGGCGTAGAGGTTCCCCTGCCGGCCGTCGAAGAGCGCCGGATCGCGGCTGGTGAACCGCCCGGACGCAGGCTCGTAGTCGCGCAGGCCGAAGCGAACGAGACCCGTGACCGGGTCGGACAGGCCACCGGCGAAGCCGGTCGCGAGCGCGAAGCCGGGCGCGCTGTCCTCGGCGAGGACGCCGAAGGCGTCCCAGCGCTGCTTCCGGACGACCGTCCCGTCGGCGCTCGCCACCACGCGCGGCGAGCCGAGCTGGTCGGTGGCCACGTAGTAGCGTGTGCCGCCGCGGTCGAGCGCGATCAGACGGCCGCCGTCGTCGTAGTGGTGCCACGTGAGCACACCGGACGAATCGCGCACGGCCGTGAGCTCGAGGTCGTCGTCCCGGTTGCCGTAGAGGTATTGCGACGTGCCGCCCGCGCCGGTGCGCGTGGTCCGCCGCCGCAGGCCGTCGTAGCCGTAGGTGACGCTCTCGCCGCCGGCCGTCGCGGCCAGGAGCTCGCCTGCGGCGCTGTACGTGAAGACGTCGGCGCCCCGCTCGACGAGGAACCCGGCGGCACCCAGCACGTAGCCGACGGCAGCGCGCGAGAGCAGCCGGTCCTGGGCATCGTACGCCGCGACCTGCGTCGCGCCCGCGCCGAGCCGCCGGCCGGTGCGGTTGGCGCGGTCGTCGTACTCGTAGCGCTGGGCGACGACACCGTCGCGCACGACCTCGAGGAGCTGTCCGTCGGGATCGAAGGTGTAGGCCTCGACGTGGGGGCCGCCGGCGTCGGTCTCGATGCGCGTCGCGATCCGCCCGGCCGCGTCGAACTCGAGCGCGACGGCGTACACCGCGATGCCGTTCACGACGTGCGTGCGTGCGGCGAGACGGCCGAGCGCGTCATAGGCGTAGGTGATCGTGCCGATCCCGTCGCTGATGCTGGTGGGCAGGCCGTCGGGCCCGGCGCGGGTGACGGTGAACGATCCGATCGACGCGACGCGACCGTCGGCGTCGTAGCTGCGCGCCACCTCGATCGTGTCGAGGCCGCTGGCGAGCCGCGTGCGCCGCACCCGGAAGCGCGCGTCGTGCTCCCAGGTGAACGCGCCGGTCGCCGGCCCGATGAAACGGGCGGCGATCGGCAGGCGGCCGTTCCAGTCGCGGTCGAGCGCCTGCGGCGCACCGCCGCCCGCCGCGGTCCGCGTCACGATGTCGGGCCGGCTGGTCACGCCGACGTAGGACACCGACACGGCGGCTTCGTTCCACACCAGTCCCGTCGCCCGGCCGCCCGCGTCGAGGATCAGCTGCTCGCCTCGGCCGTCGGGCAGCGCGACCGTGTCGGCTGCACCGTCGAGCGTGCGGGTGAAGGCCCACGGCGTTCCGCCCGGCGGCGTGTAGGCGGTCTCGCGGCCGGCGGCGTCGTACGCCAGCACGTGGGCGGCGGTTCCGGGCGGCGTCACGTGGGTCAGCAGGTCGGTCGCGTTCCAGGCGAGCATCCAGGTTCGCCCGCTCGGAAGCGTGGCGCTCGCCTGCCGCCCGGCGGCGTCGTAGCCCAGCGCGACGCGGTCGCCGAGCGCGTCGGTGCGCGCCGTCAGGCGGTTCGCCGCGTCCCAGGTGAAGGCGAGCTGCATCGGGCCGTGCGCGGCCCGTTCGAGCCGGCCGCGAGCGTCGTACGTGTACGAGACCGGGGCGATGCCGGGCATGGCGCGCCCGATCACGCGGCGCTGTGCGTCCACCGTGACGACTTCCTGGTGTCCGGCGGGCGAGGTCACGGTGAAGGTCCGGGCGGCGGTGTTCCACGCCACGGTCGCCGTGGTCCCGCCGACGGTGATCGTGTCGGTCTGGGTGAGGAGCGCCAGCGACGGCTGCGCCAGCGTGACGGTGCGGTCGAACGTGCGCGTCGCACCGGCTTCACCCGGCAGCTTCATGGTGACGCTGCGCACGAGCGGCGCCTGCATGCTCCAGCGCGGATCGGGGCCTTCGACGAGATCGACCACCGTGCCGTCGGCATGCGTGACTCGCTGCGTGCCGTCGGGACGCACGAGCGATTCGGTCGTCGCGCCGCTGGGCTCGGTCGCGTGGCGCCGCACGACGCCGTCGGCGAGCGTCTCGACGGCGAAGGTCGAGACCAGCCCGTCGCCGGTGGTGAGGGTCACCGTGCTGCCGCCGGCCGTGTCGACGCGTGCGAGCGTGGTCGTGCCGGCGCCGGGGCGCGCATCGCTGATCAGATACCCGAGGTCGTCGTAGCCGTAGTGATGCACGGCACCGCGGGGATCGGTCATCCGGGTGAGGAGCCCGTCCCCGTTCGGACCGTAGGCGAAGTGCCAGGTACGCCCGCCCGGCGCCGAGACGCTGGCGAGATAGCCGTCGGCGTCGAGGGCGAGCGCGGTGCGCTGGCCGCCCGGGGCGACGATCGCCGTCGCTGCGCCGGCGGCGTCGCGCTCCACCGTGACGACGTTGCCGTCACCGTCCGTCAAGGTGGCGAGGTGGCCGGCGGCGTCGTAGCCGAGCTGCCAGCGCACGGCACCGGTGAGCGCGTCGTAGGTCTCCAGATGGCGGCCGTCGCCGTCGAAGCGATAGGCCTCGCCACCGTCGGCGGATGGGATGACGAGGCCGCTCCCGACGAAGGCGGGCAGCGACGGCTGCACCGTGCGGGTGCGGTCGTTGGTCTCGTCGACGAACGCCACCCGCCCGTCGGGGGTGACGGCCAGGTACCGCAGCAGGAACGCGCCGGCGGCGCGCGCCGGGCCGTTCTCGCCGCACCCGGACGGTGTCGGGCAGAAGGTGTTCGCACCGGAGCCGAAGACCTCGTCGATGGAGCCGTCGGGGAGCACGTGGCGGACGCGCTGGGCCTCGCTGACGTAGAGATGTCCGCCCGGACCGATGGCCACCGCCAGCGCGGTGGGGAACGTGTCGAGGTTGCTGAGCGTGCCGACACCAGGGACGGAGGTGATGACGCCGGCGGCGTCGATGGCACGCACCCGCCCCCGTTGCGCGACGTAGACCGTGCCGTCTGGCGCGACGGCGACGCTCTGCGGGAGGGACACGACGGCGAGCCGGGCCGAGCCGCCGTCGCCGGCCGGATTTCCGGCCGACCCCGTGCCGGCGAAGGTGGCGACGTGGCCTTCGGGCCCGATGCGGCGGATGCGGTTGTTCAGCGCGTCGGCGACGTAGAGGCTGCCGTCCGCCGCGGCGGCGATGCCCCAGGGCTCGTTGAAGCGTGCGTCGATCGCGGGGCCGCCGTCGCCGTCGAAGCCGGCCGTGCCGGTGCCGGCGATGGTGCGGATCACGCCGTCGGGTCCGATACGCCGGATGCGGTGCCGGCCGGCCTCGGCGATGTAGATGGTGCGTCCGTCCGGCCCGATCGCCATGCCGCGCGACACCCCGAGCGAGGCGGTCGACGCCTGGATGCCTTCCTCGAATCCGGTCGCCACACCGCAGCCCGACGGATGCCCGGCGACATGCTCGACCGCCCCGTTCGGCGCCAGGCGGCGCAGGCGGCACCCCGCGAGGACGTAGAGGCTGCCGTCCGGCGCGCTCGCGATGCCGTGCAGCGCGCTGAGGTCGGCCTGCTGCTGCGGCGTGCCGATGCCCGGCCCGGAGAGGCTCTTCACGGTGTGGACGAACGTCTCGCCGCTGCGGGTGGTGCCGTCGCCGAGGTAGAGGCGGTCGCGTAGATCGAACGCGTGCTGGACGCCGAGCGTCCAGCCGCCCAAGCCGAGGATGCGCGCGTCCAGTCCGCCGACCATCGCGTCCCAGTCCTGGTAGAGCGTGATCTCGCTGCGCGCGCGGTCGCCCGTGATCGGCGTGGCGTCGGCGGCGATCTGCGCGAACGCGCTCTGGAAGTCCGCGGGCGGGAGATAGAAGGCGTCGTAGACCCAGGCGATGCGCACGTGCGCCGCTTGGCGGCCCTGCAGCGGGCGTCCCCACGCGTCGCGGCCGTTCCAGACGAAGGTCCAGGCCTGGTCGGGTCCCGGCGGGAAGGTCTTCTCGTGCTGCTGGCCTGCGATCGTGACCGTGACCGTCGCGCGCTTCAGCGGCGCGGGTACCGCGGCGGGGGTCACGGGGATGACCAGCGCGCGCATCGCGGCACGCCCGACGACCCGGTTGCTGCGGTAGTGGAGCCGCAGGCTCGTGCCGGCGACCGGGACGTCCTCGCCGAGGATCTGGGTCTGACATTCGATCACCGAGCCGTTCTGCTTGCAGGGATCGTCGCCCTTCGGCGGGGGATCGTTGCGCGGCGGTGGGTTGCGCGGCGGCGGTCCGTCGGGCGGCGGGCCGTACGGCCAGTTGCAGTCCCAGGGCGAGAAGTGCGCGATCGGCACGCGCCACAGCGTCTGTCCGGGCGCGTAGCGCGCGGCGAGACGCGCGCGCTCACCGTCGCCGACGCCGAGTCCGCTGGCGTCGTCGGCGACGCCGTCGCCGTCGATATCGAGCTGCGCCAGACCGCCGGCCGTGCCCACGATGCGCACGACGCGCCCGTTCGGGGCGCCGGCCCAGGTGCCGCGCGTGCGGTCGTAGGCGCCTGCCGGTACGACGCTGCCGACGGGGAAGTCGAGGAAGTTCTCGAGGTAGTGGACGAGCGGCCGATCGAAGCGGACCTCACGCGCGCCGGCGGCGGCGGCCTCGTCGACGCTGAACTCGACGGCATAGGTGTAGCCGCTCGCGGGCGGCAGCGCGGCCGGCATGGCCTGTGGCCCGAGCGCGCCGACCGTGAACTCGGTCATGCGGACGTGGAAGCTCGCGAGCGGCTCGACGCTGCCGTCGGGCCGCACCAGCTCGGCCTTCGTTCCGGGCGGCACGATCAGGATCGGCTGCCGCGTCCCGGAATCGTCGGCGACGACGTCGCCGGCGGCCTCCTGCGTCCCGGCGGCCTCCGCGTCGATCGCGGTGACGGTGGGGCTGGCCGCGAGCAGGACGACGTCGGGGGCCAAGGCCCAATCGTTCCACGGCACCTCGACGCTGCGCTGGGCGGGGATGCGGTCGGCCTTCTCGTAGCGGAGGACGAGCGAGCCGCCGCCGTTCACCGCCAGGTCGAAGCGGCCGTCGTCCCGGGTCAGCGTGTGGCCGAGCTCCGGGTGATCGAGGACCGAGATCGTGACGGCGGCGAGCGGCGCCCCGGAGGCGTCGAGCACGCGGCCGCGCACCAGCGCGGTGCGACGGGCGTCGAACGCGGTCGGGTCGGCGCCGATCTGGATGCCGCTCGTGTGCAGGAACGTCGTTCCCTTCGCGAAGGCGCCGATCTCGCCCGGGGTCGGCGCTGGGGCGACGGCGGCGGGGTCCGGCGGCGGCGTGCCGGGCAGGGTGGTCGTCGTGCTGCTCGAGGTCGTCGCGGTGGTCGACGTCGTCGTGACGGTCGTGGTGGTGGGCGTCGGCGCGGTGCTGGTGGTGGTCCCGGCGGGGGGCAGCGTGGTGGAGCTCGAGGTGGTGGTGACGGGAGGCGTGGTGGTGGTCGGGATCGTCGTCGCCGACGTCTCGGTGCAGCGACATGCAACGCAGGACATGCCGTCCGGGCAGGCGAGGTCGCCGTCGCACTCCTCGCCCACGACCGGGTCCACGCGCGCGTCCCCGCAGATCGAACGTGAGGCCTCGAACGCCCGCCGCGGCGTGCGCACGGCCTTCAACGTGCCGCGCATGGTCACGCAGTCCGGCGCGATCAGCGCCGCGAGGCGGACCTTGCGGTCCTGATGGCACGCCGGCCAGCGGATGCGCAGGCGCGTGCCCTGGCGCGTGGCGCGGGTCCGGGCCCGCGCCGGCGCGCAGCCGCTCTCGATCGAGACCAGCCGCCGCCCCGTCGCCTCCAGCAGCACGACCGCGTCGGCCGCGACGGTCGGGCCGCCCGTGACGAGCGCGCTGCTGCCGGCCGGTAGAAGGAAGCGGCCCGGGTCGCAGACCCGCGGCTTGGCGCCGCGCGGCAGCGCGACGCCGGCAGCCCCGGCGAGCAGAATCAGGACCGCCGCGACGGTGCACCGCCGGAGCCACATCTCACCTGCAGGGCGTGAGATCGGGGTGAACGATGTTCGGTGCGGCCCCCGGTAGAGGGACACGCCTGGGCCATCGGGGGGGCGCCGTCGGGAGCGGGCGCCTCACATCGTGAGGGAGGCCCGTCGGCAGCCCGGGGCGGTCGACGCCCGCCGTGCAGGTCGCACGGCGGGCGGCCGTCGCGAATCAGTACGCGGTCGAGAACCCCCGGTCGGGGACGTCGAGCGCGCTGCGATCACCGCCGGTGATCGCCTGCGTCCTGGCATGCACGGCCGGGAGGACGTAGTTGGCATAGTGCTTCGCCGCCGCGACCTTGCCGGCGTAGAAGTCGTCCTCCTCGCTCTGCTCGTCGGGATCGGAGTCGACCCGGCGCTCGGCGATGGTCGCCGCTTCGAGGAGGAGGTGGGCGATCGTGACCTCGGCCATGATCTCGAGGAAGGCGTTCGCGCAGAGCGTCACCTGGTCGATCTTGCCGCCCATGAAGTACTCCATGAGCGCGCCGGCGCAGCGCTTGAGCGCCTCGACGGCTTCGCCGAGGGCGCGGACCTCGGCGCCGATGCCGGGCTGGCGGTCGTGCTCGCGGACGAAGGTCTCGATCTCGGCGAGGAAGGCGGCGAAGTGCTCGCCGTTCGACGCCTGCAGCTTGCGGGCGACGAGGTCGGTCGCCTGGATGTGGTTCGTACCCTCGTAGATCGAGAGTATCTTGGCGTCGCGGCAGTACTGCTCGACCGGGTTGTCCTGCACGTAGCCGGCGCCGCCGTAGGTCTGGATCGCCATCTCGGCGATGCGGAAGGCCTGGTCGGACGAGTAGGCCTTCACGATCGGCGTCAGCAGGTCGACCTGGCCCTGGTGGTGTGCGGCCTTCGCGGGGTCGCTCTTCGCCAGCGCCAGGGCGAGGTCGGAGTGCAGCGCCAGCTTCACCGCCAACGTGCGCATGCCTTCGACCTTGGCCTTCATCTCGAGCAGCATGCGACGGACGTCGGAGTGCTCGATGATCGCGACGCGCGGCGCGTTCGGGTCCTTGAACTGCCGCACCGACGAGCCCTGGAGCCGCTCGCGCGCGTAGGTGAGCGCGTTCAGGTACGCCGCCGACGCGACCGCGACGCCCTGGATGCCGACCGCGATGCGCGAGCTGTTCATCATGCGGAACATCTGCTTGATGCCCTGATGCTGCTGGCCGCCGACGAGGATGCCGCGACACCTGCCGTTCTCGCCGAAGCTCAGCACCGCCGTCGCCGACGCCTTGATGCCGAGCTTGTGCTCGATCGACGCGGTGGCGACGTCGTTGGACTCGGCCAGCGAGCCGTCGTCGTTCACCCATACCTTCGGCACGATGAAGAGCGACAGGCCCTTCGTGCCGGGGGGCGCGCCCTCGATGCGGGCGAGCACGAGGTGGATCACGTTCTCGGCCAGATCGTGGTCGCCGGCGGAGATCCAGCACTTGGTGCCGCTGATGGCGTAGAGGTTGCCCTCGAGGTGCTTCGCCCTGGTCTTGGTCGCGCCGACGTCCGAGCCGGCGTGCGGCTCGGAGAGGCACATCGTGCCCGAGAAGCGGCCGCCCAGCATCGGCGGCAGGAACTTCTCCTGGTCCTCCGGCAGCGCGAAGTGGTGGATCACGTCGGCGGCGCCGTGCGTGAGGCCGGGGTACATGTTGAAGGCGGTGTTCGCGCCGCTCTGGATCTCCTGGAGCATGACCTCGATGCAGTGCGGACCGCCGAAGCCGCCCGCCTCCTGCGGCATCGCGAAGCCGAGGAAGCCGAGCTCGAAGAGCTTCGCCCACGCCTCCTTGAAGCCCTTCGGGGTGTGCACGACGCCGTCCTTCAGCACGCAGCCGGCGCGGTCGGCGGGGCTGTTGAGGGGCCCCGTCACCTCCATCGCGAAGCGCGCGCACTGGTCGATCACGGCGGCGACGTCTTCGCGGCTGAGGTGGGCGTATATCTCGTGCTCGAACACCTGCTGGATCTTCAGGTGCTCGAAGAGGGTGAAGTCGATCGCACGGCGATCGAGCTTGTAGCTGTTGGGGGCCACGGCCTCGGCCATCGGACGGTTACCTCCTGGGGAATGTCTCGGGTAGATCGCACGGGAATGCCGCAGCATGTCAAGGACGGCGTGGCGCCATGTAGAAGTCGATGCCGGCGCCGTCACTCCGCCGGGGGCTCGTCGTCCGAGGTCCGCCGATCCGGCTGCGGGGGGCGGCCCTTCCACTTCGCGACCTCGGCGGCGACCTGCTTCTGGCGCGCCGGGTCGAGGGCGGTGTCGATGGCGTTGTAGGAGGTCTGCGACGGGAACCCGAAGCCGGTCCCGGCCTCGGCGACCACGTCCATGAAGCGCAGGTAGATCTCCTCCCGCACGGCCAGGAACTCGCTCGCGTCGCTGGTGAGGACGTAGGCGAAGATCTCGACGTCGAGCGTCGACGGCCCGAAGCGGATGAAGCGCACGCGGGCGGGGTTCGGGTCGACCTTCGGGTGGTCGAGCAGCACCTGCTTCAGCTCGACCAGGAGCCAGCGCATCTGGTCGGGCGTGGTCTCGTAGCGCAGCCCGAGCGTGGTGTTGAACCAGATGCGGTCGCGCAGCGCGTAGTTCTCGAGCTGGAGGCCGGAGAAGTCGGCGTTGGGCACGGTCACGACGGTGCGGTCGAGCGTGCGGATGCGCGTCGAGCGCAGGCCGATGTCCTCGACGGTGCCGACGCGGTCGCCGAAGCGGCAGAAGTCGCCGACGCGCACCGGCTGGTCGACGATGAGCGACAGGCCGCCGAACAGGTTCTCGAGCGACTTCTGCGCCGCCAGCGCGACCGCGAGGCCGCCGACGCCGAGGCCGGCGAGCAGGCCGGTCATGTCGAAGCCGAAGTTCTGGAAGATCGCGAGCAGGGCCAGGAAGACGACGAACGTCTTCGCGATCCGGCGGGTGAGCGGGATCGCCGAGGTCGCGACCGTCTGTCCGCGCTCGGCGAGGCGGATCGCCGTCGCGCGCGTGAGGCCGTCGATCAGGCGCAGGACGGTCCACGTCACCGCCAGCGTCAGCAGCGCGGACAGGAGCCCCATGAAGAAGCGGTGCACGGGCAGCGCCAGGCGCACCGCGAAGATGCCGGCCCAGAACACGCCGACGGTGAGCGCGAGCCGCAGCGGCCCCTTGATGAGCTCCCCGACGGCGGCGTCGAGCTTCGACTCGTGCCGCCGCGCGAACCACATCCCGAGCGCGAGCAGCGGGCGGGTGACGATCCACGCCAGCACCGTCGCCGCGAGCAGCAGCGCGGCGAGCGCGATCCACTGCCAGAGCTGGACGTCGAAGACGCGCCAGGCGAAGAACCAGTCGGGCAGCAGCCGTGCGAGCGGGCCGTCGCCGAACTCGTCCCAGAGCGCCGGCAGCTGCTGCACGCTGACGCGCGCGATCTTCCACTCACGTGCGCCGGCGGCACCGGGCAGGCGTTCGATGAACACCTTCACCGAGCCGTCGCGCGTCTTGATCGAGCCGACGAGATCGCGCCGGTCGGGGAGGCCGTCGGTCTTGTCGCCCTCGGGGTCGTTGCTGAGCGCGTCGAGGTCGACCCACAGCTTGCGGTCGAGGATCGTCTTCAGCTGCTGCGCGATCTCCGGCCCCTCGCCCGCGGCGTGATCGCGCAGGTCGACGTGGGTCGCGGCCGTCTTCCAGTCGCCGGCGCGGGCGGCCCAGAGGAAGCCGCGCATCGTGCTGCGCGGGCTGTCGTAGCCGACGTCGTCCTCCTCGGGGATCGTCGTCGTGGTGCTCGCGGTCGCCGCGGCGGTGGTGCCCGGCGCCTGCTGCGCGAGCGCGGGCCGGCCCGCGGCGAAGAGCAGCACCAGCGCGACGGCCGCGAGGAACCGCCGCACGGGCGATGCGGCGCGCGACGTCACGCGGGACCGAGCCGCTCGAGCAGTGCCGCCAGCTCGCCCACCGGCAGCTGGCCGGGCGCCGTCGCCTGGCCCGCCGACGCGTACGTGAGGAGCGATCCGGCGGCGGGCAGCACGAGCCGCGAGAGCGGTCCCCACGGGCCCATGCCGAGCGTCGCGACGCCGCGCTCGCGTGCCGCGATCGTGCATGCGAGCAGCGCGGCCAGGTCCGACGCGGCGACGGCGTGGGCCGCGAGCTTCGCGACGTCGGCGCCGGCGTCGAAGGCGCGGGCGACGGTGGCGAGCAGCGCGTCCGCGTCGGGCGTGCGCAGGAAGTCGTGCGCCGACAGCACCACGAGGACGCCGGCCGCGCGGGCCTGCGGCACGAGGCGCGCGGCCAGCGACGTCGAGGCGATCTCCACGTCGATCGCCTGCACCAGCGGCAGCGCCGCGTCGTAGAGCGCGGCGCGCTGTGCATCGGGCATCGGCCGGCCGCCCTCGGCTTCGGCGCGCGCGGTGAAGAGGATCGGGCGCCCGCCGGCGCGCAGTCGCTCGAGGGCCGCGGTGACGTGTGTCACCGACGGCGTCGCGAAGAGGTCGGCGCGCAGCTCGACGGCGTGGGCGCCGTCGGCGGCGAGGAGCGCATCGACGTCCGACTCGCCGCCGGCGGCGACGATCACCGGGTGCGCACCGAGCGGCACCGCACCGATGGACAGCCGCGCGCCCATGGGCGCCGGGCTATCCGTCGGGCGGCGGAGGGTCAAGGCGTGGCGGCGTCGGGATGCGTGATCTGCACGCGGCCCGCGGTGTTCACGACCTCGCCGACGACGCGCCCGCTGAGGCGGCTGCGCGCACCGAAGCGCACCTCGGTGGTCGGCGCATAGACGTCGGCCGTGACGCGCGAGCGGGCGCCCAGCCGCACGATCCCTTTGTTGTCGCCCTGCACGCGCAGGGTGATGGGCGCGACGGCGCCGGGCGCCGCCTCGAGGTGGCCGCGGGCGCCGAGCTGGAAGCCGCGGCGGACGTCGATCTCGCAGGGCCCGAGGCAGAGCAGGCTCGCACCGGCGCCGAGCGTCACGGAGCGGAAGTCGAACGTGCCCGCCGCGAGCCGCAGCTCGCTGCCGGCGCCGACCTCGACGTCGCGGTAGCGACCCGGATCGACCTCGAGCCGGCGCGCACGCCGCGGGACCTTGATGTCCTGGCCGCCCGGCGTCGCCTGCACGACCGGCAGCAGCGCCTTGTCGACCAGCGGGTCGGGCGGCGGGCTGCACGAGCCGCTGCCGCCGACGACGAGGATGCAATACAGGGCGCCGACCCTGGCCCCGCCTGCAAGTCGGATGGACTGGGCGGCCGCGGCGGCGGAGACGCGCGCCCGGCGCCGGAGACGCAGCTCGCCGCCGGTGACGCCCGCCGGCCCGGTGATCCGGTTTCGCGGCCCGAGCGTGACCGCATCGCGCCCGAGCACGGCCCAGCCGGACGGCGTGCTGGGAGGGGTCTGCGGGGGCGTCTCCTGCGCGACGGCGATACCCGCCACCATCGAGCCCAGGACCATCACCCCCAGCACCACACGCAACCGCATGACGCCGGGTCGTAGCATGGGCTCCACGAGGGCGCGATACCGCTCGACCACGGCGCGCGGCTTCGGCACCATGCGTCGGATGGATGCCGCGACGTCGTCCGTGCCCGCCCCGCGCCAGCGCTTCTCCATGCTCGGCGTCGCGCAGCGGTTGCTCGAGCGCCCGTGGGTGGTGCGCGCGATCAACCCGATCATGGGACGATTCAACCCGTTCCTGCCCGAGTACCGCGCCGATCCGTATCCCTTCTACGCGCGGCTGCGCCGCGCGGCGCCGGCCTACTTCAGCCAGGTGCTGCGCGGCTGGATCCTCACCCGCCACGCCGACGTGACCGCGGTGCTGCACGACAAGCGCTTCTCGGTGGAGCGCCAGCGCTCGACGCTGTTCCAGCGCATGAAGCCGTTCGACAACCTCGATCCGGCCTTCGCCGACACGATCCTCGGGACGCTGCTGATGACCGATCCGCCGCGGCATACGCGGCTGCGCCGCCTCGTCAGCAAGGCGTTCACGCCGCGCATGGTCGCGCGCCTGCAGCCGCGGGTGGACGAGCTGGTCGAGGAGCTGCTCGATGCGCCGGCGGCGCGCGGCACGATGGACGTCGTCGAGGCCCTCGCCTATCCGCTGCCGGTCATCGTCATCGCCGAGATGCTCGGGCTGCCGCCCGAGGACCGCGACCGCCTGCGCCGTTGGTCGCACGACCTCACCGGGCTCCTCGATCCGCTCCAGGCGAGCGGCGGCCTCGCGCAGCTCCAGCGCACCTACCACGAGGTGGTGGCATACATGTCGCGCGTGTTCGCCGCGCGCCGCGCCGAGCCGCGCGACGACCTCATCAGCGCGCTGGTCGCGGCCGAGGACGGCGGCGACACGCTCGGCGAGTCGGAGCTGATCGGGCTCGTCGTGCTCGTGCTCGGCGCCGGCCACGAGACGACGACGAACCTCATCGGCAACGCCGTGGTGGGCCTGCTGCGCCATCCCGCCGAGCGCCGCCGGCTGCAGGACGATCCGGCGCTGCTGCCGGCGGCGGTCGAGGAGTTCCTGCGCTGGGACAGTCCGGTGCAGCTCACCGACCGCGTCGCGCTCGAGGACTGCGAGGTCGCCGGCGTGCGCGTGCGCCGCGGGACGCTGGTCGCGACGATACTGGGCGCCGCGAACCGCGACCCGGACCGCTTCCCCGATCCGGATCGGCTCGACGTCGGCCGGCGCGAGAACGACCACGTCTCGTTCGGCTCCGGCGTCCACTTCTGCCTGGGAGCGGCGCTGGCGCGGCTCGAGACGCAGGCGGCGGTGGGCGCGCTCCTGCGGCGGTTCCCGGATCTCGCAGGCGACGGGGCGCCGGTCGACTACCGGCGGTCCATGGTCCTGCGCGGTCCGACGCGGCTGACGCTGCGGCTCGCCGGGCGATGATCGGTCGCGGCGGCGTGGCCGCCGATCGCGCCGTGCCGTGTGGGCCGCGGACGTTGGCGCAACGAGACAACGGATTGGCGTCCCGGTGCAACGCCCTGCCGCGGGGGGCGCGCTACGTTCGTCACCCAGGAGTCCGGCGGCCGCGCCGCGCGGAATCGGGAAGACAGGGACGTGGAGCCGGAGGCGCGGGTGGTGCTGGCGCAGATCAGCGTGGGCCTGGGGACGATCGCCGTCGCCTGCGCCCGCGTCCCCGACATCAGAGGTGGCCGCAGCCACCTGCCACCTCGCCGACCAGCTCCAGGTCGCGACCGAGGGGGCGGGGCTCGCGGAGGCCTGGGACAGCGTGCGCGTGGGCATCGCGGACCTCGAGCGGGTCATGGCTGCACAGGCCAGCGAGACGTAGCCGCCCTGGGGTCGGCCGGCGTTGCGTACGCGCCGCCGCCCGCACTAAGGTCGCCGTTCCATGGTCGGCCTCACCCGAGTTGCAACCTACTTCCCGCGCCGTCGTCTCGAGCGCGCCCACATCGCCAAGGCCTGGGGCGGCCGCGCAGCGCCCGGTACCCGCACCGTCGCCGCCTGGGACGAGGACGCGCTGACGCTCGCCGTCGACGCGACGCTCGCCTGCCTCGGCGACGCCGACCCGGCCGGCTTCGACGCGCTCTACTTCGCCAGCACGAGCGCGCCGTACCTCGAGAAGCAGGTGGCGAGCGTGGTCGCGACCGCCGCCGACCTGCCGCGCGCGGTCGCCACGGCCGACTTCGGCGGCTCCATCCGCTGCGGCGTGGCGGCGCTGGCGGCGGCGTGCGACGGCGTCGCCTCGGGGCGGCTGGCGCACGCGCTGGTGGCCGCCGCCGACGTGCGGCTCGTCGAGCCGGGCTCGGAGCTGGAGGCGCAGCTCGGCGACGGGGCCGCTGCGCTGGCCGTGGGCCGCGAGGGCGTCATCGCCGAGCTGGTGGCCGCGGCGTCGGTGGCCGAGGAGTTCACCTACCTCTGGCGTACCGACGAGCAGCGCTACGTGCAGGTGGCCGACGCGCGCTTCGGCAACCAGTACGGCTACGCGCGCGACGTCCCCGAGGCGG
This sequence comes from bacterium, assembly GCA_026129405.1. NCBI lineage: Bacteria > bacterium. Next base: position 433,293 of record JAHCID010000002.1, read on the forward strand.
TGAAGGCCGCGCTGCGCAAGGCCGAGCTGCCGCCGGCGAAGGTCGCGAGGCTCGTGCTGTCGGCGCCCGACGGGCGCACGGCGGCGGACGCCGCGAAGCGGATCGGCGTCGACGCCAAGGTGCTCGAGCCGGGGCTGGCGGCCGAGGCGGGGATGCTCGGGTCGGCGGATCCGCTGGTCCTTCTGGCCAAGGCGCTCGAGACCGCGCAGCCCGGCGAGTTCGTCGTCGCCGCCGCCTACGGCGAGGGTGCCGATGCGCTGGTGTTCCGCGTGACTGATGCCATCGCTCAGCGCCGGCCGGTGCCCGTGGCCGAGCGGCTCGCGGGCGGCATCCCGGTGCAGTCGTACGAGCGCTGGCTGCGCGCGCGCAGCGTCCTGCCGTCGGAGGTCGCCGGCGAGCTCGTGTCGACGTACATCGAGTGGCGCGAGCTGAAGCAGGACACGCGCCTCTACGGCAGCCGCTGCTCGGCGTGCGGCATGGTCCAGTACCCGCAGGCGGTCGTCTGCCAGGGCTGCCACGCCCGCGAGGGCATGGTCGATCACAAGCTCGCGAAGACCGGCAAGGTCTTCACGTTCACGATCGACAACCTCGCGCAGGTCCCGGAGCACCCGATGCCCATGGTCATCGCCGACCTCGACGGCGGCGGCCGCATCTATCTCCAGGGCACCGACTGCGCCGACGGCGACATCGACGTCGACAAGCCGCTGCGCCTGACGTTCCGCCGTCTCCACGAGGCCGCCGGCAATCGCAACTACTACTGGAAGGTGAGACCCGCATGAAGGACCAGGTCGCCGTCGTCGGCATCGGCTGCACCAAGTTCGGCGAGCGCTACGAGCGCACGTACGAGGAGCTCATCTGCGACGCCGCGTTCGCGGCCTACGACGACGCGGGCATCGACCCCGACGAGATCCAGGCCGCCTACCTCGGGACGTACATGCCGGGCCCCGGCGGCGGAAAGAGCGCGACGTCGCTCGGCGACGCGCTCCGGCTCTACGGCCGCCCGATCACCCGCGTCGAGAACTACTGCGCGACGGGCACCGACGCCTTCCGCAACGCCTGCCTCGCCATCGCCTCGGGCGTGTACGACGTCGTGCTCGTCCTCGGCGCCGAGAAGCTGAAGGACCGCGGCGGCCGCGGCCTGCCGCGCTTCGGCCACCCGCTGCTGGCGCGCGGCAACACGGCGCCGGGCCTCTTCGCCCTGGCGGCGAACCGCTACATGCACACCTTCGGCATGGGCAAGGAGACGCTCGCGAAGGTGGCGGTGAAGAACCACGCCAACGGCGCCAAGAACGAGAAGGCGCATCTGCGCAGCGAGATCACCGTCGAGCAGGTGATGAAGTCGCCGATCATCGCGTCGCCCTTCGGCCTCTTCGACTGCTGCCCCACGACCGACGGCGCCGCCGCGGCGATCGTCTGCCGCGCCGACCTCGCGAAGCGCTTCAAGAAGCCGGCGATCCTGGTGAAGGGCGCGGCGCTCGCGGTGGAGACGGGCAAGCCGTACTTCGACCCCACGTTCGACTACCTCGGCTTCCGCTCGACCGAGAAGGCCGCGCAGGCGGCGTACAAGATGGCGGGGGTGACGGCGAAGGACATCGACTTCGCGGAGGTGCACGACTGCTTCACGTGGACGGAGATCTCGAACACGGAGGATCTCGGGTTTTGCGAGAAGGGGCAGGGCGGCAAGCTGGCGGAGGAGGGGCGCACGGCGCTCGACGGGGACATCCCGATCAACACGAGCGGGGGTCTCAAGTCGTTCGGGCACCCGATCGGAGCCAGCGGCGTGCGGATGATCTACGAGGTCGTGTCGCAGCTGCGCGGTGAGGCGGGGGCGCGGCAGCTCCGGAAGGCGCGGCTCGGGCTGGCGCACAACGTCGGGGGGCCGGGGGCGGTGGCGTGCGTGGTGGTGCTGGGGAACGCGTAGGCTTCTGCACGGTGCTGGACGGCCGCTGCCGGCTCGCGGTCGACGGGCAGCCGCCGGTCACGCTCGAGGCGGGAGACTTCGTGCTCCTGCCGGCGACGCCGGGGTTCACGCTCTCGGGGTTCGTGCCGGTGACGCCGGTGGTCGTCGACGCGAAGCTCACCGCCGCCGCGACCGGCCCCGTGCGCCACGGCACGCGCGGCGGGCGGCCCGACGTGCGGCTCCTCGGCGGCTACTTCGCGTTCGACTCGCCCGACGCGTCGCTCCTCGTCTCGCTGCTCCCGCAGATGGTGCACGTGCGCGGCGCGCGGCGGCTGTCGCTGCTGGTGCGGCTCGTCGGCGAGGAGTCGCGTGTGCGGCAGGCGGGAAGCGACCTCGCGCTCACGCGGCTGGTCGAGCTGCTGCTCATCGACGCGCTGCGGGCGACGTCGGGTGCGGACGCGCCGCCGGGGCTCCTGCGCGGCCTCGCCGACGCACGCCTCGCACCGGCGATCCGCGAGATGCATCGCCATCTCGCCCGCGCGTGGACCGTCGTCCAGCTCGCGAAGACGGCCGCGCTCTCGCGCTCCGCGTTCTTCGAGCGCTTCACGCGCACCGTCGGCGTGTCGCCGATGGAGTACCTGCTCGCCTGGCGCATGGCGGTCGCGAAGGATCTGCTCGCGCGCGGCGACCTCGGCATCGAAGCGGTCGCCGAGCGCGTGGGCTACGGCTCGGCGAGCGCGTTCAGCACCGCGTTCTCACGCCACGTCGGCCGGCCGCCGAGCCGCTGGGCGCGCCGGCGGGCGGCGGACGGAGATCAGGAGTAGATTAGGAACGTCATTTCCCGGCTACGTGCCGCCCTACGAATAGCGAAAGAGGACCACGATGGGAGCTACGGCCGACCTCGTCCGCCGCTGGGTGGAGCTCTACAACGACGGCTCGCCGGAGGCGTACGGTAGCGACGACTTCCTGCGGCTCTACGCCGCCGACGTCGACTGGAAGGAGTCGCCGACGTCGCTCACGCCAGAGGGCAGAGGCGGCGACCTTCGCACGCTCCGCGAGGCGACGGCCTTCGGCCGCAGCCTCTTCCGGAACCGTCGGGTCGCGATCGACGTGATCGTCGAGGAGGGCGATCGCGCCGTCTGGACCGGCGCCTGGAGCGCGACCATCGGCGTCGACGGCCTGCCGTCGCCTCGCGGTACCGTCGTCGAGATCGCAATGGCCATGCTCGTCGAGGTTTGCGACGGGCGCATCGTCCGCCAGCGCGACTTCCTGACCGCGCCGGTGGAACGGTAGTGTCCCGAGTCCGGAGCTCGTCACCAGATCTCGGGCGGCGTGATCCCACCCGATCTCCGGCAACGGACGTCGGGCTCGAGACACTACAGCCGATGCTCGCCGAGGCGCTGCTGCGCGGGTTGCAGCGCCCCGGCGATCGCATCCCGGCACGCGGCCGGGATGCCGCCCTTCTTCTTCGCGGCGAACGCCCCCGCCTTCTTGACGATCGCCTGGAGCACCTTCCCCGCCTGCGACGCCAGCTTGGTCGCCTTCGTCTCCTTCGACGCGGAGGCCGCCTTGCCGAGCTTCGCCAGCGCCGCGCGCACTTTGCGGTCGATGAAGCGTTGCAGCTTCGACGGCACCGGAGGCTCGCACAGCGCGCGGCTCTGCACCGCCGCCAGACACTCGCGCGCCCCGGCGCAGGCGGCCGGGGGCAGCGTCGTGGTCGTGGTCGCGCCGGGGAGGGTGGTCGTGGTGGTCACGGCGCCCGGCTGCGTCGTCGTCGTGGTCGGCACGGTGCACCCGCCCGACGCCGACGCCGAGACGACCGTCCAGCTCACCGTCGTTTCGGTGACGTTGCCGACGATGTCCCACGCGCGCAGCGTCGTCAGACGCGGGCCGACGACGTTGGTGTCGAGCGTCTGTCCGCTCGTCACCGGCGAGCCGCACGTCTGCACGCCGGCGAACCCGTCGCTGCACGTGAACGTCGCCTGCACCGTCGCGCCCTGGCAGACGACCGATCCCGCCACCGGCGAGGTCACGTCGATCGTCGGGCCGTCGGTGTCGAGGTCGTTGACGAAGGTCTGCACCGGCTCGCCGGGGGCGTGCGCGTAGACCAGCGGGGTGGTGAAGACGAGCGAGCCGAGCGCTTCGACCTTGCGAGCTTCCGCGTTCGGGCCGGTCGGGTTGATGAGGACGTAGTCGCCGGGGCCGAAGCCGTCGTTCGAGGCGACGTGCAGGACGGTGTCGCCCGGTTGGCTCGCCTGCGAGACGGTGGTGTCGCCGGCGGCCGTGCCGTCGCGGCCGAAGCGCTGCGACTTCGGCGCCGATTTCACCGGCCCGTCGTCGGTGGTGCCGAAGGCCCTGGCGCGGATCGTCAGCTCGGGGCGGGTGTCGAAGTCGACCGTCACCGTGAAGGTCGCCGAGGCGTCGCCGGCGAGCGTGATGCCCTGGGGCGTCGAGCTCGGGGAGACCAGGCCCGTCGCGTCCGTGCCGATCACGAAGACGTTCTCGATCGGGTTCGAGGTCGTGTTCTTCACCACTGCGACCAGCGTGGCGCGGCCGTCCTCGTCGACGTCGACGAGCGTGAACGACGCCATCTGCAGCGGGCCTTCCGTGCCCGCCGGCTCCGCGAACGAGATCGGGACGGAGTCGAACGCGGTGCGGTTCCAGTGATCGGTGACGGCGAGCGTCGCGAACGCCGTGCCCTGGAAGAAGGAGGCCGGAATGCCGTCGATCTCGCCGAAGTCGAAGCTGAACACGGGATCGGTCGAGCGCTCGATGCGGTTCGTGGGCTCGCCCACGACCGGGTACTGGAACGACCACGCGACGTGCTCGACGAGCGGGAACGAGCCGGTGGCGTCGAGCTCGATCGCCTTCGCGCCGACGCGGCGGACCCTGCCGATGGCGTGGAGCGGCGCGGGGGGCGTGGTCGCGAAGGTGACGATGCTGATGCCGCCGCCGATTCCGCAGCCCTCGATCGGGTCGGCGCCGCACGAGCCGTCGAACGTGCCGTCGCTCTTCTGGAGGACGAAGCGGAACGACCAATCGAACCGCAGGCGGAAGATCATCGGCGCGCGCACGCGCCGGTCGTACGGTCCCCACGTCACGCGATACGTGCAGGCCGTCGCCGTCGGGCCGCAATCGCCCTGGCGCACGAGCAACGCGAAGTCCGGGCTCGGCACGTCGGCGGTCGGCGCGCCGTCGCAGCCGCCGCCCCAGATCGGGCTGATCGCCTGGCGGCAGCTCACGCGGGCGCCGTTGAAGTCGATCATCATCGCCGGCCAGTCGAGGCGCGCGGTCGCGTAGTACGTGCCGCCGTCCGGCCCCGGGCCCGAGAGCAGGCCGGGGGTCGTGTAGCTGAAGGTGATCGTCTGCGCCGGCCCGGGCAGGTCCTCGTCGCGGCGGAAGTCGACGTCGCGCTTGCTGATGGCGAGCGCGATGCCGTTCGGGCCGGGGCGCGGAACGGCGGCGGGATCGTGGTAGCTGGCGAGCGTTCCCTCGCAGTCCGTCAGGTTGTTGGGGACGAGGCCGTTGGCTGCGCAGTCGGGGAGCGGCGGCGACGGCAGGTCGGCCGCCCGTGCGTGCGGTGCGGCAAGGGCCGCGAGGAGCAGAAGTGCGACCAGGAAGCGGCGGCGTCGGCGCGGCATCGGATGGCGAGGGGGCGTAGCACCGGTCGTCGCACGGCGACCATACGCATCTCTGCGGACCCTGCCGCGCGATTGCCCCGTCCCCGCGCCCCTGCGATAGCACCTCGCATGCGGGGTGGTGGTGTGGTGGAGCGTTGGGGCGTTCCGGCGTTGCTCGCGATCGTCATCGCGACGACCTACGCCAACGCGCTCCACGGACCGTTCGTCTTCGACGACTGGCACACCCTGGAGCGGAACCCCCATCTCCGCAGCCTCGCCAACGTCCCGCGCTTCTTCGTCGACCCCGACACGACGACGATCCTGCGCGAGAACAAGGATCTCCGCCCGCTGCTGGTCACGACCTTCGCCCTCAACTGGGCGGTGTCGGGCGCCGACACCTGGAGCTGGCACGCGACGAGCCTGCTGCTGCACTGGCTCGCGTGCGTGCTCCTCTACCGCGTCGTGCGCGACCACCTCTGGCTCGGCGATGCGGGGCCGCCGGTGGGCGCGGCCGCGGCGCTGCTCGTCGCGCTGCATCCGCTCAACTCCGAGCCGGCGAACTACCTCTCGTCGCGCTCCGCGCTGCTGACGGCCGTCTGCTACCTCGGTGCCTTCGACGCCGCGGTGCGCGGGCGGCGCGCCGCCAGCGTGCTGCTCGCCGCCGCGGCGATGCTCACCAAGTCGATCGCGCTGCCGCTGCCGCTGGTCGTCCTGCTGCACGCGCGCCTCGACCGGCGGCGCGTGCCGTGGGGGCTCGTCGGCGCGCTCGCGGCGGTCGCGGTCGGCGGGATCGCGTACCGCGCGCTGCTGCTGCCGCCGTGGGTGCTCGAGACCGCGCGCCAGGCCGACGTCGGGCCGTGGACGTACTTCATGACGCAGTGGTCGGCGCTGCTCTACTACCTGCGCCTGTGGGTATGGCCCGACGCGCTGGTGATCGATCGCGTCGACTACGCCTGGACGCGCTCCGTCCTCGAGCCGCGTGCGTGGGGCAGCCTCCTCGTCCTGGGCGGGCTCGGCGTCGCCGCGTGGCGCGCGGGACGGCGCCGGCCGGCGGCCCTGTTCGCGGCGCTGTGGATCGTCGTCACGCTGGCGCCCGAGTCGAGCTTCGTGCCCCTCGCCGAGGCTGTCAACGAGCACCGGCCGTACCTCGCGATGCTCGGCTTCGGCACGCTGAGCGCGCTCGCGCTCTGGGCGTTGGCCGGCGGGCGGCGGCGGCCGTTCGCCGTCGCCGTGGCGCTGCTCGCCCTCGGGCTCGGCACCGCGACGCACGTGCGCAACCGCGTCTACCAGGACGACTTCGCGCTCTGGCAGGACGCCGTCGCGAAGGCGCCCGCCAACACGCGCGCCTGGCTGAACGCCGGGCACGCCGCGATGGGGCGCGGGCTGGACGCCGAGGCGCGGCGCATGCTGCTCGAGGCGCATCGGCTGTCGCCCTGCTACGCCTACGTGCAGATGAACCTGAGCGCGCTCGACGTGCGCGCCGGCGACCTCGCCGGGTCGCTGCGCTGGGCCGACGACGCCGTCCGCTGCCAGCCGCGTCTGGCCCTCGCCCAGCAGTACCGAGCCGCCGCGCTCGAGCGGCTGGGCCGCGCCGACGAGGCGCTCGCCGCGTATCGTCGCGTGACCGAGCTGGACGCCGTCCACGCCGAAGCCTGGCGTGCACAGGCGCGCCTGCTCGAGGGCCGCGCGGACTGGGCGGAAGCGGCGGGGGCCTGGGAGCGCGCCATCGCCGCCGACCCCACGAACGCCGACGCCTTCATGCGCGCCGGACTCCTCTACGCGTGGCGGCTTCGCAACCCGTCCCGCGCCGTGCCGCGCTTCCGCAGCGTGCTCGCGCTGATGCCGACGCACTACGGCGCCCACTACCAGCTCGCCGTTGCGCTGCTGGCCGACGGCCAGGTCGAAGCGGCGCGGACGGCGTGGAACCGCTTCGTGCCGATGGCGCAGGCCATCGGCGATACGGCTTCGCTCGCCTCCGCACCGGCAGCGTTGTCCGAGGGGAGCGAGTCCGCGCGACGCTAATAGCTTGACACTCGCGCCCTTGGCCCCGACGGTGGACGCTACGCCGCCTGCTCGGGCGCGTGTGGAGGTGTCGATGGGGTGTGTGCGGACGAGGCTCGGGGTGGTGGTGTTGGCGCTGGTAGTGCTCGCGGGGCGAGCCCACGGCGTGACGGTGGTGAGCGAGCTGGGGGCGACGGGCAGCGTCACGGTCGACGCGACGGCGCCGTGGAAGTACGCGCCCCACCTCCTCATGGTGTGCGATCCGTACTCCGCGCTCCTCCAGTTCCCCGTGCCGCCCCTCACCGAGGGCACGACGGTCTCCGTGGCGCAGCTCCGGCTGCACGTCGGCCGCGTCCCGGCGTCGCTGCCGAACTGGACCGTCCATCGCCTCCTCGGCCCGTGGTCGCCGGAGGCGCTGCCGCCGATCCCGGCCACCGATCCGGAGATCGCCGCCGCGGGCGTGTACGACGCGGTGTCGCAGACCATCACCTGGGATCTGACCGCCACCGTGCAGGCGTGGGTCGCCGATCCGTCGACGAACACCGGGGTCGCGGTGCAGGCGGCGGCGAGCCGCAGCTGTCGTCCGAACCCGCGCCGCTTCGTGCAGACCGGCGGATCCCGCAAGTACCGCGGCGGCCTCAAGGGCCCGGTGACCTCCTTCGGCAGTGCCTCGGGCGAGCTACCGCCGCCCCAGCTGCTCATCGTCTATGAGTCGACGGCCGAGGGCGTGCCCGGCCCGACCGGTCCCACGGGCGCGACGGGCACGACAGGCGCCACGGGTCCCACGGGCGAGGCCGGCCCGACCGGTGCGACGGGTGAGAGCGGCCCGACCGGCGCGACGGGCGACACCGGCCCGACCGGCGATGCCGGCCCAACAGGCCCGACGGGCGCCACCGGTTCGACCGGCCCGACAGGTCCCACAGGCCCGACCGGCGACACTGGCCCGACGGGCGAGAGCGGTCCGACCGGCGCGACGGGTAGCACCGGTCCGACCGGCGACATCGGCCCGACGGGCCCCACGGGTAGCACCGGCGCGACCGGCGACATCGGCCCGACGGGCCCCACGGGTGACACCGGCCCGACGGGCGCGACCGGTGACACCGGCGCGACCGGCGACATCGGTCCGACGGGTCCCACGGGTGACACCGGCCCGACGGGCGCGACCGGCGACATCGGCCCGACGGGCCCCACCGGCGACGCCGGCCCCACCGGCGCGACGGGCGTCACCAGCCAGGTGCTCGCCGGCGGCAGCTCGATCGACCTCACCCTCGGCGACACGCCCGTCTACATGGCGCCGTTCGGTCTCAGCTACAGCCTCAGCAGCGAGCGCTCGGCTCTGCCGCTACGGGCGGGCACGCTGCACAGCCTTCAGGCGGTGGTGGTCGACGACGTCCTGCCGCGCCTGGTCGGCACGCTCTTCTTCACGGTCTACGTGAACGGCCTGTCGACGTCGCTCGCCTGCACGATCGGCCCGCCGCCGGGCGACACCTGCACGAACATGATCGATCAAGTGTTCATCACCGACAACGACCTGGTCCAGGTCGAGATGACGCACAACGGGCTGCTCGACATCTTCTGGGTGAAGTTCAGCCTGCTGCTGTCGCTGAGCTGAGCGCATGCCGGCGGCGCCGGGGCTGTACCTCGCCCCGGCGCCGCCGCGCGCGCGGCCTATCGGCGTCCCGCGCGCGCCCGCACCACGCGCACCGAGGTCAACGTCGCCGGCGCCTGGGCGCGCAGGAACACCGCCACCCCCGTGAGGCGCAGGCGCGCCCGCCCGCGCCGTACCCGCAGCGTCGTGTCGTTCCCCATGAGGTCCGTGACGACGAGCCGCCGCACGTCCTTCGGCACCTCCACGAGAAGACGCGCCCCGGCGCGCGGCCCGGCCCAGGTCGGTCCGAGCTGGTTCATGTCGGCCAGCACCACCGTCCCCGCGCAGCACGTGCCGGACGCGGCGAACGCCGCGTAGCCGAGCCCGGCCGACTCGCGCGTGATCGCCGGCGCGTCGCCGACCAGGTCGCTCAGCGTGCGCAGCGCCACGGCGTCGGAGCGCGGCGTGTAGTCGAGGTTCACCGGGTACATGCCGAAGCGCTCCCAGCCGCTGCCCGCGTCGTCGAAGGGCAGGCGGTAGACGAACGGGAAGATGCGCTCCGCGCCGGCGGCGCGTTGCTCGAGCCAGCGGGAGACGTGGCGGCGCGGCGCGCCCAGGGCCTCGGTGTCCCAGATCGCGGCGCCGGGACGCATCGCGGGGAGGAACTGGTGCGCCAGGGCGACCGACTCGGCGTGGCCGTAGTGCCAGCCGACGACGTCGAGCAGGTCACTCGTCGACGCCAGCACCTCGGCCTCGAACGGATCGAGCTCGGCCGTGTCCGGAACGAAGTTGAGGACCACGCGCGCGTCGGGGTCGACGTCGCGCAGGACCTGCGCCGTCTGGCGGACGAGCGTCGCGAACTCGCCCGCCGACGACTGCCAGAACTGCGGAATGTCCGGCTCGTTCCATATCTCCCAGTGACGCACGCGGCCGGCGAGGCGCCCGGCGAGGAGGCGTACCATGTGGAGCCAGTCGCCGAGATCACGCGGCGCGACGATGCCCCAGCGCGGGATGCCGGCGACGGGAACGTCGTCCGTCGTCGACGAGGCCCAGCGCGCGGTGCCGAAGAGCGTCGCCAGCACCTCGATGCCCTCGGCGCGGAAGGCGTCGACCCATCGTTCGTAAGCCGTCGAGTCGAGCCAGCGCGGGCTGGCGCGCGACGGCGGCACGCCGCGCGTGTCGCGCCACCAGTTGAACGTGAAGCGCACCCAGCGAATGCCGAGCAGGCGCATCTGCGCGGCGATGCGTGGCGCCTCCGCGACCGCGTCCTCGCCGGGATAGACGTAGTAGCCGACCGCCGAGTCGAGCGCGGGCGTCGCGGGCGGTGGCGGCACGAGCGCGGCACTGGTGTGCGCCGTGTGCCGCTGCCCGCGCCGGGCCAGCGTGGCGGACACCGCGAAGTACCCGAGCCGCTTCGTGCGCAGCACGAGCTCGTGCGTCATCGCGGCGGAGGGCTCGAGCGCGACGAACGTCCCGAGCCGACCTGCGCGGCGGCCGTACGCGTCGAGCGCCTGCAGGCGCAGCGTGCCGCGGAAGCCGCTCTCGTCGGCACGAACGGTGACGCGCAGGACCGGCGTCTCGCCGCGCACGAAGAGATGGCCGAGTCGATCCGACTCGAACGAGACCGTGGGCGCGGCGAGTGCGCTGGACGACAGCAGCAGCGCCGCGGCGAGGAGCGGCCAGGATCGGAGCACGGGAAGCGCGTCCCACATGGCCGCGGGAAGGGTCAAGTCAGCGACGGCGTTTCAGACACGACTTCCGTGCATTCAGCGCACGACGGACGGCGCGCTTCGCCTTCAGCGCCCCGGTGCCGAGCGCCGTGTCCAGCCGGTCGGGCGTGTTCGTGAACAGGCCGTCGACGCCGCCGCGAGCAGGGTCGCCATCTCGCCGGGGTCGTCCACCGTGTAGGGATGCATGGCGAGGCAGCGCACGTGCGCGGCCGCGACCAGCGACGCGTCGACCGTGGACGCGATCGCGCCGACGCCGACGGCGTACCCCGCGACGTCGTCCAGCACCCGATCGCGCGTCGCCGCCGGCACGAGCGGCACGAGCTGGACGAGGGGCAGCGACGGCTCCAGCGCATGCAGGCGCTGGAGGCTCGCCGGGCTGAACGACTGGATCAGCACGCGCCAGCGGCGTGCGGGACGCAGCAGGCGATGGCGGCGGAGCAGGGCGAGCAGGCGTTCCTCCATGCGATCCGCGGTGTCGGGGCTCTTGGTCTCGATGTAGTAGCTCGCGCGCCGCCGGTAGCGCCGGAAGACCTCCTCGAGCGTGGGGATGCGCAAGCCCACGTACTCGGGCCTGGCGCGGTCGGGGTAGCGCTCGTTGAACCAGGTGCCGACGTCGCAGGTCGCGAGCTGCGCGAGGGTCTTCGTCGCGACCGGGCCGGTGCAGGCATCGGCCGGGCCGCGTGCGGTGCGGTCGAGCGTGTCGTCGTGCAGCACGACGAGGACGCCGTCGCTCGTCAGCTGGAGGTCCTGCTCGATGTAGTCGGCGCCCATCGCCAGCGCCATGTCGTAGGCCGGCAGGGTGTGCTCGGGCGCGTAGGCCGAGGCGCCGCGGTGGCCGATGTTCACGACCGCCGCGGCGGGCACGACGAGCCCCGCGAGCAGCATGAGGACGAGCGTCGTGACCGGGGGTCGCACGGGGCACGCATAGCCGGGGTCCGTGCGCCCGGTCCACCTGCGCGTACGCCGGCACGCTACACGGTTGCGGGGACGCCCTCGGCGAGCGGCGCCCGCAGGCCCCGCGCGATGTCGATCCGCGCTGACCTCCTTCGTCGTCGTCCCGAGCGGGATGCTCCCCGCGGGAAAGGACGGCAATGCGCGAGCTGATCGTCAGAGCACACCTGTCCGTCGACGGCTTCGTCGGCGGCCCGGACGGGGCGGTGGAGTGGGTCTTCGACAGCATGGACGAGGCGGCCGTGCGCGACACGGTCGCGACCCTCGCCGGAGCGGGCACGCACGCCATGGGGGCGGTCACCTACCGCGACATGGCGGCCCACTGGCCGACCTCGGACGAGGCCTACGCCCCGCCCATGAACGACGTGCCGAAGGTCGTCTTCGCGCGCTCGCCCATCGACACGCCGTGGGGCGAGGTGCGGGTCGCGGCCGGCGACATGGCCGAGGAGGTGCGCCGGCTGAAGGCCGAGCCGGGCGGCTACGTCCTGGCCCACGGCGGGTCGCGGTTCTTCCAGGCCCTCGCGGCGACCGGGCTGGTCGACGAGTACCGGCTCCTCGTCCATCCCGTCGTCCTCGGCGCCGGGCTGCCTCTGTTCGCGCCGCAGCGGGTCCCGCAGCGGCTCGCGCTGGTCGGGACGACGCGGTTTCCCTGCGGCGCGATCGCGTGCGTCTACCGTTCCGCGTGAGTGGTGCGCCGGACGGTCGGGTGATAGCGCTCGGCCCGCGGGGGCCGCGATGCTGCACTTCCTCTCGTTACGGGACTGGGGCGCCGCGCGCGCCGTCGAGACGCTCGACCGGGCCGACGTGTTGAGCGCCCTGTGGCGCGACGACCGCATGCCGCAGAGTCTCGCCGGCGTTCGCGTCGCCCTGTGGTTCCCGGACGGCGGCTTCCGCAATCGGCTCGCGTTCGAGCTGGGAGCGCAGGCGATGGGCGCCATCGTCGCCTACATGCCCGGCGAGGTCGGCGCCCCGGAGCCGGTCGACGACGTCGCCGCGTACCTCGCCAACTGGTTCGACGTCCTCGTCGTGCGCACGTGGGGACACGCGGATCTCGTGCGTCTGGCCGCGTCCGAGCGCCTGCCGGTCGTCAACGGGCGCACCGCCGAGGGACATCCGTGCGAGATCCTGGGCGACCTTCTGCACCTCCGCCGGCGGCGCGGCACGCTGGACGGTCTCGCGGTGGCCTACGTCGGCCCCGCGTCGAACATCGGCACGAGCTGGCTCGAGGCGGCGTCGATCCTGCCGATCCGCGTGGTGCAGGTGTGCCCGCCCGGATACGAGACCGCGCCCGCGCTGCTCGCCGAGCTGCGTGCGGGCGCCGCCGGCACGCTCGCGGTGTCGCACGACCTCGACGACGCGCTCCGCGACGTGGACGTGATCTACACCGACTGCTGGCCCTCGTCTCGGCCCGGGGAGACGCGGGACGACGTGGCGCGCGCCTTCCGGCCGTACCGCATCGACGTGCGCCACCTGGAGCGCCTGCGCGACGACGGCGTGTTCCTGCCGTGCCCGCCGGTCACCCGTGGCGAGGAGGTCACGGCCGCCGCGATGTCGTCGCCGCGCTGCGAGAGCCCCGCCGCCAAGGAGCGGCTGCTGCACGTGCAGAACGCGATCCTGGAGCGCGTCGCCCTCGACACCGGAGCCGTTTCGGACGTCGACCGTCGCTGATCGTTCGCCGTCCGGGTCGGGCTCGAAACCCCCTGCCTGGTGGCGAGCCGCCGTCAGCCCGAGCCCGGCTCCACCCGCCGCATCACGAGCGGATTCGGGTTCGCGGCCGTCGTGCCGCCGCTGCCGTACGGACGCGTGATGGCCTCGAGCAGGTGGCCGTTCGGATCCGGGAAGTAGACGCCGCGGCCGTCGTCCCACGTGTTGATCTGGTTCGGATGCTGCCGGTGGGGGTCGGACCAGTACGGGAGGCCGCGCTCCTGGATGCGCGCGAAGATCGCGTCGAACTCGGCTTCGCTCACGAGGAACGCGTAGTGCTGGGCGGCGATGGTGCCGTCGTCGGCGAGGAAGTCGAGCGAGGTGTCGCCGACCTGGACGATGGCGAACGGCCCGAGCAGCTGCGGGGACGGCAGGCCGAGCATCTCGGCGAGGAACAGCGCGGACCCGTCGCGGTCCTTCGCGCTGACGATGGTGTGATTCAGGCGGACGGCCATGCGGGCGCTCCTCCGGGTCGGGGATGCCACTCAGCCTAGGACGGACGGACCGGTGCGCAAAGCCCCGTTGCGGCCGGGAGGCTTCGGCCCGCCGCCGCCCGTCCCAGCGCGGCGACGTCGAATCAGCGGCGGACGACCATCGCGAAGATCACTACCAGGAGCAGCAGCATCGCCGCGATGAAGAAGCCGGCGAAGGTGCGGAAGCCCGAGACGTTGTCGTTGACGCTCGCGACGTCGTCCCTCAGCTGCGCGAGCTGCTGGCGCAGGCTCGACAGCTCGACGTAGAGGCCCTTCACTTCTTCACGGGCCTTCGTGATCTGCTCCTGGTTCGCGGTGATCTGATCCTTCATGTCGGCGACCAGGCCGGGCACCGCGTCGACGCCCTCCTTGATGCCCCACACCTGCTCGCCGACCCATTTCTGATGGTCGGCCATCTGGGTCAGCAGGCGCTGCTCCGGGCTCGGCGCGGCGGTGGGCGCGGGCTTCGCGGTGGTGGCCGCGGCGCGCCGGGCGGTCTGCGCGTCCGCCGTGCCGGCGGAGGCCGCGAGCAGGAGGCACGCGACGAGCACGATCGGAAGCGACCCGCGTCGATGCATCGACCGCCGGGTTTATGTGCGCCCCCGGAGGGGGTCAAGGACGCGGCTACGGCCGCAGACGCTCGAGCAGCCGCGGGAACGGGATGGTCTCGCGCACGTGGTGCAGGCCGCAGAGCCAGGTCACGCAGCGCTCGATGCCCATGCCGAAGCCCGCGTGCGGCACCGAGCCGAAGCGACGGAGGTCGAGGTACCAGGCGAAGGCCTCGCGCGGCAGCTCGTGCTCGGCGATCTTCGCCTCGAGCACGGCGAGGTCGTCCTCGCGCTGGCCGCCGCCGATGACCTCGCCGTAGCCCTCGGGCGCGAGCACGTCGACGCACAGGGCGAGGCGCGGGTCGGCGGCATCCTGCTTCATGTAGAAGGCCTTCACCGCCATCGGGTAGCGGTGGACCATCACCGGGCGGTCGAACTGCTGCGACAGCGTGGTCTCGGCCTCGGCGCCGAAGTCGTCGCCCCACGGCACGGTGACGCCCTGGGCCGCGAGCAGCGCGAGCGCCTCGTCGTAGGTGATGCGCGGGAACGGCTTGCGGATCTTCTCGAGCGCGGCGGTGTCGCGCTCGAGCACGTGCAGCTCCGGCCGGCGGCGCTCGAGCACGCGCGTGACGACGTGGCAGAGGAAGTCCTCGGCCAGGTCCATGTCCTCGTCGAGGCCGGCGAACGCCATCTCGGGCTCGACCATCCAGAACTCGGTGAGATGCCGGCGCGTCTTCGACTTCTCGGCGCGGAACGTCGGCCCGAAGACGTAGACCTTGCCGAACGCGAGCGCGCCGGCCTCGCCGTAGAGCTGGCCGCTCTGCGTGAGGTAGGCCGGCTCCCCGAAGTAGTCGACGGGGAAGAGCGTGCTCGTGCCCTCGCACGCCGCGGGCGTGAGGATCGGGGCGTCGAAGCCGAGGAAGCCGTGCTCGTCGAGGTACTCGCGGCAGGCGCGGATCACCTCGGCGCGGATGCGCAGCACGGCGTGCTGGCGGCTCGAGCGCAGCCACAGGTGGCGGTGCTCGAGCAGGAACGCGGTGCCGTGGTCCTTCGGGCTGATCGGGAACTCGTCGGCGGGGCGGTGCAGGATGCGCAGGTCGCTGACGCCGAGCTCGAAGCCGAGGTGGGAGCGTGCGTCGGCGCGCACGCTGCCGGTGACCGCGAGCGCGGTCTCCTGCGGCAGGTGGTCGGCGAGGGCGAAGGTCTCCGGCGGGACGTCCTGCTTGCCCATCACGCACTGGATCGTGCCGCTGCCGTCGCGGACCTGGAGGAAGTGGATCCTGCCGCTCGAGCGTCGCGCGGCGAGCCAGCCCTGGAGCGTGACCGTCTCCCCGGTGTGCTCCCCGATGTTCTCCACCCGCACCGCGTTCGCCATGGCCGGCATGTAGCAGAGGCGCCGGCGGATGGCATCGGCGCGCGGCGGGTTGCGGGCTCGCCCCGGTCGTGACGCACGCCGGCGGTGAGCGGCGGCGTGCGTGCGCCGCGCCCCTTCGCGCCCGAGCCCGCATCCCTGGCTCCGGCCGAGTGGCTTTTGCTAGGGTCCGCCGCCATGCTGGGATTCACCCTGAGCGAAGAGCAGGAAGCCTTTCGGGCCGCGGTCCGGAGCTTCGCCGAGAAGTCGCTGGCGCCGTTCGTCGAGGAGCTGGAGGCGCGCGAGCAGTTCCCGATGGACCAGTTCCGCGAGCTGGGCCGGCTCGGCTACCTCGGCGTCGGCTACCCCGAGGAGATCGGCGGCAGCGGCGGCGACATGGTGATGCGCTGCCTCCTCATCGAGGAGATCGCGCGCGTCAACTGCGGCTTCGCCGCGGCGCTGCTCGCCCACGTCGGCCTCGGCTGCCTGCCGCTCATGAAGTTCGGCACCGAGGGGCAGAAGGAGCAGTATCTCGGACCTGCGCTGCGCGGCGAGAAGCTCGGCTGCTGGGGGCTCTCCGAGCCCAACTCGGGCTCCGACGCCGCCTCGATCCGCAGCACCGCCGTGCGCGACGGCGACCACTACGTGATCAACGGCGCGAAGATGTTCATCACCAACGGCACCATCGCCGACTACTGCCTCATCGCCGCGTACACCGACCGCTCGCGGCGCGGCGACGGCATCAGCACGTTCGTCGTCGACACGAAGACGCCGGGCTTCGTCGTCTCGCGCAAGCTCAAGAAGGCCGGCCACCACACCTCGGAGACCGCGGCGCTCACGTTCGAGGACCTGCGCGTGCCGGCGACGGCGCTCCTCGGCGGCGTCGAGGGCGGCTTCAAGCAGGTGACGGGCGCGCTCGAGGGCGGCCGCATCACGCACGCGGCGCGCTCGTGCGGGGTCTCGCAGGCGGCCCTCGAAGCGGCGCTCGCCTATGCCAAAGAGCGCGAGCAGTTCGGCCAGAAGATCGCCAAGTTCCAGGCCATCCGCTTCAAGCTCGCGCGCATGGCGATGGACGTCGAGCACGCCCGTCTCACGATGTGGCGCGCCGCCTGGCTCTTCGACCGCGGCCCCTGCATGCGCGAGGCGGCGATGGCGAAGCTCTTCTGCTCGGAGGTCGCCCAGCACGTCACCTGGGAGGCGATGCAGGTCTTCGGCGGCTACGGCTACATCACCGAGTTCCCCGTCGAGCGCTACTGGCGCGACGCGCGCCTCATGACCATCACCGAGGGCACGAGCGAGATCCAGCAGGTGATCATCGCGCGCGAGCTGGGCCTGTAGGAGCGGGTCTTGGCCTGCGGGGCCGGCTGCGCTCGACTGGGGTGCGGTGACGACGCTGCGCACGAATCTGCCGGCGCGGCTCGACCGGCTGCCGTTCGGGCGTTGGCACTGGCGGGTCGTCGTCGCACTCGGGATCACGTGGATCCTCGACGGGCTCGAGGTGACGATCGTCGGCGCGGTCGCGAGCGTGCTCACGAAGGCGGATACGCTCGCGCTCACCGACACGCAGGTGGGCTTCGCGGCGAGCGCGTACCTCGCCGGCGCCATCGGCGGGGCGCTCGTCTTCGGGCGCCTGAGCGACCGCTACGGGCGCAAGCGGCTCTTCCTCGTCACGCTCGGCGTCTACCTCGTGGCGACGCTGCTGACGGCGTGCACGACGGGTCCATGGTCGTTCGCGCTCATGCGCGCGCTGACCGGCGCCGGCATCGGCGGCGAGTACGCCGCGATCAACTCCGCCATCGACGAGCTGCTGCCCGCACGCGTGCGCGGCCACGCCGACCTCGCCATCAACGGCTCGTACTGGCTCGGCGCGGCGTTGGGCGCGCTGCTCAGCATCGTGCTGCTCGACGAGCGGCTGATCCCGCCCGCGCTCGGCTGGCGCCTCGCGTTCTCGCTCGGCGCCGTGCTCGGGCTCGCGATCATCCTGATCCGCCGGCACCTGCCCGAGAGCCCCCGCTGGCTCATCCTGCACGGGCGCGTCGCCGAGGCCGAGGCGATCGTCTCCGCCATCGAGCGCGCGGTGATCGGCGATCCCGCGCGCCTGGGGCCGCCGCCGCCGGCGGTCGAGATGCGGGCGCTCGGCACCGTCGGCTACGGGCACATCGCGCGCGTCCTGCTGTCGCGCTTCCGCACGCGCTCGTACCTGGGCGTGACCCTCATGTTCGCGCAGGCGTTCGCCTACAACGCCATCTTCTTCACGTACGCGCTCGTGCTGACGCGCTTCCACGGCGTGCCGCCGTCGCACGCGGGGTGGTACCTGCTGCCGTTCGCGGCGGGGAACTTCCTCGGGCCCCTGCTCCTCGGGCGGCTGTTCGACGTCGTCGGGCGGCGCCCGATGATCACGCTGTGCTACGGGACGTCGGGCGTGCTCCTCGCTGCGACGGGCTGGGCGTTCCAGGCCGGGCTGCTCACGGCGACGACGCAGACGCTCGCCTGGTCGGCCTGCTTCTTCGTGGCGTCGGCCGCGGCCAGCTCGGCGTACCTCACCGTGAGCGAGCTCTTCCCCGTCGAGCTGCGCGCCACCGCCATCGCGCTCTTCTTCGCGGTCGGCACCGGCGCGGGCGGCGTGCTGGCGCCGACGTACTTCGCGCATCTCGTCGAGAGCGGCAGCGCGGCGCGCGTCTTCGTCGGCTATCTCACGGGCGCCGCGCTGATGGGGCTCGCGGCGTTGGCGGCGTGGGCCTGGGCGGTGCCGGCGGAGCGGCGCTCGCTCGAGGCCCTGAACGACGAGCTGCTCGATCGAGCGCCGTGAGCCGGGGCCGTTGCATGCCTGCGCCGCGGCGCCGAGGATCGTCGCGTGCGACCCCTCGTGCTCGTCCTGGTGGCGCTGCTCCTAGCGTCGGTCCGAGCGGCCGACGACTGCGCGCGGCGGCTGCGTCCCGGCGACGACGTCCAGGGCGCGGTCGCGCGTCTCGGCCGGGGCGGCGGCACGCTCTGCCTCGGGCCCGGCGAGTTCGCGCTGCCGGGCCCGCTCGCGATCACGCGCGATCGGGTGACGCTGCGGGGCGAGGGGACCGCGACCGTGCTGCGCCTCGCCGGCGGCGTGCAGGCGCCCGTCGTCATCGTCGGCGACCATACCCGCCGGATCCCGGCGCGCCCGACCGCCGACGTCGCGCTCGAGCGCCTGCGCATCGTCGGCAGCGGCGCGGGCGACAGCGAGTTCGCGGCGGCGTTCCCCTATCTCAGCAACAGCGCCGTCGTGATCCGCACCGGGCTGCGCACGACGCTGCGCGGGCTCGACGTCGAAGCGTGCCGCAGCGCCTGCATCGTCACCGAGCACGATACGCAGGAGCTGCTCGTCGAGGACTGCACCATCGCCGGCTCGACCTGGGACGGCATCGCGCTCAACCGGACCGCCCGCGCGCGCATCGTCGGCAACGTCGTGCGCGACAACACCGCGGCGGGCATCACCGCCGAGCACCTCGAGGACAGCGTCGTGGCGCGCAACCTGATCCGCGACAACCGCGCGCACGGCGTCTATCTGTCGGACTCGTATCGCAACCGCTTCCAGGCGAACCGCTTCGAGGGCAACACCAACGCCGGCGTGTTCCTCACCTGCGCGGTGCGCGACCGCGAGCCGGGCCGGGTGCGCTGCTGGGACGGCAGCATGAGCGCCGGCAACACGTTCACGGACGACGTCTTCGCCGGGAACCGGCGCACGTTCATCCTCGCACCCGACGCCGCCGCGCCGTGCACGAGGCCCGGCTTCGTGCCGAACGTCGCGCGCGACGAGACGTACGCCGGCGGGCCGCACGCCGACCAGGACGTCGTCCGCTTCGGCCGCTGCCTCGAGGGGCCGGGCACCGACCCGTAGCACGTGCCATGCGGGCGTCCGGCTTTTCGTCGACGCGAAGCCCCGGCATCATGCGGCGCGCGTGCCCTTCACGCTCGCCCATCCCGCCGCCGCGGTGCCGCTGCGCCGGCTCTTCGGCCGACAGGCCGTGCTCTCCGCGCTCGTGATCGGCAGCCTCACGCCCGACGCGGTGTACTTCCTGCCGCTGCGCGTGTCGCAACCGGCGAGCCACTCGCTGGCGGGCCTCGCGTGGTTCTGCGTCCCGGTCGGGCTCGTCGCCTGGCTGGTGTTCCACCTCGTGCTGAAGGTGCCCGTGGTCGCGTTGCTGCCGCGCTGGGTGCAGGCGCGGCTGCCGCCGGTGCGTCCCGGGGTGCCGGCGGTGTCGCCGATCGTGCTCGTCCTGGCGCTGGCGCTCGGCGCCGCGACGCACGTCGTGTGGGACGCGTTCACCCATGCCGCGACGCTGCCCGCGCGGCTCTTCCCGTGGTTGCGCGTGCACCTCGGCACCGTGGGCGGGCTCGACGTCCCGGTGTGGAAGCTTCTCCAGCACGCGAGCACCGCGGTGGGGCTCGGCTTGCTCGCCGGTTGGTCGTGGCGCCGCCTTGCCGCGGCGACGCCCGCCGCGCAGCCCGCGGTACCGGCCGTCGCCCCGGGCGCGAAGACCGCGGCGCTCGTCGTCCTGGTCGCCGCGCTCGGGCTCGCCGCGCTCGCGGGCGTCCTCCAGGCGCCGCCGAGCGAGTGGAGCCTCGTCGGCCTGCGGCTGCCCCTGCGGCGCGCGGTGGTGGCGTCGCTCCAGGCGGCGGGGGCGGCGACGCTCGCGCTTGCGCTCTGCTGGCGGGTCGCCGCGCTCGCGCGCGAGCGGGCTTCCACCACCCGGCCCGATCGGGCTTAACCCTGGGGCCAGGAGGGCCCCATCATGATCGGATATACGACGGTCGGCGTCGCCGACCTCGCCCGCGCCGGCACGTTCTACGACGCCCTGTTCGCAGAGCTGGGCGCGAAGCGCATCATGGAGATGGAGACGTTCGTCGCCTGGGGCACGGCACCGGACGCGCCGATGTTCGGCATCATCCTGCCGTTCGACAAGAAGCCCGCGACGGTGGGCAACGGCGTCATGATCGCGCTGCTCGCGCAGGACCAGGCACAGGTCGGCCGCATCCACGCGAAGGCGCTCGCGCTCGGCGGCAAGGACGAGGGCGGGCCGGGCCCCCGCGGCCCCGGCTTCTACGCCGCCTACTTCCGCGACCTCGACGGCAACAAGCTGAACGCGTTCTGTCTCGGCTGAGGAGGCGGCGGGCGTGCCGTTCATGCTGCTCGTCGTCGAGAAGACCGAGGATCGCCGCCGCCGTCCCGCCGCCGCGGGCCGTCTCGCGTACGACCGCATGTCGCACTTCGGCGAGGGCCTGCGTGCGCGGGGGCTGCTGCTGGCGAGGGACTCGCTGCGCACGGAGTCGGTGCGGGTGAGCGTCCGCGCGGGCACGCGGCGCCTCGTCGACGGTCCCTTCGCCGAGACCAAGGAGATGATCGGCGGCTACTTCCTCCTCGACTGCGCCACCCGCGAAGAGGCGATCGAGATCGCCGGCGCGTGTCCCGCCGTCGAGTGGGCCGAGATCGAGGTGCGCGAGATCGGCCCCTGCTGGGAAGGCGCGGTGTGAGCGACGCCGACGCCCGCGCTGCCATCAACGCCGTATGGCGGATCGAGTCGGCCCGGCTGATCGCCGGGCTGACGCGCATCGTACGCGACGTCGGCGTCGCCGAGGACCTCGCGCAGGAGGCGCTGGTCGTCGCGCTCGAGCGCTGGCCGGAGACGGGCATCCCGGACAACCCGGGCGCCTGGCTCATGGCGACGGCGAAGCATCGCGCCATCGACCTCCTGCGTCGCGGCCAGATGCTCGAGCGCAAGCACGAGGAGCTCGGGCGCGAGCTGGCGGCGCTCGAGGGCACCGCGCCCGACCTCGAAGCCGCGGTCGACGACGACATCGGCGACGACCTGCTGCGCCTGGTCTTCATCTCCTGCCACCCGATCCTGTCCACCGAGGCGCGCGTCGCGCTGACGCTGCGGCTCCTCGGCGGACTCACCACCGACGAGATCGCGCGCGCGTTTCTCGTTCCCGAGGCGACGATCGCGCAGCGCATCGTGCGCGCCAAGCGCACGCTCGCCGAGAGACAGGTACCGTTCGAGATCCCGCGCGGCGACGACCGCGTCGCGCGGCTGTCGTCGGTGCTCGAGGTCGTCTACCTGGTCTTCAACGAAGGCTACGCCGCGACTGCGGGCGAGGACTGGATGCGGCCCGCGCTCTGCGAGGACGCGCTCCGCCTCGGGCGCATCCTCGCCGAGCTGGCGCCCGGCGAGGCCGAGGTCCATGGTCTCGTCGCGCTGATGGAGCTCCAGGCGTCGCGCGCCCGGGCGCGGACCACGCCGGCGGGGGAGCCGGTGCTGCTGCTCGATCAGGATCGCGCGCGCTGGGACCGGCTGCTCGTCGGCCGCGGGCTGGCGGCGCTCGGGCGTGCGGAAGCGCTCGGCCGGCCGTCCGGGCCCTACGTGATCCAGGCGGCGATCGCCGCGTGTCATGCCCGGGCGCGGACGGCGGAGGCGACCGACTGGGCGCGCATCGCCGCGCTCTACGGCGCGCTCGCGCGGGTGGCACCGTCGCCCGTCGTCGAGCTGAACCGCGCCGTCGCCGTCGGCATGGCCGAGGGACCGGCGGCGGGCCTGGCGCTCGTCGACGCCATCGCGGACGTCCCGGCGCTGCGCCGCTATCATCTCCTGCCGAGCGTGCGCGGCGACCTCCTCGCCAAGCTGGGACGCTTCGACGAGGCCCGCG
Organism: bacterium; assembly: GCA_026129405.1. NCBI lineage: Bacteria > bacterium. The sequence continues at coordinate 455,834 of JAHCID010000002.1, forward strand.
CCGAGTGCGAACGCGCAGCGTCGCTGACCCGCAACGGGCGCGAGCGCGATCTCTTGCGGGCGCGTGCCGCCGTGCACGCCGCCGCGGCGCGGGCACGGCCCGCGGCCATGCGTCGCTAGTCGGTGTGCCGAGAGTGTCCGCTCAGGATCGGCGCTTGCCGGTGTCGCGGCTCGGCGGCGGATCGGGATCGGCACCGGCGACGGGCGGGTCCGACGGGCCGTCCGGCGGCCGTGCCGCGGCGCGGGCGTCGGCGATGCAGCCGAGCACGTCGTGCAGGAGGTCCTCGGCGACGCTCCACAGGTGCGGCTCGACCTGCCCGAGCGCCTCCGCCATCGCCTCCCGGAACAGCTCGCGGACGGCGGGGATGTCGCGGATGATCGGCGCGATGCGCATCGCGCGGACGTCGGCGATCATCATCCCTTTGCGATCGAACAGGCGGCGCTCGTAGTCCGACTCGTGCGCGCGCACGTAGAGCCGCGCGTTCGGGTTCGGATGCGTGGTCTGGCCGACGTTCCGCTCCGTGCCGCGGGCGAGGAGTCGGCCGAGCACCTCGCGCTCCAGCACGCCCATGATGACCGGGCGGTCGTCGGCGGGCATCGCACGGAAGACCGCGAGCAGGCGTTGGAGGAGCGCGTTGCTCGACAGATCGGTGGCCAGGCTGAGCGCCGCGGTCAGCGTCACCTGGAGCTGCTCCAGGGCGGTGGTGCTGTCGGGGGTGGCGGCGTCGTCGCCCATGCGCTGTGCGGACGTTCCGTGGATCGCGCCGTGCTGTCAACCGCTTTTGCATCGCCGCGAGCGGCGGTCGGCGGTACTTCAGGGAACCCCCGGACCTGGGGAGCCGCCGGCGTCGCGGGCGGGATTGCGCGGCGCCGGCCGGCCGGGCAAGGAGGCGCAGGTGCCCGGGGATCCCCCATCGCTGCGCGGCGCGGACGCGGCGCCGCCGCCGAATCCCTTTCCGGCCGGGCATCCCGACCCCCGCTGGATGGAGGAGGCGATCCGTGTGGCCCACGTCTCGCGCGAGCGCGGCGACTACGCCTTCGGCGCCGTGCTGGTGCGCGACGGCGCCATCGTCACGGCCTCGGGCAACAAAGTGGTGACGTACGGCGATCCCGCCGGCCACGCCGAGTTCGCCTGCCTGCGCAAGGCGGCGATGCGCGAGGGGCACCGGCATCTGCGGCCCGGCGCCGTGCTCTATGCGACCCACGCCCCGTGTCCGATGTGCCTCTCGATGTGCGTGTGGACGAAGGTGGCGGGCGTCGCCTACGGCTGCTCGCAGGACGACATCGGCGCCTGGGGACGCGCGCACGCGGGTCCCGTCTTCACCTGGCGCTCGGTGCGCATCGAGCCCGACGAGCTCTACGCCTCGCTGCGCGAGGCCCATCCGACGATGGCGATCGCCGGCGGCGTCCTGCGCGACGAGTGCCTGCGGCTCTTCCACGAGTGAGCTCGGGCCGCGCGCGGCGGCCGCGTCGGCGCGGGTCGCGCGGGCGGGAGCTGCCGCCGCCGCTCGCCTCGACGGCCGCGCTCCCGCCCCGGATGCGTCTCGTCGACCGGGTCAGCCGCCGGCCGGCGCGTCGGGATAGGTGCGCGGCAGGATCACCGCGACGAGCGTGCCGCGGCCGGCCTCGGTGTGGACCTCGAGCGTGGCGTCGAGGAGCTCGCAGAGCCGCTTCACGATCGCGAGCCCGATGCCCTCGCCGGGCCGGCTCGCGGCGGCGAGGGCCGTCGTCGAGGCCGGCCGCCCGGTCGACGGTCGGCCCGGCACCGCGTCCGGTGCGGCGAGCGTTTCGGCGGTGGCCGCGGCCAGCGCGCCGGCGACGGCCGCGGCGGGCCCTGCCTCGAGTCCCGGCCCGGTGTCCTCCACGCAGAGCATCCAGCGTTCGGGATCGTCGGCGCGGCCGTCGCCCCAGACGAGCGTCACGCGGCCGGCCTGCGTGTACTTGAGCGCGTTCAGGAGGAGGTTCTGGGCGATGCGGCGGATCTTCGTCGGGTCGCCCGCTACCGGCAGCGACGGCGGTCCCGAGGCGACCAGGGTGAGGCCGCGCTCGTCGGCCAGCGGGCGCGCCCCGGCGGCGAGCTCGGTGAGGAGCGCGGCGACGTCGACGGGCTGAACCTGGCGCTGCTCGTGGCCGGCCTGGAGCCGCGCCAGGCTGAGGACGTCCTCGAGGAGATGCTGGAGCGAGTCGATGCCGCGCTTCAGCATCGCGAGCATCTCGTGCCGCCGCCCCTCGGCGGCATCGCCGCGCGCGAGCAGGGTGGTGACGGTCTGCACCACGCCGAGGCTGCCGCGCAGGTCGTGGGCCGCTTCGCGCCAGGCCTCGCCCTGGCGCTGCGCGATGCCCTGGCCTTCGGCGAGCGCGCGCTCGAGGTCGCGCACCTGACCCTCGGCCTCGGTCTGCTGGAGCGCGAAGTAGCGGCACGCACTCTCGGAGACCCCCTCGCCGACGAGCTCGGCGAGCAGGCGTCGCGCGGCGACCATCGTCGCTGCGGCGACGTCGGGTGCCAGCGTCGGGAAGCGCTCCACCTCGGCGAGGAGGGCGAGGTGCAGGTGCGCCCACTCGCGCGTGATCTCGCGCAGGTGGAAGCCCTGCTGCCAGCGGTGCAGCCCGTGGGCGGCGGCGTCCTCGCGCGTCTCCTGCGCGGCGCTCGCGTCGGCCCGGGGGGCGCCGGCGGCGCGCAGGCGCGCGGCGAAGTCGTCGAGGATGTCCGGGATGTGATCGCGGAACTGGTTCCGCGGCATCGTCGACGTGGTGGTGATCTGCGGGTCGGCGTCCACCCGGCGCTGCCACGCGGCGAGCAGCGCCTCGCGCCGACCGGCGAGGTGCCGCGCGAGCGCCGCCAGTCCCTCGCCGCTGTCCGCCATGGCCGGTCGTCCTCGTGTCCCGGCGGGCGCGGGGCGCGTCCACGGGGTGTCGCCCTGTACCCCGGCCGGAGGCCGGCCACAATCCGCGACTGCGCAGTCCGGCGTTCAGTCACCCAGGATCGGCTCGACGATCAGCTCGGCGGCGAAGGCGGGGTCCTCCATCGGCAGGAAGTGGGTGCGATCGGGCAGGTGCAGGTCGCGGCCGTGGCGGAAGGCGGCAGCCAGGTGCGGCCAGGTGGGCGAGTAGCGGAAGTCGCGCAGGTCGCGGGGATCGCGCGGCTCCTTGGCGCGCACGACGAGCACCGGCACGTCGATCGCGCGCACGCTCGCGTGGATCGGTCCGGCGGCGAGGGCGGCCATGTAGACGCTCGCCTCGAACGCGGGGGCGCAGGCCAGGACGAAGGCGTCGCCGTCGGGGCGCAGCCCGTGCACGCAGTAGTCGCGCAGCACCCCCGGGTCCCAGGTGTCGAACGGCGCGCGGGTGCGGAAGCGATCGAACATCTCGTCCGGCGACGTCCAGCGGTCGCGCCGGCGTGCGGTCGGGTGCTGGTCGTCGCCGGTGGACCAGGCGCGGGTGCCGTACAGCGCGGGCGCCGCGATCACGGGGTCGATCAGCACGAGACGCCGGAAGGCGGCGGGCAGCAGCGCGGCGGCGTCGGTGGTCGCGTGTCCGCCCATCGAGTGGCCGACGCCGACCGCGTCGCGGATCGCGAGCGCACGCGCGACGGCGGCCAGGTCGCGCCCGAAGTCGGCCCAGCGCGCCGGCCCCGTATAGCGGCTGCGCCCGTGGCCGCGTTGGTCGACGGCCAGCACGTGGCGATCGGGGAGCCGCTCGACGACGCGGTCCCAGCAACGCGCGTGGAAGCCGGTCGCGTGCGCGAGGACGATCGTCGGCGCGGCGCCGCGCTGGGCGCGGCCCCATTCGAAGACGCACAGGGTGACGCCGTCGGCGTCGAGGTGGTGGACGAGCGGCGACTCCGGGGCCGGCATCGGCCGTGTCATCCGGGGCCGCTCGACCTCGTGCAAGCCGCATGTCAGCGTCGGTGCGTGCGCCGCCCGACGGTCCTGCTCTTCGACATCGACGGTACGCTGATCAGTGCGGGCGGCGCGGGCCGGCGCGCGGTCGAGCGCGCGTTCGTCGCCGAGTGCGGGCGGGCCGACCACCTGGACGACGTCCAGTTCAACGGCTTCACCGATCCGCTCATCGTCGCCACCGGGCTCGAGCTCTTGGGGCTCGCGCCCGATCCGGCGCGCATCGACGCCATCCTCGCGGCCTACCTCGCGGTCCTGCCCGAGGAGCTCGCGCGCGCGACCGGCTTCCACGTGAAGCCCGGGGTCGAGGCGCTGCTCGCCGCGGTGGGGGGGCGCGGCGACGTCGCCGTCGGCCTGGGCACGGGCAACGTGCGCGGCGGCGCGACGCTCAAGCTCGAGCGGGCCGGCCTGCACGCGCACTTCGCGTTCGGCGGCTACGGCTGCGACCACGCCGACCGCGCCGAGCTGCTGCGCATCGGCGCCCGCCGCGGCGCGCGGACCTGCTGGGCGCGCCGCTCGCCGTCTGCCGCGTCGTCGTCATCGGCGACCCGCTTCCGCGCGACGTCGCCGCCGCGCGCGCCGTCGGCGCGGTGTGCGTCGGCGTCGGCACCGGGGGCGTCGCGCCCGCGACCCTGCGCGCGGCGGGGGCCGATCTCGCGGTCGACGATCTCACCGACGCCGCGGTGCCGGCGGCGCTCGGGGTGTCGCGCAGCCGGACGTGATTGACGGGCGCTCCGCACGAGTCGCAGGCTGCGACGGTGCTCGTCGAGTCGGTCCCGGCCGCGCCGCGCGCGCTGCCGCCGTCGTCCGCGGCGGCGCTCCGGCGCTGGCGGTGTCCCGCCCGGGGACGCTAGAACCGGTCCCCATGGCTGCCCTGGCCCACCTCTCCCGCACGGGGAAGCGGGAGCAGAACAAGGCGCAGAACCGCGCCGAGATACTCACCGCGGCCCGCCAGGTCTTCACCGAGCTCGGCTACGGCGCCGCCAGCATCCGCGACATCATCCGCCGCACGAACCTCGCCGCCGGGACCTTCTACAACTACTTCCCGGACAAGGAGTCGATCTTCCGCGAGCTGGTCGAGGAGAGCGCGCGCCAGGTGCGCGCGCGCCTGCGCGCGGCGCGTGATCGCGCCACCACGCTCGAGGAGTTCGTCGGCGGCGCCTACCACGCGTACTTCCAGTTCGTCGCCGACGACCGCGTGACGTTCGAGCTGGTGCGGCGCAACGACGCGGTGATGCGCGCGATGACCGGCGAGCCGACGCTGCTCGCCGGCGTCACCGAGCTGCACGAGGACCTCGAGGCGGCGGTGGCGCGCGGCGACCTGCCGAACATCGACGTCGCCTACCTCGCCGGCGCGATGGCGGGCGTCGCGCTCGAGGTGGCGGTGCGCATGGTCGAGCGCAATCCGCCCGACGTCGAGGGCGCCAGCCGCTTCGCGACCGAGCTGTTCCTCGGCGGCATCGAGCGCCTGCGCCGCACCGCCGCCGAGGTCACGCGCAGCGGGCGCACGCGGTCCAATCCCAAGAAGTAGGAGCATCATGCGACGTGACGTCTTCGGCGAGGAGCACGAGCTCTTCCGCCAGCAGGTTCGCCGATTCTGCGAGAAGGAGTTCGCGCCCCGTGTCGCGGGGTGGAACGAGGCCGGCATGAGCGACCGCGCGAGCTGGAAGCGCGCGGGCGAGGAGGGGCTGCTCGGGCCGTGCGCGCCGATCGAGTACGGCGGCGCCGGTGCCGACTTCCTCTACGCGGCCATCGTCAACGAGGAGCTCGCCCGCATCCGGGCGCACGGCATCATGATCCCGCTGCACTCCGACATCTGCCTGCCGTATCTCCTCGAGTACGGCACGCCGGCGCAGAAGCAGCGGTGGGCGCCGGGTGCGGTGAGCGGCGACGTCGTCATGGGCATCGCCATGACCGAGCCGGGCGCGGGCTCGGACCTCCAGGGCATCCAGACGACGGCGCGGCGCGACGGCGACCACTACGTCCTGAACGGCGCCAAGACGTTCATCTCGAACGGCCAGATCGGCGACCTCTTCGTCGTCGTCACCAAGACCGACCCGACGGCGAAGCCGGCCTACAAGGGCATGAGCCTGATCCTGGTCGAGGCGGGCACGCCCGGCTTCGTTCGGGGCAAGAAGCTCGACAAGCTCGGGCTGCGCGGCCAGGACACGAGCGAGCTCTTCTTCGAGGACTGCCGCGTGCCGGTGTCGAACCTCCTCGGGACGGAGGGCTCGGGCTTCAAGATGCTGATGGAGAAGCTCCAGCAGGAGCGGCTCGTCATCGCCGTCACCGCCGTCGCCTCGTGCCGCCGCGCGCTCGACGACACGATCACGTACGTGCGCGACCGGAAGGCGTTCGGGAAGTCGATCGCGGCGTTCCAGAACACCCAGTTCCGGCTCGCCGAGATGGCGACCGAGGTCGAGGTCGGGCAGGCGTTCGTCGACCGGCTGCTGCCGGCGCACGTGCGCGGCGACGACATCGTCACCGAGGTCAGCATGGCGAAGTGGTGGACGACGGACCTCCAGAAGAAGGTCACGTCGGAGTGCCTCCAGCTGCACGGCGGCTACGGCTTCATGCGCGAGACGCCGATCTCGGAGGACTACGCCGACGCCGCCGTGCAGACGATCTACGCCGGCTCCAACGAGATCATGAAGGTCATCATCGCCAAGCGCATGGGGCTCGGGTAGGCCGGACCCCATGCTCGCGACCCACCAGCCGGGGGTGTATGGTCGGCGCCATGCGTAGGGTGGCCGTGGTGGCGGTGGTGGTGGCCCTGCTCGGGGGGGCCTGCGGGATGGATCAGCGCGCCAAGAAGGAGGCTCCCGCCCGCACCTTCTCGGCGTCGCGCCTCGGCATGCCGACCACGTCGATGTGGGAGGCCCTGACGCCGGACCAGCGCCAGGCGCTGCGCGACGGCGAGATGTACGAGGAGTTCCCGTCCGAGGACGAGATGGTCGAGGTGGACGAGGAGAGCGCCGACGGCACGACCATGGAGAAGGTCGAGTCGGTCTCGGTCTCGCTGCTCTCGATCGGCGTCACGCTCGGGGCCATGGCCGCGCCGTTCCTCCTCTTCTGATGCTCTCGGGACGCGCCCTCGTCATCGCCGCCGGCATCTTCGCCGTGCTCTGGGTCGCGATCGATTCCGGCATCGTGCCGCGCGAGGACCCCGGCGGCACGACGCCGGCGCTCGGCATCCTCGGCATCGTGTTCGGCATCAGCGCGCTGGTCATGCACTACGGCGGGCAGCCGCGGCGCGTGCCGCTGCTCGTGGGCACCTCGCTCGGGACGCTCGGCTACTGCGCCTGGCGTCTGCTCGCGCTCTGAGCGCCGTCGCCGCCGCTCAGCTCGCGAGCACGAGCTCGAGCACCGACGCCTCACCGGGCACGCCGATCCGCAGCGGGAAGCCGTAGAAACCCGTTCCGCGGTGGACGTACAGCCGATTCGGCCCGTGGTGGAACAGCCCGTGGTCCGGCCACGGCGTGCGCGCCAGGACCGTCCAGTGCAGGCCGAAGCTCACCAGCCCGAGCTGGCCGCCGTGGGTGTGGCCGGAGAGCGTCAGGTCGGCCTCGCCGTGCGGTACGTGTTTCCACGCCGACGGATCGTGCAGGAGGAGGAGCCGCAGCGCGCCCGCGCGGCGCGGCAGCCGGGCGAAGAGCGCGGCCAGGTGCTCGCGGCGCCCGCGTCCCACGTAGTCGGCGCCCACGATCTGCACCGGGCCGACGGCGGTCTCGACCACGACCTCCTCGTCGACCAGCAGCCGCACGCCGTTGGTCGCGAGGGCGTGGCGCACCTCGTCCGGCGTCTCGTGGTCGTGATTGCCGAAGACGGCGAAGCAGCGCTCCTGCACCGCGCGCAGCGGCGCGAACGCCTCGGCCAGCGCCCCCGGCGTGCCGGCGCCCTCCATGGTGAGGAAGTCGCCGGTGAGCAGCACGAGGTCGGGGTCCTGCTCGACCAGGTCGGCGATGCGCCGGTGGAGGCGGTGCACGGGCTGCCAGGGGCCGAGGTGCGGATCGGTGATCTGCACGATGCGCAGCGGGCGGTCGGGCAGGGGGGCGGGCTCGCGCCGGCGCCAGCGCTCGACCCGGATGCGGGTGGGGTCGGCCGGCCCGTCGCCGCCCATCGGGATGCGGACGACCTCGGAGACGGCGCGCAGCGAGGTGCCGACCGAGAGCGCCACGACGACGAGGGGCGCGAGGTCGAGCCAGCGCAGCACGGCGAGGGCGTCGTCCCAGCCGAAGAACGTGCACAGCGCGCGGACGGGCCACAGGACGAGCAGCCATGGCCCGGCGATGAACCCGGCGGCGACGAACGCCATGCCCGGGATGCTGACGAGCCAGCGGAACCACGGCGTGCGCAGCCGCGCGCGCACCAGCGCCGCGAGGTGGAGCCCGCCGGCGCAGAGCCCGTAGACCGTCCCCCAGGTGACGGCCAGCCCGGCGGTCGGCCCCAGCCACTCGACGAGCCGGGCGTGCAGCGCGACCGCCCCGGGGAGCGACACCGCGAGGATGACGATGCCCCAGATGCCGTAGTCCCGCCCGCGCCCGAGCCAGCCCCACAGCGGGACCGCGACGGCGATCAGGAGCGCGAGGGCGGGGACCAGTCCGGGCATGGCGCGGAGATCGATCGTAGCCTGCCCGCGGGACACGCGCGACGTGGAGGGTGCGCGGCTCCCGTCCGCCGCGTTGGCGCGCGCCGCCGCCCCATGCCATGACGGTCGCCGATGCGGATCGTGGGGGTGGTGCTGCTCGCGGTGATCGCGACGGTCGCCTGCACCAACAACCCGTATCCGGACGGCGAGTCGGCGAAGAAGATCCTGTTCACGTCCTTCTCGGAGCCGCCGAAGACGCTCGACCCGCAGGTCTCGTACACCACGATCGACCACGTCATCACCGGGCCGGTCTACGACGGTCTCCTCCAGTACCACTTCCTCGATCGCCCCTATCGGCTGATCCCGAATCTGCTCGAGACGATGCCCGAGCCGGAGCCGCGCGCCGACGGTCGCGTCGTCTACCGGCTGCGCCTGCGGCCGGACGTCGAGTTCCACGAGGACGACTGCTTCGCGGTCGGAACGCCCGGCGCACGCACGCGCACGGTCGTCGCCGACGACGCCGCGTTCTCGATCATGCGGCTCGCCGATCCGGAGGTGAACAGCCCGATCGCGCCGAACCTCGTGCGCCTCGTCGGCTTCGAGGCGTTCGGGCAGGCGCTCGCCCAGCGCCGCAAGGACGATCCCGCGTTCGCGGCGAAGCGCATCGATCGGCAGTACGCCGAGGTCGGCGGCATCGAGGGCGTCACCGTGACCGGGCCGCTCGAGCTCGAGCTGGCCCTGTCCGAGGCGTATCCGCAGCTGCGTTACCTCATGGCGATGGAGTTCATGGCGCCCGTGCCCTGGGAGGCGATCGTCTGGTGGAACGGCGAGGACGGGCGCGACGGCTTCGCCGAGCATCCGGTCGGAACGGGGCCGTATCGGCTGGCGCTCTACGACAAGCGCAGTCGCATCGTGCTCGAGCGTAACCCGCGCTGGCACGGCGCGCTCCGCCCGGGCGCGCCGGGCACGGTGTATCCGTCGGAGGGCGCGCCCGGCGACCGCGAGCGCGGCTGGCTCGATCCGCAGTACGTCGGCAAGCCGCTGCCGTTCGTCGACCGCATCGAGCTGTCGCTCGACGGGCAGGACATCCCGGCCTTCACCAAGTTCCTCCAGGGCTACTACGACGCCTCCGGCGTCATCGAGGAGAGCTTCGAGCGCATGGTGAAGGAGGGCGGCCTGTCGCCCGACATGGCCGCCCTCGGCATGGAGCTCGACAAGGCGGTGATCCCGGCCGTCTACTACATCGGCTTCAACATGACCGACGCCGTCGTCGGCGGCGCGGCGGGCGAGAAGAGCCGCAAGCTGCGTCAGGCGATGAGCCTCGCGGTCGACAGCGTCGAGTTCGCGCGCGTCTTCATGAACGGGCGTGCGGTGCCGGCGCAGACGCCGATCCCGCCGGGCGTCTTCGGCTACGACGCCGCCTACGTGAACCCGTTCCGCCAGCCGAACCTCGAGCGCGCGAAGCAGGTGCTCGCCGAGGCCGGGTATCCCGACGGCATCGACCCGGCGACGCGCCGGCCGCTGCAGCTGACCTTCGACACCGGCGACACCAGCGCGCGCGGGCGCCTGCGCTACCAGTTCTTCGTCGACGCCTGGAGCCGGCTCGGGCTCGACGTGACCATCGCCGCGACGTCGTACAACCAGTTCCAGGACAAGGTCCGCCGCGGCACGTATCAGATCTTCATGTGGGGCTGGGTCGCCGACTACCCCGACCCCGAGAACTTCCTCTTCCTGCTCTGGAGCAAGATGGCGCGCAGCCAGGGCGGGCCGAACACCGCGAACTTCGAGAACCCCGACTACGACGCGCTCTTCCTGCGCATGCGCGACCTCGAGGACGGCCCCGAGCGCACGCGCCTCATCGACGAGATGCGCACCCTGCTCGAGCAGCAGCGGCCGTGGATCGAGCTCTTCTACCCCGAGACCTACACGCTCACCCACGCGTGGGTGAAGAACGCGAAGCCGCTCGGCATGTCGTACTCGACGCTCAAGTATCGCGACGTCGACGGTGCGACGCGCGCGCGCCTGCAGACGGCGTGGAACCAGCCGGTGCTCTGGCCCGCCTGGGTGCTGCTCGCCGGCGCGATCGCCGTCGTGGCGCCCGCCGTGGTGACGCTGGTGCGCAGGAACCGGTGAGGGCGTCGCGGTGATCCTCTCGTACCTCGTCCGGCGGCTCGCCTATGGGGCGGTCACGGTCCTCGGCGTCCTGCTCTTCCTCTTCCTCCTCTTCTTCCTGGTGACGACGCCCGAGGACATCGCGCGCCGCGCCCTGGGTGACAAGGCGCAGCCCGCCGCGCTCGCGCAGTGGATCGCCAGCCACGGCTACGACAAGCCGCTCTTCTGGAACGCCGCGGCGCCGACCGACACGCTCCTCGTCGACCACTTCCGGCGCATGCTGACGTTCGACTTCGGCCGCAGCGACGCCGACGACGTGCCCATCACGCGCCGCCTGCGCGAGGGGGCAGGCCCGAGCCTGGCGCTGACGGTGCCGATGTTCCTGCTCGAGATCCCGCTCGCCGTGGCGCTGGCGCTGCTCGTCGCGCTGCTGCGCGAGACCTACGTCGACCGGCTCGGCGTCGTCCTGTGCGTGCTCGCGATGAGCGTGTCGATCCTGCTCTACATCATCGGCGGGCAGTTCCTCATCGGCAAGCTCCTGCGCTGGTTCCCGATCTCGGGGTTCGATCCGAACCCGGCGGTGATCCTGCGCTTCCTCGCGTTGCCGGTCCTGGTCGGCATCGTGTCGGGGCTGGGCGAGGGCATCCGCTTCTACCGCACCGTCTTCATCGAGGAGACGGGACGCGACCACGTGCGCACGGCGCGCGCGAAGGGCGCCGGCGACGCCCGCGTGATGACGGTGCACGTGCTGCGCAACGCGCTCATCCCGATCCTCACCCAGGTCGTGCTGGTGATCCCGTTCCTGTTCACCGGCTCGATGCTGCTCGAGTCCTTCTTCGGCATCCCCGGGCTGGGCGCGCTCACCGTCGACGCCATCCACGGCAACGACTTCGCGACCCTGCGCACGATGGTCTACATCGGCTCGCTGCTCTTCATCCTCGGGCAGGTGCTGACGGATCTGAGCTACGTGCTGGTCGATCCGCGCGTGCGGCTGGAGTGACGATGGAGCCGTACGTCCAGTCGAACCTGCTCGTCCTCCTGCTCGTCGTCGTGGCGGCGCTGCTCTGGCGCGCCGTGTGGCGCAACCCGCTCGGGCGCCAGGCCGCGCGCCAGATCGCACGCCGCCGGCCGATCGCGCTGGCGGTGGTCGGGCTCTACATGGCGATCGCGCTCGGCGACTCGGTGGCCTGGATCGGCGGTGCCGACGCCTACCGGCCCCGCACGGTGATCGACCGCTTCTTCCCCGTCGACTTCCAGGAGCGCAGCTACTCCGCGCCGCTCGCCACCACCGACTTCTACGGCGACGAGCCGCTGCGCTATCCCGGCCGCCATCTCCTCGGCACCGACATCCTCGGCCGCGACGTCCTGCACCTGACGCTGAAGGGCGCCCGCGTCGCGCTCCTGATCGGCGGGCTCACGAGCCTCATCGTCATCCCCATCGCGCTCCTGTTCGGCGTCTCGGCGGGCTACCTCGGCGGTCGCGTCGACGACGCCGTCTTCTTCCTCATGTCGACGCTCGCCTCGATGCCGGGGCTGCTGCTGCTGATCGCGCTCATCATGGCGATGGGGCACGGCACGGTGCAGGTGTGCATCGCGCTCGGGGTCACGGGATGGGTCGGCTTCTGCCGCGTCGCGCGCGGCGAGACGCTGAAGCTGCGCGAGCAGGACTACGTGACGGCGGCACGCGCGCTCGGCGCCGGCGCGCCGCACGTCATGCTGCGCCACGTCGTGCCGAATCTCGCGCACCTCGTCGTCATCACGTTCGTGCTGATGTTCTCGGGCCTCGTGCTCACCGAGGCGGTGCTCTCGTGGCTCGGCATCGGGCTCGCGGGCAGCTGGGGGCAGATGATCGATCAGGCGCGCGACGAGCTGGCGCGCGACCCGATCATCGTGTGGAACCTGCTGTCGGCGGCGGTGGCGCTCTTCGGGCTCATCCTGGCGGTGAACCTCGTCGGCGACGCCGTCCGCGACGTGCTCGACCCGCGCACGCGGGCCGAGCCCTGAGCCGTCGTCCCTACCCGGCGCGCGAGCGGTCGCCGGGATGGGCGGCGGCGCAGATCGGGACCGTGCGCCGCTTCTCCTGCGCCGCTCAGCGCCGCGGGTCGCTGCGACCCGAGAGCCAGTCGGCGAGGACGTCCTTCGAGTGCTCCGCCTCGTGGCAGTCGGCGCAGAGGTTCTCCCAGTTGCTGCCGTCGGGCGGATCGTTGTGGTGGTTGCCGTCGCGGTGATGAACCGTGAGCAGGTGCAGGGTCGCGTGATCGAACTCGCGGGCGCAGCGGCCGCAGATCCAGCCGTGCAGCGCGAGTGAGCGCTCGCGGTAGCCCTGGCTGCGGGCACGTGCGGCCTCCTGCGCCTCGCGCACGATCGCGGCGGTGTCGGGCGCCGGCCCGCTGCGGCGGCGCGACGGGCGGAAGCTGCGGGTCGACATGGGGCGATGATAGCGCGGTCGTGCCGGCCCGCCAGCCGCCTCAGGACGCGCCGGCGTCGGGTGCCCCGAAGAGCTTGCGCCGCACGCCGGGCAGCATGAGCGGCAGGAGCAGCGACAGGGAGAGCAGGACGGCGAGGATGCGCATGCCCGTCGTATCGTCGTCGAGCAGCGCCGAGCCGAAGGCAGAGCACGCGAACGCCCGTACCGGTGCGCCGATCACCAGCGCGCTCGCGAACGGCCAGAGCCGCACCGACGACAGCCCGGCGCCCCAGTGGAACGGCGAGAGGATGCCGAACGGGTGCGCCGTCGAGAGTCCGATCACCGTGGGCCCGAGACGCTGCACGTGCGGCTCGAAGCGGCGGAACGCCTCGCCGAGGTGCTCGATCACCCACTCGCGGCCCAGCCAGCGGGCGAGCCCGAACTTCGCGAACCCGGACAGGATGATGCCGCCGCCGCCGAGCGCGGTGCCCATCGCGGGTCCGAAGCAGAGGCCGCCGGCGGTGAGGATCAGCAGGGCGGGGATGCCGAGGAACTGCCGGAAGACGACCAGCACGAAGTAGATCGCGGGTCCCTTCCAGCCGAGGGACAGCACGGCGTCGCGGATGCCCTGGAGCGAGAAGTCGACGCCGTAGTAGGCGCGCAGCGCCTGCCCGAGGATCAAACCGGTGAGCAGGATCCCGACCAGGAGGACCGGCGCGTGGCGGCGCATCTCCCTCCAGGCGTACGGGCTCCGCCGCGAGCGGTCAACCGCATGCGGCTTGCCACGGTGCCGCCTCGGCGGCACGAGGAGGCCGGGGTGACGAAGCGACTCCGCGGCGCGGCGCTCCGACCGGCGCGGTCACGTTGCGCCTCGGCACCGGCGAGCACCCCGTCGGCGTCACCACCGCGGTCGCGACTCCGGGCATCGAGCGCTTCGACCCCTGCGCCAGCACCGCCGTCCGGACGCTGCTCGGCGTGGCCGATGGGGCGGCGTGCCGCATGCCGCAGGCCATGGGCATGTCGGCTGCCGCGGGGCGCCGCGCGACGCTGCACGTACGCGGGACGCCGCTGCTCGACCTCGTGGTCGACCCGTCGGGCCGGCGCATCACCCTCGTCCCGCGCGGCGCCTTCCATCGCCTGCGGGGCGACGGCGACGTGCCGCCGCGCTGGGAGGCGCTGCTCCCGGACGACGTCGTCACCCTGACCCTGGTTGCACCGACGGGCACGACGACCCGCGTTCCGCTGGCGCGCTGGCACATGGAGCCGCTCGAGCGCCGCGGCGACTGACCGGCGCCGGCGGCCGCGCGGCTTGACAATTGGTTGGACCATTGGCTAGGCTACCCACCCAGTGCCGTCGCCCCGCGTGCTCCCGTTCCGGCCGCCGGCGCGCCGCCGTCTCCACGAGGACGTCGCCGAGCAGCTGCGCGACGCGATCCTCGACGGCCGCTTCGCCGCCGGGGCGAAGCTGCCGCCGGAGCGCGAGCTGGCGGCCGAGTTCGGCGTCAACCGGACCTCGGTACGCGAGGCGCTCAAGGTGCTCGAGGGTCTCGGCCTCGTGGTCGTGCGCCAGGGCGACGGCACCACCGTGCGGCCGCTGGTCGACGCCTCGCTCGACGTGCTCGCGCCGATGATCTTTCACGGCGGCCGCGTCGACGGTGGGCTCCTCGCCGAGTTCGGCGAGGTGATGATGCCGCTCCTGGTCGAGATGGCGCGGCTCGGCATCGAGCGGCGACGTGCCGCCGACCTCGACGTGCTGCGCCGCCTGCGCGACCTCGTCGCCGATCCCGATCGCGACCGCGAGGAGCGCCACGCCGCCAGCCGCGACCTGCTCGTCCACGTCGCCGACATGACCCGCAACCGCATCTGGCAGATGCTCGCCCGGCGCGTGCGCGCGTTCCTCGCCTCGGCCCCGCTGGCCGAGGCGCGCCGGCGCCTGAAGCGCGATCCCGGCCGCATCGTGCCGGTCATCGACGTCTGCCTCGCGGCCATCGACGCGGGGCGCATCGCCGAGGCCATCGACGCCCTCCAGCGTCTCGTCCGTCTGGTCGGCGATCCGGAGGCCACCGCCGCCGGTCGCGCCGCGACCACGAAGAAAGGATCCCGATGAGCGACTTCAGGTTGACCACCGACACGCAGGAGCCCGGGCTCTCGACGGCGATGCAGGTCGTCTACCAGTGGAGCTACGAGCCGCAGGTCGACGAGCTGCGCCGCCTCTACGTGAAGGCGGCCGAGGCGCAGTGGGTGGGCGTGCGTGACCTCGATTGGGATCGCGAGATCGATCTCAAGAAGTTCGCGACCACGCCGCTCGGCGCGTCGCTGCCGATCGAGGAGACGTCGTACTGGAAGTCGCTGCCGGAGGAGACCGTCCTCGAGATGCACAAGCGCACGGCGGCGTTCCGGCTCTCGAACTTCCTCCACGGCGAGCAGGGCGCGCTCATGGTCGCGGCGCAGCTCGTGAACGCGGTGCCGCACACCGACGCCAAGTTCTACGCCGCGACGCAGACGATGGACGAGGCGCGCCACGTCGAGGTGTTCGCGCGCTACATCGACAAGCTCGACAGCGTGCGCCCGATCGCGCCGGCGCTGAAGCGCGTCCTCGACGCCACCCTCGAGACGGGCGACTGGTTGAAGAAGCTGGTCGGCATGCAGATCGTCATCGAGGGCCTCGCGCTCTACAGCTTCCGCGACATGCGCAACCTCACCGAGGAGCCGCTGCTGAAGGAGCTGCTCACCTACGTCGCGCGCGACGAGTCGCGCCACCACGCCTACGGCGTGCAGTACGTCGAGCGCTGCGTGCCCGAGCTGTCGGCGGCGGAGCTCGAGGACCTCGAGGACTTCGCGCTCGACGCCGCCCAGGCGGTGGTCGACAACCGCAAGCAGCAGGGCCTCGCCGCGGCGCTCATGGAGACGTGGGGCGAGATCGGCATCGACGTCGCCGAGCTGTTCGCCTGTCTGCACCGCGAGCGCGAGGCGCTGACGGCGAGCCAGAGCCCGGGCCGCCGTCTCGGGCCGGTGCAGGGCTTCGTGATCCCGACGCTGCGTCGCTGCGGGTTGCTCTCCGAGCGCGTCGCGGCGCGCTATCACGAGTTCCTGCGCCACAACCTCGGCGCCAAGCTCGTCGGCGACAACGTCGAGGACTTCCTGAAGCACCTGCCGACGCTGCCCGAGGACACCGCGCGCTGGGTCCTCGGCGAGGTGTCGTAGGGGACGACAGGCCCGACCGCGTCACGGCGCCTGACGCTCGGGGATCGGCGACGTCCCGGGCGCCGGCGCCGCCGTCGCGGACACGGTGAGCGCGTTCTCCACCCGGCGCACGCCGTTCACGCGCTGCGCCGTCTCGGCGGCGGCGTCACGCACGGCGTTGCTGTCGACCTCGCCCTGGAGGGTGACGACACCCTCGCGCGCCTCGACGCGGATGCGACCCGACACGACCCGCGAGTCGCGCACGAGCTCCTCGTGTACCGCGGTCGCGAGCATGTCGTCGCTCTTCGGCCGGGTCTCCGCCTCGAAGCGCTCCTGCGCGCTTCCGGTGTGGGTGCCCGGCGCACGCTCCGAGCCGACGGCCGGGTCGTTCAGGGCGGGCGGGGTGTCCGCGTCGCGCGCGGCGGCCGGGGCGACGAGGAGCGCGGTGGCCAGCAGGGCGGTCGGTAGGCGCGTCATGCCGGAGACAGCACGGGCCGTGCCACTGCGGCACGGCCCGTGTCTGCGTGGCCACGGCGTCGGGCCGGGCGCACGTTCTACAAACCGGTCCCGGCGTCAGCCGCGGCCGCTGCCGGTGGCGGCGGTGCCGCCCGTCGCTGCGGCGCTGGCCGCCGTGCCGATCGAGGTCGCCGGCTCGCCCGCGATGCCGTGCTGCGGCTGCACCAGCAGGCGGTTGTGCACCTGGCGGACGCCGGGGACGTGGTCGGCGCAGTCCTCGGCGCGGCGCTTCATGCCGCGGTCGTCGACGGTGCCTTCGAGCGTCACCTCGGCGTCCTTCACGGTCACGGTGAGGTTCGTGGCGTCGACCGCGGTGTCGGCGGTGAGGCGGTCGCACACGTCCTCGCGGATGCGGTCGTCGGAGCGCTGGTAGTCCTTCGGGCCGCGGTTGCCGAAGCGGCCCGGCTCCTCGCCCAGCCATGCGCTGCGCTGCTCGTCGTGCATCCGGGCGCTCGGGGCGCCGCGATGCGACGACGGCTCACGGTGCGCGCGGGTGGCGAAGCCGCCGCGGCCGGCCGACGGCTCGAAGCCCCGCCAGCCGCGCTCGCCGCCCCACTCGAACGGCTGCATCTCCTCGTCGCTGCGGTTCTGCGTCTGGACCATCAGGCGATTGTGCACCTGCCGGACGCCTGCCACCCCCTCGACGCAGTCCTCGGCCCGCCGCTTGGCGCGGCGATCGTCGACGGTCCCTTCGAGGGTCACCTCGCCCGCGCGCACCGAGACGGTGACTTCGCTGGCGTCGACGTGCGCATCGGCGGTGAGGCGGTCGCACACGTCCTCGCGGATGCGCTCGTCGCCGCGCTGGTAGCTCTTCGGCCCCCGACCGGAGAAGCGACCGCCGTACGGGTCGGAGTCGGGGTAGAGGTCACGGGGGACGTCGCGTCCCCAGCCGTGCTGCTCGCGCCAGCCCTCGGCGCTGTGATGGCCGCCGTAGTCGGACTGGAGGTGGCGCTCGCCGCCCGGGCGCCAGGTCCGGTCCTCGGGAAAGTGCTGCTCCTCGAAGCGGCGCACGCGCCGCATGTCGAAGTCTGCGCCGCCGCGACCGCCTGCGGGACGATACGGATGGTCCTCGTCGCGCAGATCGTCGTCGCGGAAGTCGCGCTCGCGCGATGGCGCGAAGCTGCGGCGGGTGAAGTCCTGCTCGTCGTGGTCGCGGAAGCGGCGGCCGGCGTCGCGGTCCCAGGCACCGCGGCGATGCTCCTGCTCGCCGTCGTGGTGACGTTCCATCGCTGCACACCTCCTGGTCGATGGTTGCGGCCGTCGGCCGCTGCCGTTCCACGGCAGCAAGCGAGGTGCCGTCCCCGGCGACGAGGGAAGCGCCCGCGGGCGCGGCGCTCGCCCGCGGCGCGAGGTTGCATCTTGTCCAATGCCGCCGGCATTTCTGCATCCGCGCGCGGCAGAAGGTCACATCTCGTCGAAGGCGTCGGCCTCCGCCGCATAGCCCGTGCCTGGAGACGGCGCGCGCGTCGCGTGCGACGCCTGGCGCCGCTCCTCGGCCTCCTGGCACTCGATGCAGCGGCGGGCCGTCGGGATCGCCCGCAGCCGGGCGATCGGGATCGGATTCTCGCAGCCCTCACACTCGCCGTACGTCCCGTCTTCGACGCGCGCGAGCGCGCGGTCGATGTCGGCGATGGCGCGTTGGTCGTGTGCGCTCAGCGAGACGAGGATGCTGGCGGTGCGCTCCTCCTGCGCGCGCTCCTCCATCTCGGCTTCCTTCTCGGAGGCGATGACGCGCAGGTCGTCTTCGGTGCCGGCTTTCTCGGCCATCCGCACACGGCGGGCGGTCTCGAGGGCTTCGGTGAGCTCGCGGAGGTGGTGGGAGGTCATGGCAGTGCCGCCCTGCAGGCGGCGTGCCGCTCTCGCGGCACGGTAACGACGGCGGCGGCGGCGACCTCCGACGGCCGAGCGACGCCGTCGCTGCGGTGACGTTCTACAAACTGCCGGTTGGCTCCGTAGCACGACGCCAGGCCGACGCGGCGGACGCAGTGGCACGGCGCATGCTTCGTCGCGCAGCCCACCGCACTCGCCCGAAAGGACCGCATCATGACCGCGAGCTTCACCCCGTCCCACGCCCTGCGCGCCGAGCGCGACGCCTGCCTGCGCGAGGCGATCCGGCGTCGCGTCGAGCGCCACCGCGCCGAGCGCCTGCGCGATCTCCAGGACGCCGTCGCGGCGACCTGGAGCGACGGGCTGCCGGGCATACGCCGCGCGCTCGACCCCTGACGCGCGGCGACGGCGGCGCCGGGTTGTGCCCCCGGGGCCGAGCCCCTAGAAGCGGCGGCATGTCCGCCGCTGCCGAGATCCACGGAACCTGCGACCCCCGCTTCGCCGCCGTCCGCGACGCCTTCGCGGCCAACTTCACCGACCAGGACGAGATCGGCGCCGCCGTCGCGGTGGTCGCAGACGGCCGCCTCGTGGTCGACCTGTGGGCCGGCTGGGCCGACCCAGGCCGCACGCGTCCCTGGCAGCGCGACACCATCGCCAACGTGTACTCGTGCACGAAGGGCATGACGGCGCTCTGCCTGCACCGGCTGGTCGAGACCGGGCGCGTCGATCTCGACGCACCGGTCGCGCGCTACTGGCCGGAGTTCGCGCAGGGCGACAAGGGCCGCATCCCCGTCCGCTGGCTGCTCTCGCACCGTGCCGGCCTGGCGGCAGTGAAGCCGATGCTGCCGGAATCGGCGCTGTACGACTGGAACGCGATGACCACCGCCCTCGCCGCGGAGACGCCGTGGTGGGAGCCCGGGAGCACGCACGGCTACCACGCCGTCACCTTCGGGTGGCTGGTCGGCGAGGTGGTGAAGCGGGTGAGCGGCAGGAGCCTCGGGACCTTCTTCCGTGACGAGGTCGCCGGCCCGCTCGGGCTCGACTTCCACATCGGGCTCGACGAGTCGCATCACGGGCGCGCCGCCGACCTGACCATGATCCCGATGCCGCCGCCGGAGTTCGAGGGGCCGCGGCTCGCCGCCGTGATCATGTCCGACCCGGAGGGCGTCGCCGCGCGCGCCTTCATGAACCCGATCTCGCTGGCCCACGGCCCCAACCTGCCGGCGTGGCGCAGCGCCGAGATCCCCGGCGCCAACGGGCACGCGGGCGCGCGCGATCTCGCCCGCGCCTACGGCGTGCTGGCCCGCGGCGGCGAGCAGGACGGCGTGCGGCTGGCCGGGCGCGAGACGATCGACGCGATGCGCACCGAGCAGTCCGTCGGGCCCGACCTCGTCCTCGGCGTCTCGACGCGCTTCGGCCTCGGCTTCATGCTGCCGCAGGACGCCCCCGACACCCGCTTCGGACCGGGCACCGGCTCCTTCGGCCATCCGGGCGCCGGCGGGCACCTCGGCTTCGCCGACCCCGAGGCGGGCGTGGGCTTCGGCTACGTGATGAACCGCCTCGGCCCGCACATCCTCGTCGACCCGCGCGCGACGCGGCTCGCGAACGCAGCCTACGAGACGCTCGGCGCCTGACGGAAGCCCCGGCCGCCGACCAAGAACCTCGGCTCAGACCGCCTTGCCGGCCTGCGCGAGGCGGCTGTGGTGGCGACCGTACACGAGGTAGATGACGAGGCCGAGCGCCAGCCAGCCGGCGAGCCGCACCCAGTTCTCCCAGCCCAGGTTCAGCATCATGTAGGCGTTGATCACGATGCCGCCGATCGGCACCAGCGGCATCAGCGGCGTGCGGAACGGGCGGTGCACCTCGGGATGCGTGTAGCGCAGCACCATCACCGCCGCGCACACCACGACGAACGCGAATAGCGTGCCGATGTTGACCAGGTCGGCGAGGAGCTTCAGCGGCAGGATCGACGCGACCGTCGCCACGAAGATGCCCGTCAGGATGGTCGCGCGGTGCGGGGTGCGGAAGCGCGGGTGGACGGCGCCGAAGATGCGCCGGGAGATGAGGCCGTCGCGCGCGAGCGCCAGCAGGATGCGCGCCTGGCTCAGCATGAGCACGAGCAGCACGCTGGTGATGCCGACCACGGCGCCGACCGAGATCAGGAACTCGGCGACGTGCAGCCCGCGCGCCCCGAAGGCCAGCGCCACCGGGGCGTGGATGTCGATCTGGTCGTATCGCACCATGCCCGTCAGCACGGCGGCGACGCCGATGTAGAGGACCGTGCAGATGAGCAGCGACGCGATCAGGCCGATCGGCACGTCGCGCTGCGGGTTGCGCGCCTCCTCGGCGTGCGTCGAGACCGAGTCGAAGCCGATGTAGGCGAAGAAGATGTACGCCGACCCCTTGAACACGCCCTCCCAGCCGTAGGGCAGGTACGGGTCCCAGTTCTTCGTCTCGACGTAGCCGGCGCCTACGATGATCACGAAGAGCACCACGGCGACCTTCAGGATCACCATCGCGGCGTTGAAGTTGGCGCTCTGCTTGATGCCGACGACGAGGATCGTGGTCATCAGCAGCACGATCAGCGCCGCCGGCAGGTTCAGGATCGCGCCGGTGACGAACCAGGTGTGGGCCACCGGATCGTAGTCGAACGGGTTGCCGATCAGCATGGGCGGCAGCTCGATGCCGAAGATGCCGAGGAACGACACGAAGTAGTGCGACCAGCCGTGCGCGACCGTGCTCGACGCCACCGCGTACTCGAGCACGAGATCCCAGCCGATGATCCAGGCCATCAGCTCGCCGAGCGTCGCATACGCGTACGTGTAGGCGCTGCCCGCGACCGGCACCGTCGAGGCGAACTCGGCGTAGCACAGCGCCGCGAGCGTACAGCCGAGACCGGCGACGACGAACGAGAGCGTCAGGCCCGGACCGGCGAACTGGTTCGCGGCGAGCCCGGTGAGGACGAAGATGCCGGCGCCGATGATGCAGCCGACGCCGAGCGAGGTCAGCGCGACGGGTCCGAGGACACGCCGCAGGCCGTGGTCGCCGTCGACCTCGGCCAGGAGCACCGAGACCGGCTTGCGGGTGAGCATCTGGCGCCACAGCGTCATCGTCGTCCCTCCTCGGCGGCGCCGCCGCTAACAGGATCACCGCTTCCCTGCAAGGCGCGCCGGCTCAGTGCGCGCGGCGCAGGCTGGCCGCGACCAGCGCGGCGTAGGACGCCTGGAGGCGCCGGGTGACGGGGCCCGGCTCGCCGCCGCCCACGGCGTCGCCCTCCAGCCGCACGACCGGCAGGATCTCGATCGTCGACGCCGTGACGAAGACCTCCGCGGCGCGGCGCAGGCGTGCGACCGGAATCGGCTCCTCGCGCACCGCGAGGCGGGCGCGGCGCGCGGCGCGCAGGACGAGGCCGCGGGTGACGCCGCCGAGGACGCCGCCGCCGGTGGGCGGCGTCACGAGCATCCCGCGCTCGACGAGGAAGAGGTTGGCGGTCGTCGCCTCGGTGACCTCGCCCTCCGGCGTCACGTACAGGCCCTCGGCGGCGCGGCGCGCGCGCGCGTACATCTTGCCGACGACCGCGCTCGCGTGGCCGATCAGCTTGACGCCGGCCCACCACGGCCCGACGTCGCGCGGGAACGGCAGCAGCACGGCGGCGATGCCGCGCGTCTGCTGCGCGGCCAGATCGAGCGGCAGTGCGCGGGCGGTGAGGAGCAGGGTCGGGCGGACCGGCGTCCGCGCCGGCAGCGGGCCGTCGCCGGCGAGGCCGCGCGTGATGGTGAGGCGCACGGTGCCGTCGGCCATGCGGTTGCGCCGTACGAGGTCGGCGGCGCGCCGGGCCCACGTCGCGGCGTCGCCGGGCGGCGGCAGGCGCAGGATGCGGCACGCGGCCGCGAGCCGGCGCACGTGGGCGTCGACCGCGAACGGCACGCCGCCGTACGTGCGCCACGTGTCGTAGAGCCCGTCGCCGTGGAGGAGGCCGCGGTCGAGCGCCGAGACGCGGGCGTCGCGCGCCGCGAGCCAGCGGCCGTTCAGCCAGACGAGCATCGCTCCCACGCGGCCACGTCGGGCTCGCCCAGGGCCAGGCGCAGCGCGGCGGTCTTGAGCCAGGCCTCGGCGTGCTCGCGCGCGGGATCGGAGTCGGCGACGATGCCGCCGCCGGCATGCCAGCGCACGCCGCCGCCGGCGACGGTGCCGGTGCGGATCGGCAGCGTCAGCTCCGCGTCGCCGTTCGCGGCGAGCAGACCGAGCGCGCCGCAGTAGACTCCGCGCGGCCCGGTTTCGAGCTCGGCGATGACCTCCATCGCACGCTGCTTCGGGGCGCCGGTGATGGAGCCGCCGGGGAACGTCGCCGCGAGCAGGTCGGCGAGCGTGACCTCGGGGCGCAGCGTGCCGGCGACGTCCGAGACGAGGTGGTGCAGCGTCGCGTGGCTCTCGAGCGCCGCGAAGCGCGGTACGTGCACCGAGCCGGGCGTGCATACGCGCCCGAGGTCGTTGCGCTCGAGGTCGACGATCATGACGTGCTCGGCGCGCTCCTTCGGGTCGCGGCGCAGCTCGGCGGCGAGCGCGGCGTCGCGCACGGCGTCGTCGCCGCGCGGCCGCGTTCCCTTGATCGGGCGGGTCAGCACGTCGCGGCCGCGGACACGCAGCAGCAGCTCCGGCGAGTTGCAGACCACCTGGGCGTCGCCGAGGTCGAGGTAGGCGCCGCCGGCGACGGGGTGCCGCCGCGCGAGCCGCGCGAAGAGTGCCCACGCGGGGCCGGCGAGCGGCGCGGTGAAGGGCAGGGTGAGGTTCACCTGGTAGCAGTCGCCGGCGGCGAGCAGCGCGCGGATGCGCTCCACGGCGGCGTGGTGCGCGGCCGGCGTCATGCCGGCGGCGAGCGGACCGGCGGCGAGCGCCGCGTCGGCGGCGACCACGGGCGCCGCGAGGCGATCGAGCCAGGGGACGCAGCGCGACGGGTCGCTCGTCGCCAGCGCGTACTGCCGCCGCGTGCGGTCGTAGACGACGAGCGGGTCGTAGCGTCGCAGCACCGCCAGCGGACCCGTGGTGCGGATCGGCAACGGCCGGGACGCGATCGCCGTACCGAGCTCGTAGGTGAGGCAGGCGACCACCCCGCCGCCGAGCGGAAAGGGCAGGTCGCCCACCGGCGGCGCCGCCGCCACGAACCGCGCCAGGCGCGCGAGCGGCTCGCGCTCGTCCGCTGCGATCCGCAGCTCGTCCACCGGCCGGCAGCCGATCAGCGTGACCGGGTGGATCGGGTCCGGCAGGTCGAGCAGCATCGCGCCCGGCTCGCCGCCGACGGCGGCCAGCATCTCGAGCGGGTCGCGGCGCGCGACGAGCGGCAGGAGCGGCACGGCCACCCCGTCTAGGGGCGGGTCCCGGCGGGGTCAAGGCGGTCCGGCGTGCCCGCGGCGCGGGCGGCGAAGCGCGATTCGCGCCGGACCGCGCGTGCATCGTTGACGCGAGCGGTGTCGGGACGCTAGCGCCGGACGTATGCCTCCCGCGACCTGCCGCGCCGTCGTGCAGACGGCGCCCCGCCAGCTCGAGCTGCGCACGCTCCCCGTGCCCGACCTCACCGCCGACACCGCGCTCCTGCGCGTCGAGGCCTGCGGCATCTGCGGCAGCGACGCCGAGCAGTACCAGGGCACGATCCCCATGCGCTATCCGCTCGTGCCCGGGCACGAGCCGGTCGGCGTCATCGAGGCCATCGGCGACCGTGCCGCCGAGCGCTGGGGCGTCGACGTCGGCACGCGCGTCGCCGTCGAATCGGTGATCCCCTGCGGCTACTGCCGCGCCTGCCGCGCCGGCACGTACCAGCGCTGCCGGCGCAAGGGCGGGTTGCACGGCCACGGCTACGTGCCGCTCTCGCGGCCGCCCGGGCTGTGGGGCGGCTTCGCCGAGTACATGCACCTCGACGCGTTCTCGATCGTCCATCCCATCCGCGCCGACCTGCCGGCGAGCCTCGCCGTGCTGTTCAACCCGCTCGGCGCCGGCTTCCGCTGGGCCGCCGAGATGCCGCGCACGGGACCGGGCGACACGGTGCTGGTGCTCGGGCCGGGCCAGCGCGGTCTCACCAGCGTCATCGCGGCGCGCGCGGTCGGCGCCGACACGATCATCGTCACCGGCACCTCGCGCGACGCCGCCAAGCTCGCGCTCGCCCGCGACCTCGGCGCCGACCACACCATCGACGTCGAAGAGGAGGACGTGCGCGCCCGCATCCGCGAGCTGACCGGCGGGCGCGGGGCCGACGTCATCGTGGAGGTGGCGGCGGCGGCGACGGCGCCCCTCGCCGAGTCGCTGTGGTACGCGGCCGGCGGTGCCCGCATCGTGCTCGCCGCGGTGAAGGGGTTCCGGCCGGTGCCGGACTTCGTCAGCGACCTGATCGTGGTGAAGGAGCTGACGCTGCTCGGCGCCTTCGCCGTGACGAGCCCGGCGTACCGGGCGGCGATCCGTCTGATCGAATCCGGCCGGGTGCCGCTGGAGCGCCTGCACACGCACGACTTCGGGCTGGCCGACGCCGAGCACGCGATCCGGCTCCTCGCCGGGGAGATCCCGGGTGAGCACAGCATCCATTCCTGCCTCATGCCGGCGCTCGGCTGACGCGTGCCGCATTCAGGTGCGCGTGCCCACGCGTGCCGCGTATGCGTCCCCGTGCGTGCGATTCAGGTTTCGCGTGCGCGTGCCGACATGAGCACCAGATGTTCGCGACGCTCGACGACGAGATCCGCCCGATGGGTATCGCGGCCGGGGTGCAGGATGCGGTGGCGGGTCTCGTCGACACGCTCGTGACCGCGAGCGGCTCCTCGTCCCAGGCGATCGACCAGCTGCACCGCGTGCGCGAGGGCATGGCGCACATCGAGCGTATCCTGCACGGCATCGACGGCGTCGCCGAGCAGACGCGCGTGCTCGCCCTGAACGCCCGCATCGCCGCCGCGCGCAACGACACCCGCGCCCGCGTCTTCGAGACCGTGTCCGTCGAGATGCGGCGGCTCGCCGAGCACTGCCGCGAGACGGGCGAGGCCGTGCGTGCGGTCCTGGTCGAGCTGCGCGCGCACCTCGACGCCGCGCGCACGGCGCTCGCCGGCCTCTCGGACGACGAGCTGGCGCAGGCCGCGCGCATGCGCGACCGCATCGACCAGCTCCTCGGATCGCTCCTCGCGGCGCTCTCGCCCGACGAACGCTGACCGGGGCTTGCCCGCCCCCCTGTCCGTGGGCGAAGAGCGGCGGATGACGGATGCGTACGCTGCGGCCCTCGGCGTCCTGGTGGAGTCGGCGAGCGACGGCGCGGCGCGGCTGCGCGTGCCGTTCGCCGATGCCAACGCGAATCCCGGCGGCGCGCTCCACGGCGGCGTCGCGGCGTCGCTGATCGCCATCGGAGCGGCCGCGGCGACCGGGCCCGGCGGCGTCGTGGTCGACGCCACGGTCCACTACCTCGCGGCGGCGATCGCCGAGGACGTCGTCGCCGACGCGCGTGTGCTGCGCCGCGGAAAGGAGCTGGCCTACGTGGCGGTCGACGTCGCCACCGCGGCGGGCAAGGCGATCGCGACCGGGCTCGTCGTCTGGCGCGGCGGGGCGGAGGGGCCGGCCGACCGCCGGCGTCTCGCGACGGCGACCGCGCGCGCCGCGGGCGACGCCCGCCTGCCGTCGTTCGTGCGCGTGTTCACCGCGGCGCCGTTCATGGGCCGGCTCGGCATCGCCGCGCGCGACGTCGCCGACGGCGGCGCCCACGCCGTGCTGCCGTGGCAGGCGGCCAACGCCGATGCCACGGGCGCGCTCCACCCGGGCGCCGTCGCCGCGCTCGTCGACACCACCGGCGCGCTCGCCTCGTGGACGCTCGTGCCGCTCGAGCCGCGCAACAAGGCGTCGACGCCGGCGTTGCACGTCGCCTGGCACGCGGCGGCGCGTGACGAGGACGTCGCCGCCGTGGCCACGGTCGTGCGGCGTACCGACGAGCTCTTCCAGAGCACGGTCGCCGTACACGGCGAGCGCAGCGGTCGCCTGGTCGCGACCGGCACCGTGACCTATCGGATCGTCGTGCCCTGAGGCGCGTCCAGCGTCCGGCGCAGGAACTCGAGGATGCGCGGGCCCGCCTCGTCGGCGGCCGCGTCGTGCGGCACCCGCAGCGTATGGGTGCCGTCGGGGACGACGTGGAACGTCACCCGCTTGCCGGCACGGATCAGGGCGTCGCGCAGCATCTCGGCCTGCGCGAGCGGCACCTGGACGTCGTCCTCGCCGTGCAGCAGCAGGAACGGTGCGCGCACCCACGCGGCGTGCGTGGTCACCGACGCCTCGCGGAACAGGCGTGCGGGCGCGTCGGGCGTGCACGCCTCGCCGAGGAACGCCTCCTCGCACGCGTGCATGTCGTCGTCGCGGCAGCGGCGCACCCAGTCGCTCGGCCCGGCGGCGACCACCACCGCGGCGACCGCGTCGTCGGCCGTGGGGCCGCAGGCGGGCGCGTCGTACGACCCCTGACCCGCGGTCGCCCCGACGAACGCCGCGAGATAGCCGCCGGCCGAGAAGCCGTAGAGCCCGACGCGGCGTCCGTCGACGCGCAGGTCGCGCTGCGACTTGAGCCAGCGCAGCGCGCACTTCACGTCCTGCACCGGTGCCGGGAACTCGGCCGCCGGCGCGAGGCGATAGTCGATCGTCGCGGCGACGAAGCCCGCGCGCGCGAGCTGCTCGGCGCTCGGTCCGAAGCGGTCGCGGCGGCTGCCGCCGGTGAAGCAGCCGCCGTGGACCATCACCACGGCGGGATGCGGGCCGGGTCCGTCGGGCACGAAGACGTCGGCGCGCAGGCGGCCGCTCGGGTCGAACGGCCGGTCGCGCTCGACGGTGACGGCGCCGGCGCTCGCCGCGACGAGCAGCACGCCGAGCAGGGTCGAGACGACGCCAGGCACTCGCGCCATCGTGCCGGCGACCCACCGGGGGAGTCAACGCGCGCCTCTCCCCCGTCGCCGCCGGCGAAATCCCCCGTCCAACGGATGCGCGCGCGGCGCAGGAACGCGACAAGCCGGACATGCGGACGCTGCCTGTGCTCCTCGCCGTGCTCTGCCTGTCCCTGCCCGCCGCCGCCCAGGGCCCGGTGGGGCGCTACCAGGATTTCGGCGACGCCACCGGATTCCTCAACATTCTGCCCCCCGGACAGGATGGCTCGCTGAACGCGACCGAGGCCCTCGCGGCCGCCGCCGGCAGCTATCCGCCGCACGTGATCGACCAGCTCGGCATGTACGGCGACCTCGTCTACGCCGTTCCCGGCCTCGCCGAGTCGCAGCTGCTCGACTACTTCAAGGACGCCTCGTTCGGGGTCCGCGACGCCGACGTCGGGCGGGTCTACTCCCCCACCGCCGGGGTGACCGTGGTGCGCGACGCCGGCTTCGGCGTCCCGCACATCTACGGCACGACGCGCTGGGCGACGATGTTCGCGCAGGGCTACACCGCGGCCGAGGACCGGCTCTTCCTCATGGACGTGCTGCGCCACACCGGCCGCGCCCGCCTGTCCGAGTTCCTCGGCGGCTCGCCGTCGAACCAGCACATGGACCGCGACCAGCTGGCGCTCGCGCCCTACCAGGAGGCCGATCTCACCGCCCAGATCGAGGCCATCCGCACCAGCGGCGCCGAAGGGCAGGGCGCCTACGACGACCTCTTCGCCTACCGCGACGGCGTGAACCAGTACGTCCAGGAGGCGCTGCTCGACGCGACCAAGCTGCCCGCGGAGTACCCGGCGCTCCAGCAGCTGCCGCAGCCGTGGAAGCTCGAAGACGCGGTCGCGATCGCGTCGCTGGTCGGCGGCATCTTCGGCAAGGGGGGCGGCGGCGAGCTGCGCAACCACTGCGCGCTGCAGCGCATGACGGCGACGCTCGGCAGCGCGTCGGCCGCGCGCGCCGTCTTCGACGACCTGCGCTTCGCCGACGATCCCGAGGCGCCGACGACCACGCGCCGTCCCGCGCCGTATCCCGTCACCGGCACGCCGAACCCCGCCGCGCATCCCGACGTCGACTGCGCCACGCTCCGGCCGGTCGATCCCGGCGGCCCGCCGCTCGGCGCGCTGCTCGACGTGATCGCCGGCCTCGGCCGCGCGCTGGGCCTGCCGCGGGCGATGAGCAACGCCATGCTGTTCGGCCGCGAGCACACCGACACCGGCGCGCCGATCGCGGTGTTCGGTCCGCAGACGTCGTACTACATGCCGCAGCTCCTCATCGAGAAGGACGTGCACGGCCCCGGCATCGACGCGCGCGGCGCCGCCTTCGCCGGCACCGATCTGTGGGTGCAGCTCGGCCGCGGCCGCGACTACGCCTGGTCGGCGACCAGCGCCGGCGCCGACAACATCGACCAGTTCGTCCTGCGGCTCTGCGAGCCCGGCGGCGGCGCCGCGACGCCCGACTCGCTCGGCTACCTGCGCCACGGCGTCTGCCAGCCGATCGAGCGCTGGAACCACGTGCAGATCGCGAAGCCGAGCGCGGGCGGCATCCCGACCGTCTCGGAGACCGGCGCGATGTGCGCCAATGCCGTCGACGACGACGGCGACGGCTTCGTGAACGACGGCTGCCCGCAGGTGGGCCTACTGCCGGAGCTGCTGCAGCAGTGTCTCAACGCGATCGACGACGACGGCGACGGGGCGGTGAACGACGGCTGCCCGCCGGTCGTCGGTCCCGACCTCGTGCTCTCGTGGCGCGTCGAGCGCACGGCGCACTACGGCCCGATCGTCGCCCGCGGCCGTCTGACCGACGGCACGCCGATCGCGGTCGCGACGCTGCGCACGACCTACGGCAACGAGCTCGGCTCGGCGATCGGCTTCCGCCGCGTCAACGATCCCGCCTTCATGGCCGGCGGCTTCGACGCCTTCCGCCAGGCGATGGGCGCCGGCGTCGACTACACGTTCAACTGGTTCTACGTCGACGCGCGCCACATCGGCTATCAGCATTCGTGCCGCTGCCCGCGACGCGCCGCCGGCGTCGATCCGGCGCTGCCTGCGTGGGGCACGGGCGCGTGGGACTGGCAGGGCATGATCGGTCTCGCCGAGCAGCCGTGGGATCTCGATCCGCCGGAGGGCTTCCTCACCTCGTGGAACAACAAGCAGGCGCCCGGCTTCCGGGCGAACGACGCGAACTACTTCTACGGTCCGGTCTACCGCAGCCAGATGTTCGACCGCCGCGTCGAGGCCGCGATCGCCGCGGGCCCGGTGACGCGCGCCGCCGCCGTCGACGCGATGGAGGATGCGGGCACCGTCGATCTGCGCGCGCAGGAGGTGCTGCCGCTGCTGCTCGAGGTGATGGGGGCGACGGCGCCCGGCGGCGTCGACGCCCGCGCGCAGAGCATGCGCGACCGCCTGGCGGCGTGGGACACGCACCGCCGCGACCGCGACGCGAACGGCGCCTACGACGATCCGCAGTCGCCCGCGATCATGGACGCCTGGTGGCCGCGCCTGGCGCACGCCGTCTTCGACCTGCCCTCGGGCAGCGCCATCGGCGCGCTCGGCCTCACGCTCGACGACCCGAACCGCGCGAACCACATCGGCTCGGCGTTCCAGGACGGCCTGTACGGCCACGTCCACAAGGATCTGCGCCGCGTCCTCGGCCGCCCCGGCCCGTCGCCGTTCTCGCGCGCGTACTGCGGCGGCGGCGCGCTCGCCGCGTGCCGGACCCTCCTGTGGCAGTCGCTGTCCGACGCCGCGGGCGATCTCACCCTCGAGTTCGGCTCGTCGGCCGTCGCCGCCTGGCAGCGCCAGGTCGCGGACGACGAGGTCCGCCACACCGCCGCCGGCATCACCAGCGTCCCCGCGATCCACTGGATCAACCGGCCGACGTTCCAGCAGGTGGTGCAGCTGCCGGCGAAGCGCGTCGTCGACCACTACCGCTGCTACAAGGCCCGCTCGAACGTCCGCTTCCCCGGCGCGATCGTCCAGGTGGACGACGCCTTCGGCACCACCCGGACGTTCGCCCAGCGCCTCGAGTCGCTCTGCCTCCCGGTGGCCGTGAACGGCGACCCGATCCGCGACCCGAGCGCGCACCTCGCCTGCTACCGCGTGAAGCCGCTCTCCGGAGAGCTCCGCTTCGCGCGCCGCGCCGTGACGCTCGCCGACCCGTTCGGCACCCGCGCGCTCGACCTCGTGAAGGCCCGCACGCTGTGCGTTCCCGCGGCGCGCGACGCCGTCCCGTCTGCCCTGCTCCTCGACGCCTTCGCCTGCTACAAGGCCGGCGCTCCGCAGCCCCGCTTCGTACGCCGCACGGCCGCCGTCGCGGACGCGTACGAAACGAAGACCTCGGTCGTGCAGAAGCCCCAGGCGGTCTGCGCCCCCGCCGGCCTCGACGGCGGGGAAGCCGGCGACGGCGCGACCTTCCTCACCTGCTACAAGGCGAAGGACGCGGCAGGACAGCCGAGGTTCACGGCGCGCGCGGCGAGCTCCGCGGACCGCTTCGGGGCCTGGCCGGGCGTCGCGACGAAGGTGGCGGGACTGTGCCTGCGCAGCGTGCGGCCGTGAGTGGGCAGGGCGACGGGGGGCGCGCTCGGCCGGGGGCGCGCGCCGGGATCGATCGCGCAGCGCGACCCCATCCGCGGCGCCGACGGACGCGAGCGCGGTGCCGCCCGCGTGGACCCACGACACCGCCCACGATCATCCCCGCCCTGGTTGACTCGCACGCCGCCCACCGACAGGTATCACGCTCCCGAAAGGAGGCTCTGCATGCATCGTCTCGCTCTCTCCGCTCTCGCCGTCCTCGCGCTCGCCACCTCGGCGCTGGCGCAGTCCGCCACCTGGAACATCGATCCGGCGCACAGCACCATCGGGTTCGGCGTGCGGCACATGATGGTCAGCACCGTGCGCGGGAAGTTCACGAAGTTCACGGGCACGATCACCGGCGACCCGGCGAAGCCCACGGAGGCGGTGATCGACGTCACCATCGACGCGTCGAGCATCGACACGGAGAACGAGAAGCGCGACGATCACCTGCGCGGCGCCGATTTCTTCGACGTGGCGAAGTTCCCGACCATCACCTTCAAGTCGAAGCAGATCGCGCCCGGGCCCGACGGAACCTTCCTCGTGACCGGCGACCTCACGATGCACGGCACCACCAAGGAGCTGGTGCTCACCGTCTCCGAGTTCGCGGCACCGATCCAGGACCCGATGGGCAACCTGCGCGGCGGCGGGCACGTCACCGGCAAGCTCGATCGCCAGGCCTACGGCATCGACTTCTCGAAGACCATGGACGCGGGCGGGCTCCTGGTCGGCAACGAGGTCACGATCAGCGTCGACGTCGAAGCCACCAAGGCGAAGTAGGGTGACCGTGTCCGGCGCCGACGACCGCGCCCCCATCCTGATCGGCGCCGGGCAGCTCACCCAGCGCGACGTCCATCCCGCCGAGGCGCTCGAGCCGCTGGCGATGATGGAGGTCGCGGCGCGCCGGGCCGCCGAGGACGCGGGCGCGAGCGCGTCGCTCCTCGCGCGGCTCGACGCGATCGCGGTCGTCAACGTCTTCTGCTGGCCGTACCGCAACCCGCCGGGCGCGCTCGCGGCGCGGCTCGGTGCGACGCCGGCCGACCTCTGCTACACGACCGTCGGCGGCAACTCGCCGCAGTCGCTCGTGAACGACACCGCCGACCGCATCGCGCGCGGCGAGACGCGCCTGGCGCTGCTCGCCGGCGCCGAGGCCGTGCGCACGGTGATGCGGGCGCAGAAGACCGGGGTGTCGCTCGCGTGGTCGCACGGCGTCGACGGCACCTGCACCGTCGTCGGGGACCGCCGCGAGGGCACCAGCGCACACGAGATCGCGCACGGCTTCCAGCTCCCCGTGCAGGTCTACCCGCTGTTCGAGAACGCCATCCGCGCCGCGCGCGGCTGGTCGATCGAAGCGCATCGCGCCCAGCTCGGCCGCCTGTGCGCCGGGCTCGCCGCCGTCGCCGCCGACAACCCCTACGCGTGGTTCCGCGACCGGCCGGCGCCCGAGGACCTCACCACCGTCACGCCGCAGAACCGCCTCGTCGGCTTCCCGTACACGAAGCGCATGAACGCGATCATCGACGTCGACCAAGCCGCGGCCGTCCTCATGACGTCGGCCGGCGAGGCGCGGCGGCTCGGCATCCCCGAGGATCGCTGGGTCTACGTGTGGGGCGGCGGCGAGGCCAACGACAAGTGGCTCGTCTCCGAGCGCGTCGCGTACTCGCACTCGCCGGCGATCCGCGAGGCGGGACGGCAGGCGCTCGCCGCGGCCGGCGTCGGCATCGAGCGCATCGCGCACTTCGACCTCTACTCCTGCTTCCCGTCGGCGGTGCAGCTGGGCCGCGACGCGCTCGGCATCGCGCCGGACGACCCGCGCCCGCTGACGGCGACCGGCGGCCTGCCGTACTTCGGCGGCCCGGGCAACGACTACTCGATGCACGGCATCGCCGAGATGCTGCCGCGCCTGCGCGGCAAGGCCGACGCGCTGGGGCTCGTGACCGCGCTCGGCTGGTACGTCACCAAGCACGCCGTCGGCGTCTACGGCGGCGGCCCGAAGCCCGGGCCGTGGGTGCGCGAGGACCCGAAGGCCGCGCAGGCGAGGCTCGACGCCGAGCCGTCGCCCGCGGTCGTCGAGGAGCCGCCCGCGGGCCCGGCGACGATCGAGACCTACACCGTCGTCCACGACCGCGAGGGCGCGCCGATGCGCGGCATCGTCATCGGTCGCCTCGACGACGGCCGGCGCTTCCTCGCCAACACGCCCGACGACCGCGAGCTGCTCGCCGCGCTCGAGACGCGTGAGGGCGTCGGCGTGCGCGGCCGCGTGTCGACGGCGGACGGGCAGAACCGCTTCACGCCCGGCTGAGGGCGTGCGCGGACGGTCGCCGTCGGGCAGCATCCGGCGGCGAGATGGGGGAGCAGCGCGCCGCCGCGGTCCTGCTGGTTCTCGCGTTCCTCGGCTTCGCCGCGATCGGGCTGCCGGACGGCCTGCTCGGCGTCGCGGTGCCGTCGATCGTGGGCGACTTCGGCATCGCGCCCGGCGAGATCGGCGTCCTCCTCGCCACCTTCATGGTCGGCTACCTGGTCGCGAGCTTCGCCAGCGGCCGGCTGCTGGCGCGCTTCGGCGTAGGGTCGGTGCTGGTGTGGAGCTGCGTCCTCACCGGCGCGAGCCTCCTCGGCTACGCGACCGCGCCGTGTTGGGCGGTGATGCTGGCCTGGTCGCCGCTCGGCGGGCTCGGGGCCGGCGCCATCGACGCCGGCATCAACACCTACGCCGCCACCCGGCACGGCGTGCGCACGCTCAACTGGCTGCACGCCTGCTACGGCGTCGGCGTCACGCTGGGGCCGCTGCTGCTGGGCGTCCTCTTCGCCGCGGGGCAGCCGTGGACGGCGGGCTACGCGCTCGTCGGGACGGCGCAGCTCGCGCTCGGCGTCGCCTTTGCGGCGACGCGTACGCGGTGGCCACCGCCTGCCCCGGCCCGCACCGGCGCGCCGGTGGCCGCGTCGGTGCGCGGCACGTTGCGCGCGCCGCGCGTTCTCGCCGGCGTCGCCACCTTCACGACCTACACCGGCATCGAGGCCGCCGCGGGCGTCTGGGCCTACAGCCTCTTCACGACCAGCCGCGGGGTCGCCGAGAGCACGGCCGCAGCCTGGGTGGCGGCCTACTGGGCCAGCTTCACCGTCGGCCGCGTGCTCCTCGGCCCGGTCGCCGAGCGCATGCTCCTGCGGACCTTCCTGCGCGGCGCGATCGCGACCATGGTCGCCGGCGCGGCGCTCCTGTGGCTGGCGCCGGGCGCGCTCGGTCCGGTCGGGCTCATGCTCCTCGGCATCGGCTGCGCGCCGGTCTTTCCGTCGCTGATGGCCGCGACGCCGGCTCGCGTCGGCGCGGCGCACGCGCCGAACGCGATCGGCTTCCAGGTCTGCGGCGCGACGGTGGGGCAGAGCGCGCTGCCGGCGCTGGTGGGCACGATGGCGGCGCACGCGGGGTTCGAGGTGCTGGGACCGGTGCTGTGCGCGGCGTCGGTGCTGCTCTTCGTGCTGCACGAGACGCTCGGCCGTGTGCCCCCCGGCTGACGGCGCCCGCTCCTCATCGCGATCCGAACCAGCCCTCGAGCGCCGCGGCGCAAGGTCCCCCGATCCGCGCGCGACGGATATCTCGTGCGAGGCGGGTGTGCAGCCGGCGCTGGCGCGTGCGTTCGAGCGCCCGCGCATGTCGCATAGCCGGCTATCTGTCACGCTTGCGGCGCTCGCCCACCAGGTCCACCAACGCCGCCCCGATCGCCTCGCCCGCGGCGCGATGCCCGGCGACGCCGAGGTGCATCCCGTCGACGTAGACGTCGCCGCCGGCCGCACGATACGCCGCCGTCAGGTCGAGGAACGCCGCCTCGCGCCGCGCCGCCATCGCCGCGAACGCCGCGTGGTGCCGCTCGGGCGCGCCGTGCAGCGCGCCCTCGGTCGGGTGCCAGACGAGCAGGATGCGCGCGTCGCGGCCGCGGGCGGCGTCGACGAGGCCTTCGTACGCGGCGAGATTCTCCTCGGCGAGCGTTTCGAGGTCCGACGGCGGGCGGCCGACGCGATACCACCCGAGCACGCGGTACGCGCCCAGGACCAGCAGCTCTTCGAGCGCGAAGCGCGGCGCGAGGTTGAAGTACGGCACCTCGCCGATGCGCGTGCGCTCGCGGCGGAAGTCGTCGTCGAGGGCGGTGACGATCCAGACCGAGCTGTCGAAGCCGCCGGTGGTCATCGTGAGCCCGATCATGTTGCGCGGGCCCCAGGCGTTGACGCCGGCGTTGAGGGCTTCGACGCGCGGCACGCCCGCGCGCGCCAGCACGTCGCCCGCGACCTGCGAGAAGAGCTCCGCCTCGTCGACGTAGCTGCCGCCGTAGGTCACCGAGTCGCCGAGGAAGAGGAGGCGCGTGACGCCCGCCGGGCGCGGCACGACGACGTCGGGGCCGCGCGTGCCGACGTCGTTGATGCGCACCGTCGCGCCGTACAGGCGGCGATGCGTCTGGTCGGGGAGCGGCCGGAAGCCCCACGCGATGCGGTTGTCGTACAGCACGGGGTCGCCGAGACCGAGCGCACGCAGCCCGAGCTCGGCGACGACGAGCGCGCCGGCGAGCCCGACGAGCGCGAGCAGCGCCGTGGCCGAGCGTCGAGTCCGCATCGACGCGCTCTCTAGCATGGACGGCCTTGCGTCCCGCAGGGGCACCGACTAGCGTGCCCCGAAGTGAACGCCGCCGTCGGACTGCTCGGTCGTGTGCTGCCGTGCCTGGCACACGTTCGAGCGGACATCCCCGCCGAGCATCCGTCCGCCCGTCTGCTCGGCACCGAGCGCATGGGCTCGGGCACCGTCATCGATCCGAACGGCCTCATCCTCACCGTCAACTACATCCTGCTGGGTGCGGACGAGGTGCGCGTCACGCTGCTCGACGGGCGCGAGTACGTCGGCCAGGTCGTGAAGCACGACTTCGCCTCCGGGCTGGGGCTCGTGCGCATCCCCGACAGCGGCCTCGCGCACCTCTCCATGCGCCGCACCGGCGACGTGCGCTGCGGCGACGAGGTCTTCCAGCTCGCGAGCGTGGGCGAGGAGCAGGCGCGTGTCGGCACCGGCGGCGTCAGCTACATCGGCCCGTTCGACGCCAACTGGGAGTACGTGCTCGATCGCGCGATGATGACGACGAGCATGAACCCGGGGCTCGGCGGCGGCCCGCTGCTCGACCAGCACGGGCGCGTGCTCGGCGTCGTCTCGCTCAACCTGAACGAGATCGGTCGCTTCTCGATGGCGATCCCGTCCGAGTACTTCCTCGACGCGCAGCAGGCGTTTCTCGACGGCGCGGCGCGCGGCATGGGCCAGCGCGCCTGGCTCGGCGTGTTCTGCTACGCCATGAACCACCACGTCGTCATCGCGGGGCTGATGCCCGGGGCGCCCGGCGAGCGCGCGGGGCTGCGCGCGGGCGACGTCGTGCTCGCGGTCGACGGGCGCGACATCGGCGATCGCGCCTCGCTCTATCGCCAGGTGTGGCGGCGCCAGCCGGGCGAGCCGGTCACGTTGCGCGTCTTCCGCAACAACGAGGCGCGCCAGGTGACGATCGCGTCGGGCGACGTGGTCGCGTTCTTCGCATAGACGGGCGGCGGGGGCGGGGCGGGTGCTGCGGGGGACGATGGCGCTCGGCGACTTTCTGGTCGCCTACCTGCAGAAGCTCGGCGTCACGCATCTCTTCGGCATCCCCGGCGACCTCGTCCTGCGGCTCTTCCTGCGCTTCGGACGCCGCCGCGGGCTGCGCGTGGTGACGCTCTCGCACGAGCCCGGCGTCGGCTTCGCGGCCGACGCGTACGCGCGCGCCACCGGCCGGCTCGGCGTCGTCTGCGTCACCTACGGCGCCGGCGGCCACAACATGGTGAATCCGGTGGCCGGCTCGTTCGCCGAGCGCGTGCCGCTGCTCGTGCT
This sequence comes from bacterium, assembly GCA_026129405.1. Lineage (NCBI taxonomy): Bacteria > bacterium. The sequence continues at coordinate 492,736 of JAHCID010000002.1, forward strand.
CTCGGGCGGGCCCGGCGACGAGGAGCGCAAGCTCGGCACGCTGATCCATCACCAGGCGAAGGAGATCGAGTCGCAGCTGCGCATGTACCGCGAGCTCACCTGCGCGTCGGCGGTGCTCGACGATCCGCGCACGGCCGCCGAGACGCTGCACGAGGTCGTGCAGCGCATCTGGTGCGAGCGGCGGCCCGGCTACGTCGAGGTCCATCGCGACATGGTCGAGCGCCGCATCAGCGTGCCGCTCGAGCTGGTCGAGTGGGACGGCGCGCTCCGCTACGCGCGCTCCGACGAGCACAACCGCGACGAGGCGGTGCGCGACACGACGGCACGTTGGAACGCCGCGCGGCGGCCGTTCGTCACCGTCGGCATCGAGGCCTACCGCTACGGGCTCGATCGCGAGGTGCGCAGGCTGGCCGAGAAGCTCGGCGCGCCCGTCGCCACGACGGTGCTCTCGAAGGGCGCGTTCCCCGAGGACCATCCGCAGTTCATGGGCGTCCACATCGGCGGCATCTCGCCGAAGCCGATGCTCCGCCGCGTCGACCGCGCCGACCTGGTGCTGAACCTGGGCGCCATGCGCACCGACATGGAGCTGGGCTCGCGCCCGCCGCAGGTGACGCGCGACCGCTCGATCTGGGCGGTCTCGGGGCGCGTGCACGTGAGCCATCACACCTACGACGACGTGCAGATCCGCGACTTCGTCCGCGGCCTGCTGCGCGCGAAGCTGCGCCGCCACCGCGAGCGGGTGCGCTACTGCGACAACCTGCCGCCGCCGGCGAAGGACGCGACGAAGGCCCTGCGCGTCACCGACCTGCTGCACGAGGTCAACCGCTTCCTCGCCGACCGCAAGGGCTGGTTCGTGGTCGCCGAGTCGGGCGACATGCTGTTCGGCGGGCTCGACGTACGGGCGCCGCGCGACGGCGGCTACCTCGCGCAGGGCTTCTACGCCTCGATGGGCTTCGGCGTCCCCGGCGCGCTCGGCGCGCAGCTCGGCGGCGCGGGGCGGCCGCTCGTGCTGTCGGGCGACGGCGCCTTCCAGATGACGGGCCCCGAGATCGCGCAGGCACCGCGCTACGGGCTGAACCCGGTCGTCGTGGTCGTGAACAACGGCGGCTGGCAGATCTTCCGCCCGGTCGTCGACCAGACCGAGCTGCTCGACGTGCCGAGCTGGCCCTACGCGCAGCTGGCGCGCCTCTGGGGCGGGCAGGGGTTTCGCGTCGACACGCCGAAGGCGCTGCGTACGGCGCTGGCCGAGGCCGAGCAGCTGCAGACGTTCGTCGTCATCGAGGCGATCGTGCCGCCCGACGACCACTCGCCCATCGCGCGCAAGTACATCGAGGCGTCGGCCCGCCACGGGCGCCGGGAGGCCGTGGCGCGATGATCGCCCCCGGCCGCCTCTACAAGGATCTCGTCGCCGGCTTCCGCTGGGATGTCCCCGAGGAGTTCAACTTCGGCGCCCTCGTCGACGCTTGGGCGACGGACCGCAGCCGCGTCGCGCTCTACTGCGAGAACGAGCAGGGACGGCAGGAGCGATGGACGTTCTGGGACGTCGCCCGGCAGAGCACGCGCGCGATGAACGCGCTCGCCGGGCTCGGCGTCGCGCGCGGCGAGCCGATCCTCGTCATGCTGCCGCGCATCCCGCAGTGGCACCTCGCGATGGTGGCCGGGCTGAAGCTCGGATGCATCGTCATCCCGTGCACCAGCACGCTGCGCGCGAAGGACCTCGCCTACCGCATCCGTCACAGCGGCGCGCGCGCGATCGTCACCACCACGGGCTGCGTGCCCGCGGTCGAGGAGGCGCTGGCGACCGGGCTCGAGCTGCCGGTGCGCATCGCCGTCGGCGGCGCGCCGGCGGGCTGGCACGACTGGGACGGCGTCCTCGCGCAGGGGGCGGCGTCGGGCGTCGCCGCGCGTACGCGCAGCGACGAGCCGGCGCTGTGCTTCTACACCTCGGGCACGACGAAAGATCCGAAAGCGGTGCTGCACGCGCACGGCTACGCCTTCGCGCACCGCTGGACCGGCGACTACTGGTACGACCTGCGCCGCACCGATCTGCACTGGACGACGGCCGACACCGGCTGGGCGAAAGCGGCGTGGGGCGTGCTCTTCGGGCCGTGGATGAACGGCGTGCCCATGCTGCTCTACGACGGCCGCTTCGATCCCGCGCGCCAGCTCGACCTGCTCCAGCGCTACGAGGTGACGAGCTTCTGTGCGCCGCCCACCGAGTACCGCATGCTGGTGAAGCAGGAGCTGTCGCACTGGCGCCTGCCGCGCCTGCGGCACTGCACCGGCGCCGGCGAGCCGCTCAACCCCGAGGTCATCCACGCCTGGCACGAGGCGTCCGGCCTCTTCGTGCACGACGGCTACGGCCAGACCGAGAGCACGGTCCTCGCCGCCAACCTCCCCACCCTGCCGATCCGCCCCGGCTCGATGGGCATGCCGTTCCCGGGCCACGATCTCCGCGTCGTCGACGCCGACGGCCAGGAGGTGGCGACGGGCGAGGTCGGCGACCTCGCCCTGCGCGGCCGGCCGCCGTCGCTCTTCCGCGAGTACTGGAAGAACCCGGCGGAGACCGCCGCCTGCCGCCGCGGCGAGTGGTACGTGACCGGCGACCGCGGGCGGCGCGACGAGGACGGCTACCTCTGGTTCGTCGGCCGCGCCGACGACGTCATCATCTCCGCCGGCTACCGCATCGGCCCGTTCGAGGTGGAGAGCGCGCTGCTCGAGCACAAGGCGGTGCTCGAGTCCGCGGTGGTCGCGAGCCCCGACCCGGTGCGCGGCGAGATCGTGAAGGCGTTCGTCGTCCTGCGCCCCGGCGAGCGCGGCGACGCCGAGCTCGCCAAGGCGCTCCAGGACCACGTGAAGCAGGTGACGGCGCCCTACAAGTACCCGCGTGAGGTCGAGTTCGTCGCCGAGCTGCCGAAGACGGTGAGCGGCAAGATCCGCCGCGTCGAGCTGCGCGACCGCGAGCGGGCGACGAAGGGCGGAGCGACGCCGGGCTGACGCGGCGGGTGGCTTCCCGCGACCCGCGGGATGAGGCACAGGTCGTCGTATGGCCCACCTCGATCCCTGGCCCGCGCTGCCCCTCGCCGCGTGGCAGGACACCTGCGCGACGCTGCACCGCTGGCTCCAGGTCGTCGGCAAGATCCGCCTGGTGCAGACGCCGTGGATCAACCACTCCTGGCACGTGACGCTCTACCCGACGGTGCGCGGTCTCACGACCTCGCCGATGCCGTACGGGACCGGCACGTTCCAGATCGACTTCGACTTCTTCGATCACCGGCTGATCGTCGCGACCAGCGACGGAGCGGTGCGCACCGTCGCCCTGCGGCCGATGGCGGTGGCCGACTTCTACGCCGCGGTCTTCGCGGCACTCGGCGAGCTCGGCATCGCGGTGCACATCCACCCGGTGCCGAACGAGCTGCCCGATGCGACCCCGCTCGACGTCGACCGCGTCCACGCCGCCTACGACCCCGAGTACGCGCGTCGCTTCTGGCGCGTCCTGGCGCAGTCGGCGCGGGTCTTCACGGCCTTCCGTGCGCGCTACCTCGGCAAGTGCAGCCCGGTGCACTTCTTCTGGGGCAGCAACGACCTGGCCGTCACCCGCTTCTCGGGGCGGACGGCGCCGCCGCATCCGGGCGGCGTGCCGCACCTGCCGGACGTAGTCGCGCGGGAGGCGTACTCGCACGAGGTCAGCAGCGCCGGCTTCTGGCCGGGCGGCGGCGCCATCGACTACCCCGCCTACTACTCGTACGCCTATCCGTCGCCCGACGGCTTCGCCGACGAGCCGGTGCAGCCGGGCGACGCGTTCTGGAGCAAGGACCTCGGCGAGTTCGTCCTGCCGTACGACGCCGTGCGCACGGCCGCCGATCCCGACGCCGTCCTGCTCGCGTTCCTCCAGAGCACGTACGAGGCGGCGGCGAACCGGGGCGGATGGGACCGCGCCGCCCTCGAGCGTCGCGAGGGCGACGGGCCGCCGCGGTAGAAGTTGCCGGCCGGGGACGTCGTTGCCGCGCCGGAGCGGGCGGCGACGCCGGTGGGACGCGGGATCCCGGACGGCGCGCCGCTTGCTCCGCCGCCTGCGCCCGCGCGTTTCCCGCGCGCCGTCGCCCGACCAGGAGAGAGCCCGTGCCCGTCGAGACCCTCGAGACCCGCCGCATCGGCGACGAGCTGCTGACGCTCGTCCGCCGCGGCGATCAGTTCCGCATCGTGAGCCTGCCCGCCGCCGGCGCCCGCGTGCGCTCCGTCGCCGCGGCCAGCCGCTGGCGCTTCCGCTCCCGCGAGGTCGCCCGCCGCGCCTTCACCTTCGCGGTCGCGTCCGAGCGCGTCTGGGCCGCGCGTCTCGATGGCCGGCGCGCCGACGCCTTCGCGCTGGCGGCGGCCGCCGCCGGGCGCGCCTTTCGCGGCGCGGCGCTCCGCCACGACGATCTGCCCGAGGCGATCGTGCTGCGCGGCGACTGACGGATCGCCCGCTACGCCGTCGCCGGGCGCAGCTCGACCAGCCGGTCGCTACCGAGGCCGCGCATCCGCGGCGGCGGCACGCCGACCGCGTCGCGCCAGAAGGCGTCGTCGCGCAGGAGCGCCGCCGTCGCCTCGAGGTGCCCGTCCTGGGAGAAGAGCACGCCGTCGGGACGCAGCAGCGGGAAGAGGTGCACGAGGCAGGTGCGCGTCGAGGCGAGGAGGTCGACGTCGAGCAGCACGACGTCGAGGGCCGGGTGGAAGCCGGGCAGCGTGTCGGCGAACCAGCCCTTGTGGAACGTGCAGACCTCGGGCGCGCCGAAGCGCGCCACCGTGCGCCGTACGCTCGGCAGGCGGCCGCGGAACGCGCCGGCGCGGAAGACGACCGGCTTGCCCCAGGTGTTGTGGTGTCGCTCGTCGTTGGCGGGGATGCCCTGGAAGGAGTCGAAGACGTGCAGGTGGCCGCCGGCGATGCGGGTCGCGAGGCTCAGCTTCGCGGTGCTCGCGCCCTTGGCGACGCCGCACTCGACCACCGTCGGGCCGCTTCGTCGCAGGATGGCGTCGGCCACGGCGAGCATCTCGGCCTGCGCGTGGTAGGCGCGCACCTGGTTCGTCGTGTGGACGAAGCGGCCGACGAGGGCGAGGCGGCCGCGCAGCGGCAGCGCCGGGTACGGCGTCGCGAGGAAGCGCAGCACCGCGCGCCGGTCGCGGCGCAGGAGGAAGCGCAGCGACTGGAGCCGGCGGTAGAGCGTGCCGGGGCCGCGGCGGACGCGCATCGCGCCGGGCGTCTATCCCCGGGCGCGTGGGGTGGGCAAGCAGACGTGCGCCGTGGCGCGTCTGGACGCGACCGGGCGCCCTGCTGTAGCGAACCCCTCGTGAAGAACGGCTTCCGCGTCGCCGACAGCGACATGCACCTCTTCGAGCCTGCCGATCTCTGGCAGCAGTGGATCGATCCGGCGTGGAAGCATGCCGCGCCGGTCGGGCTCACGGAGATGCGACGCGACATGCGCGTCAAGGTGAAGTCGCACGTCATCCTGCGCCTCGGCCGCGTGCGCCCGCAGACCCACCACAGCGCGTGGAAGTCGGAGCACGAGGGACCGTACGACCACGCCGAGCGCCAGGGCTGGAACCCGACGTCGCAGAAGGAGGCGATGGACGCCGAGGGGCTCGACGTCGCCGTGCTCTTCCCGACGCGCGGCCTCTTCGTGCTCGGCCTCGACACGCCCGAGATGATGGGTCCCGACGGCCTCGAGCCCGACCTCGCGGCCGCGATCGCGCGCGCCTACAACGACTGGCTCGCCGACTTCTGCCGCCACCACCCCGATCGCTTTCTCGCCGCCGGCATGGTCGCACCGCACGACGTCGCCGCCGCCGTCGCCGAGGCGCGCCGCTGCGCCGGCATGGGCTTCAAGGCGGTGTTCCTCTCGCCGGGAGCGGTGAACCGCCGCCCCTGGCACCATCCCGCCTACGATCCGCTGTGGGGCGAGTGCGAACGGCTCGGGCTGGCGGTCGGCTTCCACGGCGGCGGGCAGAACTTCCTGCGCCCCGACTTCTCGCTCGAGGTGCTCGACAAGCTGATGATGTGGCACACGTTCAGCCAGCCGCTCGGCATCATGGCGACGGCCGTGAGCCTCACCGCCGGCGGCGTGTGCGAGCGCTTCCCGAGGATCCGCTTCGCGCTGCTGGAGGGGAACTGCGCCTGGGCGCCCTGGCTCTTCTATCGTCTCGACGAGCACTGGGAGTGGCTCGGCAGGATGGAGGCGCCCGAGCTGACGATGAAGCCGTCGGACTACTTCCGCCGCAACTGCTGGCTCTCGGTCGAGGCCGACGAGGCGCTCGTGCGCCAGTACGTCGAGGTCTTCGGCGACGACAACCTGGTCTTCTCGACCGACTACCCGCACGCCGACTCGAAGTACCCGCACGCGGTCGAGACCTTCCTCACGCTGCCGCTGTCGGAGACCGCGAAGCGGAAGATACTGTGGGACAACTGGTGCCGGCTGTACGACGTCGCGGGGTGAGCCTCAGAGCGCCGCGCTGATCGCGTCCCAGCGCCGCCCCGCTCGTCGTCTTCGCCCACGCAGGCCACGAGCCAGGTACGAACGTAGCGGCGGTCGAGGTGATCACCCTGCACGGCGAGACGAAGAAGAGGTCGACAGGGACGTCACCGAATCGGCCGCGGGCGTCGCCGCGCTCGCGCGCCGTGCGTTGGGCGACGCTGCGATCGAGCTCCGCAACCCAACGACGGGTGCGGTCGTCGACGCCGGTGGCCATGAGCCGCGCGTACGCCGTGACCCCGGAGGATGCCACGGGCTCGGCACCGGTGCGGGTCCGCGCGGCGCCCGGGCGCGAATGGGCGCACGTACTGGCGACCGGCGCGTTCATCCCGTAGGGGTGAAGGCAGGGAGCCATGAGCGACGCGCACGAGACGCCTGCGGTCCCCAGCGAGATTCCACCGGCCGAGCTCGAGGAGTGGCTCGAGTCGCTCGACGGCTTCATCGCCGCCAGCGGCACGGGGCCCACCGAGCAGCTGATCGCGCGCCTGGTCGAGCGGGCACGGCGGGCCGGCGTGCCGGTGGCGGCCACGCTCGAGACGCCGCAGGTGAACACGATCCCGGCGTCGCGCCAGCCGGCCTTCCCCGGCGACGTCGCGCTCGAGCGCCGCATCAAGAGCCTGGTGCGCTGGAACGCGATGGCGATGGTGGTGCGCGCCAACCGCCAGGCCGAGGGCATCGGCGGCCACATCTCCACCTTCGCGTCGGCCGCGACCCTCTACGAGGTCGCCTTCAACCACTTCTTCCGCGGCAAGGACGCCGGCGTCGACGCCGACCAGATCTACTTCCAGGGCCACGCCGCGCCGGGCATCTACGCCCGTGCCTTCCTGGAAGGACGCCTCGACGAGTCCCGCGTCCACAACTTCCGCCAGGAGCTGCGCGCGACGCCGGGGCTGTCGTCGTATCCGCATCCGTGGCTCATGCCCGACTTCTGGGAGTTCCCCACGGTGTCGATGGGCCTGGGGCCGATCATGGCCATCTATCAGGCCCGCTTCAATCGCTACCTCGAAGATCGCGGGCTGAAGCCGAAGGGGAAGGGCCATGTGTGGGCCTTCCTCGGCGACGGCGAGACCGACGAGCCCGAGTCGCTGGGCGCGCTCACGCTCGCGTCGCGTGCGCACCTCGGCAACCTCATCTTCGTCGTCAACTGCAACCTCCAGCGCCTCGACGGTCCGGTGCGCGGCAACGGGCAGATCATCCAGGAGCTGGAGCGCGCCTTCCGCGGCGCCGGCTGGCACGTGATCAAGGTGGTCCTCGGCAGCGACTGGGACCCGCTGCTCGAGAAGGACCCCGAGGGCCTCATCGCACGCCGCTGGTCCGAGGTCGTCGACGGCGAGGTGCAGAAGTACTCGGTCTCCGACGGCGCCTACATCCGCGAGCATTTCTGGGGGAAGTATCCCGGCCTCGCGACGCTGGTGGAGCACCTGAGCGACGGCGAGCTCGCGAAGCTGAACCTCGGCGGCCACGACCCGGTGAAGATGTACGCCGCCTACCGTGCCGCCGTGGAGCACGATCGCGGCCCGGTCGTCATCCTGGCCCGCACCATCAAAGGGTACGGCCTCGGCGAGCACGGCGAGGGCAAGAACGTCACGCACCAGCAGAAGAAGATGAACGAGGACGAGCTGCGGGAGTTCCGCACCCGCTTCGGCATCCCGATCTCGGACGAGGCGCTCGCCTCCGCGCCGCTCTATCGGCCCGCGCCGGACAGCGAGGAGGCGACGTATCTGCGCGAGCGCCGCGCGGCGCTGGGCGGCCCGGCGCCCGCCCGCCGCGTGCACTGCGAGCCGCTGCCGCCGCCCGCGCCGGGCCTGTTCGAGGAGTTCTTCGCGGGCGCCGGCGACGACCGCAAGGTCGCGACCACCATGGCCTTCGTGCGGCTGCTGGCGAAGCTCCTGCGGGACGAGCACGTCGGCCGCTACGTCGTCCCGATCGTGCCGGACGAGGCGCGCACCTTCGGCATGGAGGCGCTCTTCCGCCAGTGCGGCATCTACTCGCACGTGGGCCAGCTCTACGAGCCCGTCGATGCGAAGAGCCTGCTCTACTACAAGGAGGTGCGCGACGGGCAGATCCTCGAGGAGGGCATCACCGAGGCGGGCTCGATGTCGAGCTTCATCGCCGCCGGCACCGCCTATGCGACGCACGGCATCCCGACCATCCCGATGTTCATCTACTACTCCATGTTCGGCTTCCAGCGCATCGGCGACCTGGTCTGGGCCGCGGCCGACATGCGCTGCAAGGGCTTCATGCTGGGCGCGACGGCGGGGCGGACGACGCTCGCCGGCGAGGGTCTCCAGCACCAGGACGGCCACAGCCACCTGCTCGCCTATCCGGTGCCGCAGCTCGAAGCCTACGATCCGGCGTACGCCTACGAGATCGCCGTCATCGTGCGCGAGGGCATCCGGCGCATGTACGAGAAGATGGAGGACGTCTTCTACTACCTGACGCTCGCGAACGAGCCCTACGCGATGCCCGCCATGCCCGCCGGCGTCGAGGAGGGCATCCTGCGCGGCATGTACCTCCTGCACCGCGCGCCCGACGACGACTCGCCGCGCCGCGTGCAGCTGCTCGGCACCGGCGCCATCCTCGAGGAGGCGGTGCGGGCGCGCGCGATCCTCGGCGAGCGCTACGGCATCGCGGCCGACGTGTGGAGCGTCACCAGCTACAAGGCGCTGCACCGCGACGCGCTCGACGTCGACCGCTGGAACCGGCTGCACCCGAGCCGCGCGCCGCGGGTGCCGTACGTCGCCGAGTGCCTCGGCTCGCGGCGCGGGCCGGTCGTCGCGGCCAGCGACTACGTGCGCGCGCTGCCCGAGTCGATCGCGCGCTTCGCGCCGTTCCCCATGACCTCGCTCGGCACCGACGGCTTCGGGCGCAGCGACGGCCGCAAGGCGCTGCGCGACTTCTTCGAGGTCGACGCGCGCCACATCGCGCTGGCGGCGCTGGCGGCGCTGGCGCGCACCGGCGTCGTCGAGCCGCCCGTCGTCGAGCAGGCCCTCACCGACCTCGACATCGACCCGGAGCGCGTGAACCCGCTGCTCCGCTGAGCCGCCGCGAGCTGGAAGGACATGAGCAAAGAGCTGAGCGTGCCCGAGCTGGGCGAGAACATCGCCTCCGCCACGGTCGTCGAGGTCTTCGTCAAGGCCGGCGACCACGTCGACAAGGACCAGGCCGTGCTGAGCCTCGAGACCGACAAGGCGCAGTTCGAGCTGCCGGCGAGCGACGCCGGCACCGTCGACGCGGTGCTGGTGCAGGTCGGCGACGACGTGCGCGTCGGGCAGGCGGTGCTCCGGCTGTCGGACGGCGAGTCGGGGGCGGCGGCGGCGCCTGCGCCTGCGCCTGCGCCGAAGGCCGCACCGAGCGAGCCGGATACACCACCGGCCGAGGCGGAGGAGGCGCCCGCGCCGGCGCGCTCGCCCGCGCCCGAAGCGAAGCGCCCGGCCGCGCCGCGCAGCCGGTGCAGAGGAACGCGGGCGCCGACGGCGGGAGCGGGACGCGGCCCGAGCCGCCCGCGCGGCGGCCGGCGCCGCGCGACAGAAGGCCGCAGCCGCGCGTGCCGCCGAGCCGGCGCCCGCGGCCAGGGCCGTCCCCGCCGACGCCATCGCCGCCGCGCCCTCGGTCCGCCGCCTCGCGCGCGAGCTCGGCGTCCGTCTCGCGGACGTCGTCGCCGCGACCGGCGACCCGCGCGTCACCGCGGCCGAGGTGCGCAGCTTCCGGGAGAAGGCCGCGGAGAAGGCCGCGCGCCCGTCCGCGAAGGCGCCCGCCGCAGCGAGCGGCTTCCCTGTGTCCGAGCCCCTGCCCGACTTCTCCCGGTGGGGCGAGATCGAGATCGAGGAGATGTCGAAGATCCGCCGCAGGACCGCCGAGAACATGGCGCGCGCCTGGGTCGAGATCCCCACCGTCACGCACCATGACGAGGCCGACATCACGCAGCTCGAAGGGCTGCGCAAGCGCTACGCGGCGCGCGTGAAGGAGGCCGGCGGCAGCCTCACCTGGACCGCCATCCTGCTGCACGTGGTCGCCGGGGCGCTGCGCCGCTTCCCGCAGTTCAACGCCAGCGTCGACATGGCGGGGAACCGCATCATCCACAAGAAGTACGTCCACATCGGCGTGGCGGTCGATACCGAGCGCGGGCTGCTCGTGCCCGTCATCCGCGACGCCGACAAGAAGAACATCGTCGCGCTCGCGAAGGCGCTGGCCGAGGTGTCCGAGGCGGCGCGCAGCCGCAACATCAAGCCCGACATGATGCAGGGCGCGACCTTCACGATCACGAACCTCGGCGGCATCGGCGGCGTGGCGTTCAACCCGATCGTCAACCCGCCCCAGGTCGCCATCCTCGGCGTGTCGCGCGGCAGCGTGCGCCCGCTATGGAAGGACGAGCAGTTCGTCCCGTGCCAGGTGCTGCCGCTGTCGCTGTCGTACGACCATCGCGTCATCGACGGCGCCGACGCGGCCCGCTTCCTGCGCTGGACGTGCGAGGCGCTCGAAGAGCCCTTCCTGCTCGACCTCGAGGGGGGGCAGTGAGCACGCCCGACAAGGCCGGCCTCGTCGTGCTCGGTGCGGGACCGGGCGGTTACGCCGCGGCCTTCCGCGCCGCCGATCTCGGCGTCGACGTGACGCTGGTCGATCCCGAGCCCGAGCCGGGCGGCGTCTGTCTGTTCCGCGGCTGCATCCCGTCGAAGGCGCTGCTGCATCAGGCGGCGCTCATCGAGGAAGCGAAGGACGCCGCCGAGCGCGGCGTCGCCTTCGCCCCGCCCGCGATCGACGTCGCGCGGCTGCGCGGCTGGAAGGACGGCGTCGTACGCACGCTCACGGGCGGCCTCGGCAAGCTGGCGCAGAGCCGCGGCGTGAAGCGCCTCCGCGGCCGCGGCACGTTCCTCGACGGCTCGACGCTGGAGATCACGCCGGTCAGCGGCGAGCGCACGCGCCTGCGCTTCGAGCACTGCATCGTCGCCACCGGCTCGCGCCCGGCGTGGCTGCCCATCCTCGACACGGAGTCGCCGCTGGTCATGAACTCGTCGGAGGCGCTCGACCTGCCCGACGTGCCACCGCGGCTCCTCGTCGTGGGCGGCGGCTACATCGGCCTCGAGCTGGCGTCCGTCTACGCGGCGCTCGGCTCCCGCGTGACCCTCGTGGAGATGACGCCGACGCTGCTCCCCGGCGTCGACCGCGACCTCGTGCGCGTGCTGGTGAAGCGGCTCGAGCCGCGGCTCGAGGCCGTGCTGCTGGAGACGAAGGTGACGAAGGTCCGCCTCGCCGAGACCGAGTGCCAGGTGACGCTCGAGGGCAAGGTCGATCGGCCCGAGCGGACGTTCGACCGCCTGCTCGTCGCCACCGGCCGCAAGCCCAACTCGAGCGGCCTCGGATTGCGGCACACGAAGGTGCGCATCGACGAGAAGGGCTTCATCGAGGTCGACGCGCAGCGCCGCACCGCCGAGCCGCACGTCTTCGCCATCGGCGACGTCGCGGGCGAGCCGATGCTGGCGCACAAGGCGACGCACGAGGGGCTCACCGCCGCGGCGGCGGTCGCCGGGCGGCACGCGGCGTTCGAGCCGCAGGCGATTCCGGCGGTGGTGTTCACGGATCCGGAGCTCGCCTGGTGCGGGCTCACCGAGGAGCAGGCGAAGCGCGACGGGCGGCCGGTCAGCGTCGCGCGCTTTCCGTGGGCGGCGTCGGGGCGCGCCCTCACGCTGGCGCGCCCCGACGGCCTGACCAAGCTCGTGGTCGACCCGGAGACCAAGCGGCTGCTCGGCGTGGCGATCGTCGGCCACGGCGCCGGCGATCTCATCGCCGAAGCCGTGCTCGCGATCGAGATGGGCGCGACGGCGGAGGACCTGGCGCTCAGCGTGCACCCGCATCCGACCCTCTCCGAGACGCTCATGGAGGCGGCGGACGCGGTGTTCGGCCTGAGCGTCCACGTCCACAAGCGCCGGTAGGCGCCCCGGGCTCAGGACGCCGGCGGGTGCGGCGTCACGCGCGTCCACAGGTCGTCGAAGGTGCGCGTGTCGAAGAACGCCGTGGCCTCGACCACGCGTCCCTCCCGCATGCGGAAGTACCAGGTGTAGGTGTTGCGGTACTCCTGCCCGTCGCTCGCGGTGGCGACGCCGTCGAACAGGATGATCACCATGTCGCCGTCCGCCCAGACGCCGCGCACGGTGGGCTTCAGGGGCACGGAGACGCGGGCGTTGAACGGGCCGATCACCTGCTCGAGGAAGTCCTTTCTCGTGTAGGTCTTCGAGAGCGGCGACGAGCCGACGATGGTCCACGAGGCGTCGGCGTCGAGCAGCTCGAACGGGCTGCCCGTGCGCTCGCGCCAGCGGTCGAAGGCGGCGGTGACCAGCGCCTTGTTCGAGGTTTCGTCGTGGGGCGTGTCAGCCATGGAGGCCTCCGTGAGGGCGGGGACGATCGCCAGCGTGATGGCGCCGACGGGTCGGGCGGGGAGCATGCATCGCGCACCGTAGCCGGTGGTCCAAGGATGGGAAACAGGGCGGCGATCTGCCCGCCTCCATGCCGAGGTCGATGCGCGGTGAGGTCGTCGTGTCCGCGAGCGGCTCGCGCGCGGGCACGCGCCCGCTACCGGCGACGTGGGGACGACGACGGGCGTCCGTCCAGCCGCAGCGGGCGCGTCCCGCGGCGCACCGTCCCCGCGAGCGGCACGTACGCCAGCTCGCGCACCTCGCGCGTGCAGCGCAGCAGCAGCCCGCCGCGGCTCATGTCGCCGCGCCCCACGAAGTCCGACGGGAACAGCAGCCGATCGCCCAGGAGGGGCGCGAGCACGGCGGCGTACTTGTCGCTGGCGACGCTGCCGAGCAGCACCACCTCGGTCTCGGGGTGCGGGTCGAGCCGCCGGACGAGCGTCTCGAGGTCGCGCCGCAACGGTGCGGCGTAGCGCGGCTCGGCGGCGTCGATGGGGACGTCGGCCCAGCCGCGCAGCACGTCCAGGGTGACGCGGCTCTGCGGGGGGCGCAGGCCGTCGGTGGCGGTGATCACGAGCACACCCGGCAGCGGACGGGGCGGCCGTGCGAACGCCGTGGCGTAGTGGAGCTTGCCGCGGAAGTAGAGCCCGGAGAGGAAGCTGAACACCTCGCCGAGGGCGGCGCCGGCGGGCGCGCGCACCGCGGTCGCCAGCTCGGACCGCGCCCGATCGCCGAAGAGCAGGCGGGCGCGCGCGCCGCGGCAGGACGCAGGCGACAGCAGGAACACGCGCGGCGGCGTCACGGGCGGACGGCCGCGGCGAAGGCGCCGGCGGGGAGGGTGTTGAGGACGTCGGCCGCGCCGAGGCCGCCGCGGCGGGCCATGTCGACGCCGTAGCGCGCGTTCGCGAGCGCGCGCGTGGAGTGGGCGTCGGCCGAGACGACGAAGCGCAGGCCGCGGGCGCGCGCCTTGCGGATGCCCTCGGGCGCGAGGTCGAGCCGGTGCGGATCGCCGTTCACCTCGATGGCGACGCGCGACTCGGCGGCAGCGTCGAGCACCGCGTCGAGGTCGACCGCGAACGGCGGCCGGCTGCGCACGTAGCGGCCGAGCGCGTGTCCCCAGATCTTGAACACGGGATGGCGCATGGCGCGCACGAGGCGCCGGGTCATCCCGGCGGCGTCGAGCCCGTGGCGGTCGTGGACGCTCGCGATCACGACGTCGAGCTGCGCCAGGACCGGGTCGGAGAAGTCGAGCGCGCCGTCGCGCAGGATGTCGCTCTCGGTGCCGCGCAGCAGGCGCACCCGCACGCGCTCCTGGACGGCGGCGATCGCATCGCCCTGGCGGCGCAGCCGGTCGGCGTCGAGCCCGCCGGCGTAGCCGGCGCTCGCCGAATGGTCGGTGATGGTGAGGTAGTCGAGGCCCAGCGCGTCCGCGGCGCGGGCCATGGCCTCGATCGTGTCGCGGCCGTCCGACCAATCGGTGTGGCAGTGCACGGCGCCGCGCAGGGCGTCGTGACGCAGCAGCGCGTCCGCCCGCGTCCCCGCGGCGGCCGCCTCGATCTCGCCGGCGTCCTCGCGCAGCTCGGGCGCGACGTCTGCGAGCCCGAGCCGTGCGTAGACGTCGGCCTCGCGCTGCGACGGGGCCACGAGCCCGTCGAGGTGAAGCCGGCGCTCCTGCGCCCGCGTCCGCAGTCGGGCCACGTGGCGTGGACTGCCGGTGGCGGCGATCCATGTCGCGGCAAAGCGCTCGGGTGACGCCACGTGGACGGCCACGTCGAGCAGCCCCGGCCGGACGATCACCGGGCCGTCGATCGCTGCGGCGCCGGGCAGGGAGGCGGCGTGCCGCCAGACGGCGTCGGGCGCCGGGGTCGCGATCGCGACCTCGAGACGCTCGGTCAGCTCGACGCGCCGGCGCAGCGTGCCCGCCAGCTCGACGCGTGCAGCGGCCGGATGCGCGCGCAGGTGGGCGAGGACGCGGGCGGCCTCGGCGTCGGCCTCGGGCAGGAGCGCGCCGCGTGCCCGCTCGGCGAGCGCCGCGAGCCGGGCGCAGACGGCGCGCTCGGTCGCCTCGCCGAAGCCGGGCAGGCCGCGCAGCCGCCCGTTCTCGCAGGCCTCGCGCAGCGCCTCGAGCGACGCGACGCCGAGCGCGTCGTGCACGGTGCGGATGCGGCGCAGCGACAGGACGGCACGCAGCTCGGCCGTGCCGGGCGGGAAGCGGCTGCGCAGGCGCTCGAGGCCGGCGAGACGCCCGGTGGTCACCAGCTCCGCGACGGCGGCGGCGATGGTGTCGCCGATGCCCGCGATCGCCGTCAGCCGGCCGGCCAGGACCAGCGCGGCGAGGTCGCCGGGGACCTGGAGGACGACGTCGGCGGCGCGGGTGAAGGCGCGGGCGCGGAAGTAGTTGCCCTTCTCCAGCGCGAGCAGCGCGCCCATCTCGCGCAGGGCGGCCGCCACGGCGGGCGCGCTCGGTGCGCCGGCCGTGCCCTGGGACTCTCGCACCGGCGACGCGCGTGTATGATCGCGGCGTGGCAACGTCCCATTCCGTACGCCGAACCCGCGCGGCATCAAGTCCCGTGAGGGCGCTGCCGGGGAAACGGCGGGCCGCGCTGCCGGCCGCGATCACGCCGCAGCTGGCGACGCTCGTCGCCGCGCCGCCGGCGGGCGACGACTGGCTCCACGAGAGCAAGTACGACGGCTATCGCATCCTCTGCCGCGTCGCGCGCGGCCGCGTCACCCTCGCGAGCCGCAACGGCAAGGATTGGACGGAGCGCTTCCCCGCCGTCGCGCGTGCGGCGGCGGCGCTGCCGGTCGCCGCCGCGCTGCTCGACGGCGAGGTCGCCGTCGTCGGCGCGGACGGCCGCACGAGCTTCGGCGCGCTCCAGAACGCGGCGGCCGGCGGCGGGACGCTCGTCTACTTCGTCTTCGACCTGCTCCATCGGGACGGCATCGACCTGACCGGCGTGCCGCTCGAGGCGCGCAAGCAGGCGTTGCGCGCCCTGATCGGCGGCGGCCGCACGGGGACACTGCGCTACAGCGAGCACGTCGTCGGCGGCGGCGAAGCGGCGTTCCGGGCCGCGTGCCGCGCGCGGCTCGAGGGCATCGTCTCGAAGCGGCGCGACGCGCCGTACGTCGGCGGTCGCACGCGCACGTGGCTCAAGGTGAAGTGCGCGCACGGGCAGGAGCTCGTCGTCGGCGGCTTCACCGATCCGGAGGGGAGCCGCGCCGGCATCGGCGCGCTGCTGCTCGGCGTGCACGACGCCGACGGCCGGCTGCGCTATGCCGGCAAGGTCGGGACCGGCTTCATGCAGGCGGCGGCGCTGGCGTTGCGCGAGCGGCTCGACGGGCTCCGCGCCCCGGCCAGCCCGTTTCTCGAGCGGCCGCCCGGTGCGACGCACGCGCACTGGGTGCGGCCGCTCCTCGTCGTCGAGGTCGGCTTCACCGAGTGGACGTCGGACGGGCGGCTGCGCCATCCCACCTTCCGCGGTCTGCGCGAGGACAAGCCGGCGACGGCGATCGGGCGCGAGCGCGCGCCGCCGCCGCCCGCGTCGAGCCGGAGGCGGCGATGAGCGCCGCCGCGGGACCGCGTGACGGCGACGCAGGCCTCGAGATCGCCGGCGTGCGCCTGACGCACCCCGACCGCGTCCTGTATCCCGGCCAGGGACTCACGAAGCGGGCGCTGGCGGAGTTCTATGCCGGCATCGCCGACTGGATCCTGCCGCACCTAGTCTCGCGGCCGACGTCGCTCGTGCGCTGCCCGGATGGCCTCGGCGGGCCGTGCTTCTATCAGAAGCACACGGGGTCCTGGGCCCCCGAGGTGCTGCGCCGCGTACGCATCCAGGAGCGGCACAAGCTGGGCGAGTACCTCGTCGTCGACGATCTCGCGGGGCTCGTCGGTCTGGTGCAGATGGGCATCCTCGAGATCCACACCTGGAACGCGGTGGCCGAGCGCCTCGAGGAGCCGGATCGGATCGTCTTCGACCTCGATCCGGCCGAAGACGTGCCGTGGACGGCGACGGTCGCCGGCGCGCGCGTCCTGCGCGCGCGGCTTCAGGCACGCGGCCTCGAGACCTTCCTCAAGACGACGGGCGGCAAGGGCCTGCACCTGGTGGCGCCGATCCGGCGTGGCCCGAGCTGGGAGGCATGCGCCGCCTTCGCGCGCGGCGTGGCCGAAGACCTCGCGCGCGAGGCGCCCGAGGCCTTCGTGGCGACGATGTCGAAGGCGAAGCGCCGCGGCCGCATCTTCATCGACCATCTGCGCAACGTCCGCGGCGCAACCTCGATCGCCGCCTACTCGACGCGCGCGAAGCCGGGCGCGCCGGTGTCGACGCCGATCGCCTGGGACGAGCTCGGTCCGCGCATGCGGCCGGACCGCTTCACGGTCGCGAACCTCGGGCGCCGGCTGCGCGCGCTCGCGGCGGATCCGTGGGCCGACTACGCCCGCACGCGGCAGCGGCTGCCGCGGGAGCGATGAGCCGGTCGACGTCTCGACGGCGGCCGCCAGCCTGGGCTAGCCAACGTGGCCATGCCCATCACCCGGCGCCGGCTGCCGCTGCTCGCTCTCCTCGCCCTCGCCGCGTGCGGCGGCGGGACGTCCTCGTCCCCCTCCGACGCCGATCTCGTCCTGCCCGGCACGTTCTCCGAGGAGACCACCGTCGAGGACCTGAAGACGCGCTACGGCGCCGCGAACGTCGTCGTCGGCGAGCTGCCCGACGGCGAGAAGGGCCTGATCCTCTTCCCGAACGACCCCACGCTGCGCGCCTACGTCCGCTTCTACGACGAGGAGCCGATGGGCCACCTCGCCGCCATCACGGTGGTCGACAGGGAATCGCGCTGGCGCGGGAAGGGCGGCGTCCGCATCGGCATGTCGCTCGCCGAGGTGGTGGAGAAGAACGCCAACCGCTTCCTCTTCAACGGCTTCGACGAGAAGCACGAGGCGCAGGTGCGCGACTACTGGGACGCGGGGAAGCTCGACGTCCAGGAGGGCGACCGCCTCTACTTCGGCGTCGATCTCCGGCTGCGCGCGCCGGTCGAGCAGATCCCGAAGGGCGACTATCCGAGCGACGGTGGCCAGTGGTCCACGGACGACCCGCAGTATCCGCGGCTCGGCGAGATCGCGGAGGTCTCCGCGATGAGCGCCTGGTCGAGCCTCGACGACGAGTGGTCGGGGCTCGACCGCGGACGGCTCGCGGCCCGTTAGGCCGCGAGCGCCGCCGCGATCTTCTGCCGCTGCACCAGCCCGTCGCCCCACAGGAACTGGCCGTGGCGCAGGCGCTTGAACCAGATGTGGACGTCGCACTCCCAGGTGAAGCCGATGCCGCCGTGGAGCTGCACCGAGCGGTCGGCGCAGAACGCCGCCGCGTCGGCCGCCGCCGACTTGGCCATGCGTGCGACGCGCAGCGCCGACGCAGGGTCGGTGTCGAGCGCGCAGGCCGCGGTCCACAGCACCGAGCGGGCGCGGTCGACGGCCAGCATCATGTTGACGATGGGGTGCTTCACCGCCTGGAAGAAGCCGATCGGGTGCTCGAACTGCGTGCGCACGCGAGCGTATTCCGCGGTGGTCTGGAGCGCCCACTCGGCGGCGCCAGAGAGGTCGGCGGCGACGAGCACCAGGATCGACGCCTCGGCGTCGGCCAGCGCCTTCGCACCCGCGCCCGGCGCGGCGATCGTGCCCGCCGGCGTCACCTTCGCGAAGGTGACGTGCGCCTGGTCGCGCGTCAGATCGACGATGCGATCGGGCACGACCGTCACGCCGTTCGTGCCGGCCGGCACGGCGTAGAGGCCGACGCCGCCCGACGCGTCCCTCGCGGTGACGACGAACAGCCCCGCTTTGCGGGCGTCCTGCACGAAGCAGGCGGTGCCGGACAGCGTGCCGTCCTCCGCGACCGTGACGTCCGTCTCGCCCGGCTCCCACGACGCCGACCGGCCGGCGACGGCGAGCGTCGCCGCGGTGCCGCCCGCGATCTGCTCGAGCCAGGGCTTGGCGCTCTCCTCGGGCGCGCAGCGCAGCACGGCGGTCGCCTGCAGCGTCGCCGGCAGCGGCGAGGGGGCGGCGGCGCGGCCGATCTCCTCGGCGACCGCCGTCACGGCGACGGTCTTCATGCCGACGCCGCCGGCCGACTCGGGCACCCACAGCGCCGTCCAGCCGAGCGCCACCATCTCGTCCCAGAGCGCCTCGTCCCACGCGCAGGGCGGCTCGGGGCCTTCGTAGGCGGCGTGGTGATCCTTCGCGGCGAGCACGCGGAGGCGCTCGATGCCCGCCTTCTCGCGCAGCAGCTTGCGCGCCTGGTCGCGCACCATCTGCTCCTCGCTGCCGAAGCCGAAATCCTTGGGCTGTGCCATCGTCGTGCGTCCTTACTTGCTCTTGGCGAGACCGAGCACGCGCTCGCCCAGGATGTTGCGCTGGATCTCGTTCGAGCCGGCGGCGATCGTGAAGCCGTACGAGTTCATGTGGGCGTGCGGCCAGTGCGCCGCGTCGGGCGCGTTCGGGTCGCCGAAGTAGAGCGTCGACCACGGCCCGGCGATCTCGACGCCGACGCCCGCCATGTCCTGGAGCAGCTCGCTCACCAGCACCTTCTGCTGCAGCGGAAGTCGCATCGGATGGTCGCACAGCGCCTCGACGCGGGCGCGGCGGCCGTTCTGGCGCAGGCCTTCGGCGCGTACGGCGAGCGCGGCGACCTTGTCGCGGACGACCGCGTCGTCCCATGCCGTGCCGGGGCCGCGCGGCGTGCGCTTGGCGAGCGCGACGAGCGCCTTTATCTGGTCGTCGAGCGACGCGCCGCCGCCGCTGCCCGCGCCCTCGGCGGCGCCGCGCTCGTAGAGGAGCGTCGTCATCGCCACCGTCCAGCCCTTGCCGACCGCGTCGACGCGCAGCGTGTCCGGCACGCGCACGTCCTCGAACAGCACCTCGTTGAAGCCCGTCTCGCCGGTCATCTTGATGAGCGGCCGCACGGTGACCCCGGGCGTGTTCGCGATCGGGACGATGAAGTACGTGAGCCCCTTGTACTTGTCGTCGCTGCTGGTGCGGGTGAGCATGATCATCCAGCTCGCGAAGTGCGCCAGGCTCGTCCACACCTTGTGGCCGTTGATGATCCAGTGGTCGCCGTCGCGCACCGCCGCCGCCTGCGCGCCGGCGAGGTCGCTGCCGGCGTTCGGCTCGGAGAAGCCCTGGCACCAGATCTCGTCGCCCGACAGCAGCGGCGGCAGGAGGCGGCGCTTCTGCTCCTCGGTGCCGTGGTTCAGGATCGTCGGTGCGGCCATGCCGAGGCCGATCACGTTGATCATGAACGGCACGCCCGCGCGGCCGAGCTCCTGGGTGGCGATCGCCTGGAAGCCCTTGTGGCCGCCGCCGCCGTATTCCTTCGGGTAGTCGGAGCCGACCAGGCCGGCGTCGTAGCACTGCTTCTGCCAGGCGCAGAGCCAGCGGCGCTGCTCCTCGGTCATCACCTCGATGGCGGCGATGGGCATGCGGAAGGGCGGGGGGGCCGGCTTGTTCTCGGCCAGCCAACGGCGGCAATGCCGGCGGAACTCGGCCTGCTCGGGAGTGTCGCGACGCTCCGACATGGGCGGGGGTTCTTGCCCGATCGGCTCCGCGAGGCAACGCGCCGCCGGTCAGGTGCCCGACCGGGCATGCGACCGGCTGCATGCGCCGCCATGCGGCTGCCGCCGGGTGGCCTGGAATCCTTCCGCCCGGTGGGCCTAGAAGGTGGCGGTCGCTTGGCATCGACCTTGCGAACCTCCCCCGAGGCCCGATGGAGTCGTCGCCCCTCTGCTCTTCGCTGATCACCGCCGGCGCCGCGCACGGCGCCGTGGCCCTCCTCTGGGCGGTGGTCGCGTGGGACATCGGCTCGAGCCTGCGGGCGCGGCCGCAGCGGCGGGCGCTGCCCTTCCTCGGCCTCGTGGTCGCGGTCTCGATGACGGTCGCCTACGCGGGCGGCGTCCCGTTCGGTCTGATCCCGCCGGAGATGCGGGCCGAGAAGCCCATGGGGCTGCGCCTCCTCGGCGTCCTGCGCGACGTCGCCGTCATCCTCGGGACCAGCGCCTTCCGGCACATGACGCGCTACTTCCCGCTCGAGGTGCGGGTGCCGAGCCGGCGCTGGCTGCTGGTCAATTACGGCTCCGCGCTCGCGGTCGCGGTCTTCTGCACCGTGGTGTGCGCGACGGCGGAGCCGGCGTCGGAGCTGTGGCGCGTCGCGCGGCTCGTGTTCGTGGCGTTCGTCGTCGTGATCCTGGGCCTGGCGCTGCTCCAGATCCATCGCGTCGCGCGGGACGGCGGCTGGCGGCCCGGCGGGCTCGGCGTGGCGCGGCGCTCGGACGTCGTCGTGCTGGGCGCGGCGCTCGTCGTCCTGTCGCTGCTGTTCGCGGTGATGGTGGTCAGCGAGTCGCCGCTCGTGAAGGAGCGCATCGCGATCCTCGACGCCCTCGTCGGCTTCGCGTTCGCGATCCCGTTCGTGATGCGCTCGTTGGGCGAGGTCGTGCGGCTCTACCTGCTGACGCTGTCGATGGGGGCCGTGGTGGCGCTCGCGTACGTCGGCGGGCCGCTGCTCCGCGAGCGGGTGCCGACGTCGTGGGGGCGCATCCTCGTCGACGTGGGCGCCGTCGCCTTCATCGTGGTCGCGATCGGGCATGCCCACCTCTGGGTGCGGGCGGGGCTCGAGCACCTGCTCTTCCGGCGCAGCCGCCGGCGGCGAGCCGAGCTCCAGGGCTTCGTGCGTACGCTCGCCCCCGAGCTCGGCGTCCGCGAGGCGACGCGGCTCGCGCTGGCCGAGTCGTTCCGCGTGCTCCAGCTGCGCGGCGCGGCGGTGATCCTCGACGACGGCAGCGCGCCGCTGTGCGAGGGCACGCTCGCGATCGCGCCGGTGGCCGACGTCTGGCCGCGCGGCGCGGCGGCCGCGTTCCTGCCGACGCGCGTGTACGGCGCGGGCTCGTTCGAGGAGCTGCCGCGGCCGATCGCGCTGGCGCTCGTCGGCGCCGACGTCACCGGCGTCGTGCCGATCGTCAGCCCGCGACGCCGCTGGGGCGACCTCTTCATCACGACCGGCCCGCTCGGCGCGTTCTTCGGCGCGGCCGACGTGGAGGCCGTCGAGAGCTTCGCGGCCCAGCTGGCGCTCGTCCTCGACGGTGCCGAGCTGCTCGGGCGCGCCCGTGCCGTCGAGCGCTCGCTGGCGCAGGCGGAGAAGCTGGCCGCCGTCGGCGAGACGGCCGCGTCGCTCGCGCACGAGATCCGCAACCCCGTGACCGCGGCCCGGAGCCTCGCGCAGATGCTCGCCCGCGAGCCGGGCGCCGCCGACGCGCCGGAGCTGGCGACGCTGATCCTCGGTGAGCTGGAGCGCGTCGAGCGCCGCGTCGCCGCGCTGCTGCGCTTCGCGCGGCCCGACGAGCCGGCGTCCGAGACGGTGGACGTCGCCGCCCTGGTGCGCGGCACGCTCGCCGGGCTGCGCGGGCGGCTCGAGGCGGCCGACGTCGGCGTGGTGTGCGACCTCGCGCCGGGCATCGCCGTGCGCGGCGACGGCGAGCAGCTGCGGCAGGTGCTCGTGAATCTCGTCGAGAACGCCGTCGACGCCATGGCCGGCGGGCCGGCGCCGCGCCGGCTCACCGTGCAGGCGGCGAACGGCGGCAGCCGCGTCGTGCTGCGCGTCGGCGACACCGGCACGGGCGTCGCGCCCGACGCGCTGCCGCGCGTGTTCGAGCCGTTCTTCTCGCAGAAGGCGCAGGGGACGGGGCTCGGCCTGGCGATCGCGCGGCGCACGATCGACGCGCACGGCGGGCGCATCGCGCTCGCGCCCGGAGCGGCGGGGGGGACGACCGTCACCGTCGAGCTGCCGGCCGCGTCGCGCGTGGTGGCGGCGTGACGGCACGCATCCTCGTCGTCGACGACGAGCGCGCCATCGGCATCGCCATCCAGCGCCTCCTGCGCGGTCGCGGCCACGACGTCGCCGCCGTGACCTCGCTCGCGGACGCGCGCGCCGCCATCGCCGCGGAGTCGTTCCATCTCGTCGTCACCGACCTGAGCCTCGGCCATGGCGAGTCGGGCATGGACGTGCTGCGCGCGGTGAAGGAGCGCGGCCGCGCGACCGCCGTCGTGATGATCACCGCCTACGGGTCGGAGAAGGTGGCCGTCGAGGCGATGAAGGCGGGCGCGGCCGACTACCTGCCGAAGCCGTTCGACAACGACGAGCTGGTGCTCGTCGTCGAGCGCGTGCTGGAGGGCCAGGCGCTGCGCCGCGACCTCGCGCGCCTGCGCGAGCAGGTGGCGGAGGCGACCGGCTTCGAGCGTCTCGTCGGCAAGAGCGCCGCCATGCAGCGGGTGTTCGACGTCATCCGCAAGGTCGCCGACACCGACCTCACCGTGCTGATCCGCGGCCCGAGCGGCACCGGCAAGGAGCTCGTCGCCAACGCCATCCATTGGCGCAGCCCGCGCCAGAAGCGGCCCTTCGTGAAGGTGAACTGCGCCGCCTTCTCGCGCGAGCTGGTCGAGAGCGAGCTGTTCGGTCACGAGCGCGGCGCCTTCACCGGGGCCGTGTCGGCGCGCGAGGGCAAGTTCGAGGTCGCCGACGGCGGCACCCTCCTGCTCGACGAGGTCGGCGACATGCCGCTCGAGACGCAGGCCAAGATCCTGCGTGTCCTGCAGGAGCGCGAGCTGGAGCGCGTCGGCGGCAACCGCACCATCAAGGTCGACGTGCGTGTGCTCGCAGCGACGAACCAGGATCTCGAGGCGCGCGTGCGCGCCGGCACGTTCCGCGAGGACCTCTTCTATCGCCTGCACGTCGTGGCCGTGAACCTGCCGCCGCTGCGCGAGCGGCCCGAGGACCTGCCGCTCCTCATCGAGCGCTTCCTCGACGCGGCGGCGACGCGGTTGCGCCGGCCGCGGCCGACGCTCGCCCCCGCGGCCTATCGGGCGCTGCGCGCGCACGCCTGGCCCGGCAACGTCCGCGAGCTGGAGCACGCACTCGAGCAGGCGGTCGCGCTCTCGGGCGGCGAGACGATCGGGCTCGACGATCTGCCGCGGACGCTCGCCGGCGCGGCGCCCGACGCCGAGGGCGCGGCGCAGCCGGCCGCGACGGACGGCGCGTCCGCGACCTTCCGCGACGCCAAGCAGCGCGTCGTCGAACGCTTCGAGCGCGACTTCATCGGCGCCGCGCTGGCCCGCCATCAGGGCAACATCTCGAAGGCGGCGGAAGACATGGGCGTCTATCGCCAGCAGCTCCAGCAGAAGCTGGCCGACTACGGCATCGACGCCGAGCAGTACCGCCGGCGCGGCTGAATCTGCCCATCGGGCAGACCCTGCCGGGCGGCCGGTCCCGCCCCGCGGGGCACGCGCCGGGCACGCGGCGTGCTTTCGCGCCGATGGCTCGTACGGTCGCCTTCTGGTCGGGGCAGCTCGGATTGCGCGGCACCGACGTCGCCCTCTACGACTTCGCCCACTGGAACGAGGCGCTGCTCGGCAACCGGTCGATCGTCGTGGCGCCGGCGGGCGTCGTCCACGACGACCTCGCCCGCTTCCAGGCGCGTTTCCCGGTGTTCCTCTACGAGGGCGCGTTCGCGGCCGCCGAGCGCATCCTCGAGCGCGAGCGCGTCGATTGCCTCTATACGATCAAGACCGGGCAACGGGACGGGATCGTCGCCGGCGGCTGCCGCACCGCCGTCCACGCCGTGTTCACCTTCCACGAGCCGCACGGCGACGCCTACGCCTACATCTCGCCGTGGCTCTCGCGCGTGGTGAGCGGCGGCCGCCAGCCGTGGGTGCCGCTGATCGTCGACGTGCCGCCGCCCGACGGCGATCTGCGCGACGAGCTCGGCATCCCGCGCGACGCCATCGTCTTCGGCCGCCACGGCGGGCCGGACGCGTTCGACATCCCCTTCGTCCAGCGCGTCGTGGCGGAGACGGCGGCGACGCGTCCGGACGTCTGGTTCGTCTTCCTCAACACCGCCCCGTTCTGCGCCCCGCGGCGCAACGTCGTGCACCTGCCGGCGACCCGCGACATCGCGCGCAAGTGGCGCTTCGTCGCCACCTGCGACGCCATGCTGCACGCCCGGCTGCGCGGCGAGTGCTTCGGGCTGGCGATCGCGGAGTTCTCCGCGTGCAACCGGCCGGTGTTCACCTACGCGGACAGTCGCTGGGTGCCGGAGCAGGCGCATCTCGACCTGCTCGGCGCGCGGGCGCTGCGCTACGAGTCCGCCGCCGACCTCGCGCTCCGGCTCGCGGCGTTCGAGCCGCGCCCCGCGCACGACTGGAACGCCTTCCGCGACTTCACGCCGGCGCGCGTCATGCCGCGCTTCCGCGAGGTCTTCCTCGACGCCTGAAGCCCGAGTAGGAGGGCGACATGGAGTTCGGCGTCGCGCTGCCCGCTCGCGTGGGCGATCACGCCCTGGTTGCCCTGGCCGAGGAGCTCGGCTTCACGCAGGCGTGGTTCTACGACTCGCAGATGCTGTACTCCGACGTCTACGCGACCATGGCCGTCGCGGCGATGCGGACGTCGCGCATCCGCCTCGGCACCGGCGTCGCCGTGCCGACGACGCGCCTCGCGCCGGTGATCGCCCATGCCATCGCCACGGTCGCGCAGCTGGCGCCCGGGCGCGTCGAGCTGGGCATCGGGGCGGGCAACACCGCCCGCTACACGATGGGGCTACCGCCGATGCGGCTCGCGACGCTGCGCCGCGAGATGCGCGCGATCCGCGCGTTGCTCGCGGGCGACACCGCCGTGCTCGAGATCGAGGGCGGGGCGTACCCGGTGCGCTTCCTGCATCGCGACCGCGGCTTCCTGAACCTCCACGATCCGATCCCGATCACGCTCTCGGCGCTGCTGCCGAAGGCGCTGGCGCTCTGCGGCGAGGAGGCCGACGCGCATCTCACCTGGGGCGTCGGGCCCGACGTGCTCGCCTTCCAGCGGGCCGCGATCGCCGAGAGCGCCGCGCGCGCCGGCCGCGACGTGGCGGGCATCCCGTCGAAGGGCATCTTCCCGACCGTCGTGCTGGCACCGGGCGAGACCAGCGCCTCGGAGCGAGTGCTGTCCGCAGCGGCGCCGTTCGTCACCAACCTGCTGCACGTGCAGGTGGAGTGGAAGTCGGCGCCGCTGCCGCTCTCCGCGTCGGTGCAGCCGCTCGTCGAGCGCTACCAGGCATGGGCCGAGGCGCTGCCCGGGCCGACGCGCCATCTCCTGCTGCACGAGGGGCATCTCGTCTACGCGCGCCCCGACGAGCGCGAGTACGTCGTGCCCGAGCTGGCGGAGCTGGCCGCGATCATCGGCGAGCCCGACGCGGTGATCGCGCGCGTGCGCGCGCTCGAGGCGGCGGGGCTGTCGCACTTCGCGATCCAGCCGACCGACGACCCCGCGCGCCAGATGCGCGATTTCGCCGAGCAGGTGGTCGCGCGGTACTGAGCGTCGTCCGTCGGACGGCTCACGCCGCGGGCCGCAGCGGCGCGGGCGTTCCGGGGCGGAGCCGCGTCGTCGGCTGGGGCGCCCGCAGGCCGCGGCCGGCGAGCGGCCGCAGCGCGAGCATCCCCAGGATCACGGCGAGGCCGACCACGACCGGGATCAGGCTGAGGGGGGCGAGCGGGCCGAGCAGCTCGGCCAGCGTCAGGGCGGGGGCGACGGGGGGTAGTCCGAACGGCAGCATCGAGGCGTCCTCCTGTTGGGAGGCTCGATACGCACGCGGCGTGCCAGTGGGCTGGGCGCGCCAACCCCGCGATTCGTCAGGGTCGGGACGGGGAGGCGGCGGCCTGGCTGCAATGCAGGCACTGCACGCCCCGCAGGACCCGATGGGCGGTCAGTGCTTGCCGAGCCCCTCGACCCGCATGGCGCCGTGCCCGCCGTGGCGGCGGTTCAGGTTGACGAGCAGCGCGGTGAGCGCCTCGAGGTAGCGGGCGTTGCGCAGGTCGCCGGCGTCGAGCGGGTGCAGCCCGGGGATACGGGCGGTGAGGGCGGCGACGCGGTCGCGCGCCTCTTTGTCGTCGCCGCAGAGGAGGGCGTCGGTGGAGAGCGTCTGGGCGAGGTCCTGGAGGGCGCCGGCGGGGAGGTTCTTGAAGGCGCTCACGACCCTGGCGTCGGGCAGCGCCGTCTGGAGCCACTCGCTCACCGAGGCGGCGCCGGCGATGGTCTCGAGGCCGCAGAACCTCTTCGCGAAGGCGAGCGGCACGATGGCGTCGACCACCACCTTGCCCGCGAGCGCCGGCCGCAGCGCCGTGATCAGCTCGGCGAGGCCCTCGAACGGGACGCAGAGGACGACGGGGTCGCCCGCCGCGGCCGCCTGGTCGTTCGGGGCGCCGCTGACCGTCGCGCCCGGGACGGCGGCGCGGATGCTCGCCGCCGCCGCCTCGGCCCGCTCGGCCGAGCGCGATCCGATCACCAGCGGCTCACCGGCCGCGGCCCAACGCATCCCGAGCCCGAGGCCCAGGGCCCCCGTCCCACCGAGAAGTGCGATGCTCATGTGGGGCCGCACCTTCGCCCTGTTTGTCGGCCACGTCCAGCCTCGCGAGGGCACGCACGTCGGCGATCAGCGCCGCGCCGGCATCGCGCAGCTGCGTGCGCGCCGGCTCCGGCACGAGGCGCTGCGCCTTGCGCGTGCGCAGCGTCCGGCCGAAGGCGGCCAGCGCCTTGCGCACCTTCTTGAGCGCCTTGCCGATCCGTCCCGGGGCGCCGCCGGCCTGGGCGGTCGCCAACGCCGTCCTGGCCGCGGTGACGCGGGCGAGGAGCTTCGCCCCGAGGTTGCCCGCGCCGGACGGGAGCAGCGCCTCGAGGGCGTCGAGGCGGCAGGCGATCGACCCGAACGTGGCGCCGGTCGGGCAGCCGCTCGGCGGCGTCGTGGTCGTCGTGGTGGGGTCGCCGCCGGGGGTGGTGGTGGACGTGGTCGTGGTGGTGTCGCCGGGCAGGGTGGTGCTGGTCGTGGTCTCGACCGTGCTCGGGATCGTGAACAGCGTCGCGCCGTCGCCGTCGGTCACCACCACGGCGGCGCCCGGAATGGGCTCGTCGTTCTCGTCGTGCAGCGCGATCGCCAGCAGCTCGAACGTGTCGGCGAAGTCGGCGACGACCTCGGCGGCGAAGGGTAGCCCGTCCGGCGCCGCGACGATGACGTCGGTGCGCAGGTTGAGACGCAGGGACTGCGGCGTCCAGTTCTGCCGGCGCACCGGCTCGCAGATCGTGCCGACGCACTGCACGCCGGCGCCGTCGAGGCGTGCAGACGAGAACGCCAGGGCGGTGACCGACGGGTCGGAGGCGCTCGTCGACGCCGTCCCGTGGAGGCCGAAGACGATGTAGGCGATCGCGATCGGCGGCGTGACGCCGACCGCGCCCAGCTGCACGATCTCGACCGTGGTGTCGGCGTAGACCGCATCCACGGCGGCCCCGAGGCCGGTCGCCGCCGCGCGCACGAGCCGGGTCGACGAGTGGAGCGTGAGCCGGCCGCCTACGCTGCCGGCCTTGCTGAACGCCTCGGCGCACAGGAAGTCCGGCGTGCCGGGCGCGGGGCAGAGGGCGCCGCGACGCGAGAGGAGCAGCCCGCGGACGCCGACCGTCGTCGGCTCGAGACGGTTGAGCTTGAAGTCGAACCCCTCGTCGACGCGGCCCGGGGTGGACGCGAAGCGCCAGCCGATCTGCGACGAGTAGAACACGATGGCCGGGGCGGGCGGCGGCGCCGCGAGCAGGAGGACCAGCGCCAGGGCAGCGCGGGACAGCAGCGATCGTCCGTACATGACAGGCTCCGTCAGAAGTCGAACTCGAGCGCGAGCGGGAAGCCGCAGACCTCGCGCAGGTAGGCGTCGGCGGCGACGAGATCGCCGTGGCGGTCGGCGATCGCCTCGGCGTAGGCTTCGGAGAGCGTGATCTCGTACGCGCACTCCTCGGCGCTCTCGCCCTCCTCGCAGACGAGCGCGTCGACGATGTCGTAGCCGATGGCCTCGTAGTAGGCCGTGGTGACGTCGCCGTAGGCCCTGACCACGCCGGCCCAGGCGGCGGCGATCGGCGCCGGCACCGGTGCCGCGAGGACGATCGTGTCCTTCCACGGCCCCCACGCCGCACGCAGGTCGGCGGGCGTGCCCTCGAGGAGCGCCGTCGCGAGCGCGGGGCCGAGCGTCGTGAGCGGCTGCAGCGCGCGGCAGAAGCCGGTGGCGTTGGTCGGATCGTACCGGCAGCGCTCGGCCACCGAGAGGCCGGTGAGCGCGCCGCGGGCGCCGGTGCTCCAGCCGGTGACGGCGACGTCGAGCGGCAGGCGCACGTCGAGCGTCGTCCCCGGCGGCGGTGCGCCGCTCGGGCAGGTGCACGGCGGCGCGGTGCAGAGCAGCGTCCCTGCGGGCGCGACGAGGTCCCGGCCCGCGGCGTCGGCGAGGCGCACGTTGCCGCCGGCCACGTCGACGAGGAGGTTCGGCGCCGCCGCCGTGAGACGCAGCGCGCTCGCCGCGTACGGGGCGACGTCCACGGCCTCGACGTCGCCTTCGGGCAGCGTCGTCTCGGGCGGCACGAGGGCGTGGCCGGGCACGCCGCCGCCCTGCACGTCCCACTCGGCGCCGCGCGCCGGCAGGCGCAGCAGCGACGCCGCCCAGCTGCGCTGGAGGCGGACGGCGACCGGCGCCGACAGCACGCCGAACGCGGCCCCGTGCGTCGTCGCGCGGGTCAGCGTCGGAAACAGCGCCCACGGCTTCGCGCCGAGCCACGCGGCTTCGGCGAAGACGCCCATGCCCGAGTAGGTGCGCCGGTCGAGCGGCACCGCCGGCTTGCGGAACCAGTCCGCCCAGGTGGAGTCGACGCCGGCGTAGATGCCGACGACGTCGGCCGCCACCCAGTTCGCGCCGCCTTCGTCGAGCCACTGCGGCGCCGTGACGTCGACGTAGCGCGCGAGCCCTGCGAGCTGCGCCTGGAAGCAGTGGAAGACCTCGTGCGTGATCGTGCCGCGCACCGTGGCCGCGTCGGGATCGACGCGCGCGCGCGCCGCGACGTAGAGCCGGCAGCGGGCGAGTGGTCCGGCCGCGTCCCCGGCCGCGTCGAGCGCCTCGAGTGCCGCCGGGGCGCCCGGCTTCGCCGGCTCCATGAACACGACCTCGATCGGGACGGCGAGCGGGACGCCGAGCCGCGCGCCGATGGCGGCGACGGCGTCGTCGACCAGCCTGCGGAAGCGCATGGCGTCGGACGCGGCGTCGCGTGTCGTGTCGGCGGCGGGCGTCGCCGCGGGCGCGGGCACGGCGGTCGCCCGGGCCAGCGCCGCGTCGACGGCGTCGCGCTGCTCCGGCGTCAGCTGGTCGCGGAAGGCCCGGATCCAGCGCAGCGCGGCACAGCCGCCGACGTCGCCGGTGTCGTGGCCGACGGCTGCCGCCGTCCCCGCGGTAGCACCCGGCGGCGTGGGCACGCCGGGCAGCGGAGCGACGAGCAGCGCGAATGCGGCGCGCGCGGTGTCGACGGTGACGACGCCGGCGCGCTCGACGTCGGCGAGGACGGCCTCCCAGGCGCTCGGGGTGTCGACGGGCGCCCGGCCGTCGGCCAGGCAGCGATCGGACGCCGGATCGGCGCGGCACGCCGTCAGCAGGAGCCGCCGGCAGCGCTTGCGCTCGGGCCGCTGCGCCCGCCGGCAGGCGCGTCGTGCCGAGCCCCGGAGCGTCGTGCACGCGTGCGCCGCGACGACCTGTTGCCGGCACGCGGCCACCGGCTCGCGGCAGAGCCGCGCGCACGGCTTCTTCGCCGCCGGCCACCCCGGTTCCGGCACGGCGACGCAGACGAGAACGAAGAGGAGCAGCAGCCCCACGGTGGCAGCGCCGGTGCGGACCGTGGTCGTCACACGTCGGGGGCGTGAGATCGGACCGCACGTCGTTCGGTCGAGGCTCACGCCTTCGGAGCATGGGTGCCGGCACGCGGCGGATGCGGTGTGGTTGACCACGGCAGCGGCTTTCGCGGATGCTCGCCCGTGTCGTCATGGTGCGTCGCCGTGCTCGCGGTCGGCCTCGCGGCGGTCGCACAGCGGACGGCCGCCGCGGAGACACCGGCCCTGCGTCTCGGGGGCGCCGCCATCGCGCTGCTCGAGGATCGGAGCGGCGTCCTGACCATCGACGACGTGACCGCACCCGCCGCGGCGGCGCAGTTCGTGGCTGCGACCGCGGACGTGCCGAACCTCGGGCTCACCAGCTCGACGTGGTGGGTGCGCATCCCATGGCCGGCCGGGGCGGGCGGCGGCGAGCGTCTCCTCGAGGTCGCGTGGGCACCGGTCGACGACGTGCGCCTCTACGTGCCGGCGCCCGGCGGCGGCTTCACCGAGCACCGTGCCGGGGACCACCATGCCTTCGTCGAGCGTGAGGTCGACTACCGCAACCCGACGTTCCGCCTCGCCGGCCCGACGACGGCGTACCTCCGCGTCCGCGGCGAGGACACCATGCTGCTGCCGCTGACGTCGTGGGCGCCCGCCGCCTTCGACGCCAAGCGACGGGCCGAGGCCTTCGCGTACGGCGCGTTCTACGGCGTGGTCGCGATCCTGGTGGCCTACAACCTGGCCCTGTGGGCCACGCTGCGCGACCGCAGCTACCTCCTGTACGTCCTCCTGATCGCGGCGTGGGGCTTCTACCACGCCGCCGTCGCGGGATTCGCGACGCAGTACCTGTGGCCGCGGTCGCCGGCGTGGGCGTCGTGGTCGGTGCACCTCGCGGCGAGCCTCGCCTTCACGCTGTCGGCCGTGTTCGCGCGCAGCTTCCTCGATACGCGGCGCCACGCGCCGGGTCTCGACCGCCTGCTGCTCGTGTTCGCCGCGATCGGCGCGGTGTTTCTCGTCTGGCCGCTCTTCGGCGACGTGCGCTCGTTCATCCCCATCGGCGGCGCCGTCGGCCTCACGGGGTCGGTGCTGCTGCTGGTGAGCGGCTATCGTGCGTGGCGCGCCGGGTATCGTCCGGCGCGCTACTATCTGCTCACCTGGACGGTGACGATCGCGGCGCTCTTCGTCTGGGCGCTGCGCGGCTACGGCCTCGCGCCGAGCAACGCCGTCACCGACCGCGCCTTCGAGCTGCTGGTCCTGTCGAGCGCGGTCACGCTCTCGCTCGGGCTGGCGGATCGGGTGAACGTGCTCAACGCCGAGCTCGCGGCGAGCATGCACGAGGTCCGGGATCTCAACCGCGGTCTCGAGCGCCGCATCGACGAGCGCACCGCCGACCTCGCCCGCGCGAATCGGCACAAGTCGGAGTTCCTGGCGCGCATGTCGCACGAGCTGCGCACGCCGCTCAACGCGATCATCGGCTTCTCCGACGTCCTCGCTGCGCGCATGTTCGGCGAGCTCAATGCGAAGCAGGCGCAGTACGTCGACGAGATCCACGGCTCGGGGCGGCACCTGCTGTCGCTCATCAACGACATCCTCGACCTCTCGAAGATCGAGGCCGGTCGAATGGAGCTCGAGCTGTCACGCTTCGACCTGTCGGCGGCGGTCGAGAACGCGGTGACGCTGGTGCGCGAGCGCGCGCATCGGCAGCGCATCAGGCTGGCGACGCACGTCGACGACGGCGTGGGCGCGTACGTCGCGGACGAGCGCAAGGTGAAGCAGGTGCTGGTGAACCTCCTGTCGAACGCGATCAAGTTCACGCCCGACGGCGGCGCCGTCGACGTCTGCGCGCGCCGCCGCGCGGATCGGGTGGAGATCGCCGTGCAGGACACCGGCGTCGGCATCCCGCCGGCGGAGCAGGCAGCGATCTTCGAGGCGTTTCACCAGGTGCGCAGCGGCAACGGCACGGCCAACGGCGAGGGGACCGGCCTCGGCCTCGCGGTCGCCAAGCAGATGGTCGAGCTGCACGGCGGGCGGCTGCGCGTCGACAGCGCGCCCGGCCGCGGCGCGACCTTCACCTTCGATCTGCCGGAGCGCGCGTGGCCGGTGAGCTGATCCTCATCGTCGAGGACGACCCCAGGAGCCGCCGGCTCGTGCGCGACGTCCTCGAGTACCGCGGCTTTCGCACCGCCGAGGCGACGGCGGGCGACGAGGGCGTGCGGCTCGCGAAGACGCTCGGCCCGAGTCTCATCCTCATGGACCTCCAGCTGCCGCGCCTGGACGGCATCGCGGCGCTGCGGCTCTTGCGGGCCGATCCGGCGACGCGCGCCATCCCGGTGGTCGCGGTGACGGCGTCGGCGACCTCCGCGGCGCGCCCCCAGGTCCGGGCCGCGGGCTTCGACGGCCACCACGACAAGCCGATCGACGTGAAGGCGCTGGTCGCACTGGTCGAGCGCATGGTCGCGCCGGGATGACGCCGGCACACGTCCTCGTGGTCGACGACACGCCGGCGAACCTGCGGCTCCTCGTCGATCTGCTGGAGGTCTCGGGCTACGCGGTGACGGCCGCGACCAGCGGGGACGAGGCCCTCGCACGCATCGCCGAGGGCGGCGTCGACCTCGTCCTGCTCGACGTCCTGATGCCCGGCCTGAGCGGCTACGACGTCTGCCGCGCCGTGCGCGAGAACCCGGCGACGCGCTGGGTGCCCGTCGTGCTGGTGACGGCGCTCGACGCGCCCGAGGAGCGGGTGCGCGGCCTCGACGCCGGCGCCGACGATTTCGTCACCAAGCCGATCAGTCGCCCCGAGCTGCTGGCGCGCGTGCGCTCGCTGCTGCGCATCAAGCGGCTCTACGACACCATCGACGATCAGGCGCGCCAGCTGCGGGAGTGGAACGAGCGGCTCGAGCGCCGCGTGGAGACGCAGCTGGGGGAGCTCGCGCGGCTCGGGCAGCTGAAGCGCTTCCTGCCGCCCGAGGTGGCGGAGCTGGTGCTGCGCGGCGGGACGGACGATCCGCTCGGCAGCCATCGGCGCGAGATCGTCGTCGTGGCGCTCGAGCTGCGCGGCTTCACGGCGTTCGCCGACGGTGCGGCGCCGGAGGACCTGCTCGCCGTCCTGCAGAGCTACCACGACGCGCTCGGCGGCCTCGTGCTCGCGCACGAAGGCACGCTCGAACGCTTCACCGGCGACGGCCTCACGGCCTTCTTCAACGACCCCCTGGAGCAGCCCGACGCAGCCGAGCGTGGGGTGGCGCTCGCGCTCGCGCTGCGCGAAGCCGGTGGGGCGCTCGCGAGCCGCTGGGCGCGACGTGGCATCCAGCTGCACGTCGGCATCGGCGTGGCCCAGGGCTACGCGACGCTCGGGGCGATCGGCCTCGACGCGCGCTCCGACTACGCCGCGGTGGGCGCCGTGACGCAGCTCGCGGCCCGGCTGTCGGAGGCGGCGCATCCCGGGGATATCCTGCTGGCGCAGCGCGCGCTGGCCGACGTCGAGTCGCTCGTCGACGCCGAGCCGACGGGAGCGCTCACCCTGCGTGGGTTCCCGCGGCCCGTGACGGCGTTCCGGCTGCTGCGGGCGGCGTCGGGGGACGGCGCCGCGCCGGCCGGTGCCGACGATCCGAGCGCACGCATCTTCCGCCGCGAGGGCGAGTACTGGACCGTCCAGTTCGACGGCGTCGCGTGCCGGCTGCGCGACACCAAGGGGCTCCGCTACCTCGCCCATCTGCTCGGCCATCCCGACGAGAGCGTGCACGTCCTCGACCTGGTCGCCCTCGCCCGCGGTGAGGCGCCCGAGCGGCCGGGGGCCACGCTCGGCGACGCAGGGCCGATGCTCGACGAGGCGGCCAAGGCCGCCTATCGCGCCCGCCTGCTCGACCTGCGCGCCGAGCTGAGCGAGGCAGAGGCGCTCGCCGACGTCGATCGCACGGCGGCGGCGCGCGCGGAGATCGACGCGCTGTCGCACCAGCTGGCGAGCGCCGTCGGTCTGGGAGGCCGCGATCGCCGTGCGGCGAGCGCGACCGAGCGCGGACGGGTGGCGGTCACGCGGGCGATCACCGACGCGCTGAAGCGCATCCGCGTCCACCATCCGGCCCTCGAGCGCTACCTCGAAGCGTCGATCCGTACCGGGGCGTTCTGCGTCTACCGGCCGCCCGACGCGTCGCGGTCGCTCTGGCGCTCGTGAGCGGTACGCGACGCCACCGAGAGCCCTCCGCCGGGGCGAAGCTGCATCTCGGCGAAGCGGCGTGAACCGGCGCTACTCGTCGAGGTCCATGTCGAGGAAGGCACCGCTCGGACTCGCGGGGCCAGGTTTGAGGCTCACGAGACCCTGGTTCCCGTCGGCCAGGAAGAGCGTCGCCTGGATGGTCGGAAACAGCACCTCGCACGGGGCCGGGTTGGCGAGCTGCCACTTCCGGCGCGGAGACTTGCGGCGTCCCGTCCAGAGGATTCCTTCCGTCGTGGGCGAGACTCCGAACCCGCCCCCGGCGCACTTGAAACGGATCTTCGCGCCTTTGACGGGACACACGGAGCCACGGCAGTACCAGCGGCCGTCGATCCGATCTCCCGATCCGACCAGCAGGCCGATCACCGTTACCCGCGTCGAGCCTTCGGCCGTCGTCAAGGTGCCTTTCCACACCTTTGCGTGTGCCACCGAAACGAGCGTCAGCAGGACCGCAGCCACCAGAGCCGGTTGCATGACCGCCCTTTTGAGCCAGCGCGGTGCGGCCCGTCAACTCGACGAGGTCATTTGGTCGCGAAAGGTGGCCGTGTGACCGGAGCGCTGCGTCGGGTGGTCGTTCCCGGCGGCGCCAGCACCCGCGTGATGGGACCGCCGCCGGCGATCGCGGCGTGATACTGCTCCCAGCTCTCCGCGACGAAGAGCATCCGCCGCCGTCGAGCGTGCCATCCGGATGGTGCAGGACGAAGGCGGCCGCACGGCCGGGAAACCGTCCCTCCGGCGCGCGCAGCGCCACCGCGGCCGGCCTGAAGGGTGCGTTCGGCAGGAGCGCCATCGTCCCGGGCCTCGCGCGCACTTCGGCGTACAGAGCCGCGAGCTCGGCGTCGACGCTCGGGCGCAACGTGCTCGGGCTCGTCGTTCCGGCACGGATCGGGCATGCGACCAGCAGCAGCGCGGCGACCCAGGTGGAGATGCGCAGCGCAGCCGTGGCCAACGTCAGCAGCAGCGCGCAGAGCAGCGAGCCCTGGTAGTGGTAGCGCGGCTCGGTGGAGACGGCGAGCTCCAGGCCGACGCGGCCGACGGCGATCGCAGCATACGACGAGCAACGTGACCTGACGCGGGAAGCGGCGGGCGGCGACCACGGCGGCGGCCGCCGCGAGCAGGCGACGAAGCGCGCGTGCCGCGTCCGTCGATCCGTCCGTCGGGGTGGGCGAGCACGAACGCGGCGGCCTCCCCCGGGAAGCGTTCGGGGCCGCGAACAGCACCATTGGCGAGCGCCAGGTCGAGCCCGGAGTAGTGGCAGTGGCGCACCCCGGGTGGGATCCGAAAATGCATTGAGAAGATGGATATCCGCTTGCGACTGGCGACGTCACGTCGAAGGCGCCGGGCTCACTTTCCCGTCGTATCTCCGCCCTCTCGGGTGCGGGCGAGAACGCCATGGATAATGCTTTTCTCCTTGACTGTGTGGGGGTGCGACAGTAGGTTCGCCCCCCTGAGATCGCGTTCTGGCTCGCTGAATACCGCCCGACCCGCCTCCGCCAGGACTGCGTATCCCTCAGGATTTCCACTACTTGAGCGGAACCAGCCCGAGCCTCGCGTGTATCGGTTGAGAGGCCCCGGCCGAGCCGTGCCGGCAGCGCCATGCTGCCGTCCGCCCGTGGCGTGATGCGCATGGAAAAGCGTTCGAACGACAAGAAAACCTCGGCCAAGGAGTCCCGGCCCGCGGCGACGCGGGCTGCGGCGGCGGCGGCGCCCGCAGCGCGGCGAGAGGCTCGTGAGGCCCGGGAGCCGCGTGGCGGCGACGGTGCGCCGGAGGGCGGGGGCGCCGAGGAGATCGACACCGTCGTCTCGATGCTCGGCGAGATCGACGTCGAGACCGAATCGGTCGACGAAACGGCGCTGGCGGAGGACGGGGAGAAGCAGGAAGGGGCGGAGTGGGGCGAGGAGAAGCCCGAGCAGGAAGAGGTCGAGCGGGCCCCCGGTGAGACCGCCGATCCGGTGCGGATGTACCTCCAGGAGATGGGCGGCGTCCCGCTGCTCACCCGCGAGGAGGAGGTCGCGATCGCGAAGGAGATCGAGGCCGGCGAGAAGGACGTCCGCGAGGCCGTCTTCTCCCTCGACATCGCGCATCAGTACATCCTGACCCTCGGGGAGCGGCTGCGGCAGGGCGAGATCGAGGCCCGCCATCTCTTCGGCGACGAAGAGCAGCAGACCGAGAGTGACACCGCCGAGTCCGGTCCGCGCGAGGACAAGCGCGCCGACGCGTTCCTGAAGCAGGTGAGCAAGCTGAAGCGGCTCGCCGGCGAGCAGGAGAAGCTGGAGGCGGAGCGCAAGAAGGCGCGCACCTCCAAGGCGCGCAAGGTCGCGATCGACAAGCGCCTCGAGGTCATCGCGCAGCAGACGCGCGAGACCCTGCTCGAGACCAAGATCGGCCCGAAGCACGTCACCAGCATGGTCGACAAGCTGAAGGACGGCTTCCGCATCGTCGACCGCGAGCAGTTCGAGACCAAGCGCCTCGAGGAGCGTCTCGGCCACCCCGGCAGCGAGGTGATCAAGTTCGCCCAGCGCATCAAGAACGAGGAGAAGGACGCCGCGCGCCAGGCCAGCCGCATGTTCCACGCGCCGGCGGCGCAGGTCGTCGACGCGGGCGAGACCATCAAGGAGGCCCGGCGCAAGATCAAGATCGTCACCGACGAGCTCGGCATGCCGGCCGAGACGCTGCGCGAGGTCCTGATGGTGATCCGCCGCGGCGAGAGCAAGGCGCAGGAGGGCAAGCGCCGGCTCATCGAGGCCAACCTCCGCCTCGTCGTCTCGATCGCCAAGCGCTACACGAACCGCGGCCTCGGCTTCCTCGACCTGATCCAGGAGGGGAACATCGGCCTCATGCGCGCGGTCGAGAAGTTCGAGTACCAGCGCGGCTACAAGTTCTCGACCTACGCCACCTGGTGGATCCGCCAGTCGGTGTCGCGCGCCATCGCCGACCAGGCGCGCACGATCCGCATCCCGGTCCACATGATCGAGACCATCAACAAGGTGATCCGCACCTCGCGCTACCTCGTGCAGCAGTACGGCCGCGAGCCCAGCGCCGAGGAGATCGCCCAGCAGATGGAGATGCCGGCGGACAAGGTCCGCAAGGTGCTGAAGATCGTGAAGGAGCCGGTCTCCCTCGAGACGCCGATCGGCGACGACGAGGAGAGCTCGCTGGGCGATTTCGTCGAGGACCGGCAGACGCTGTCGCCGGCCGACGCCGCGATGGCACTCTCGCTCGAGGAGCAGACCCGCAAGGTGCTGGCGACGCTGACGCCGCGCGAGGAGCAGATCCTGCGCCTGCGCTTCGGCATCGGCGAGAAGTCCGACTACACGCTCGAAGAGGTCGGCCAGCGCTTCGCGGTCACGCGCGAGCGCATCCGCCAGATCGAGGCGAAGGCGCTGCGCAAGCTGCGCAGCCCGAACCGCTCGCGCGTCCTCGAGACCTTCGTCGGCCGGCAGTAGCCGGCGGCGCCCGCCGCCGACGTCGGAGGCGGGCGCCCGTTCCGGTCAGCCTTCGGTGAAGGCGAGGATCTCCGAGTTTATCACGTCGGCGTGGATCGTGAACGCGCCGTGCGGGAACCCCTTGTAGACCTTGAGCTCGCAGTTCCTGACCAGCTTGGCCGTCAGAAGCCCGGAGTCGGCGATCGGCACGATCTGGTCGTCGTCGCCGTGGACGACGAGCACGGGCACGTCGATCTGCTTCAGGTCCTCGGTGAAGTCGGTCTCCGAGAACGCCGCGATGCAGTCGTAGTGCGCCTTGGCGCCGCCCATCATGCCCTGGCGCCACCAGTTCCGGATCACGCCCTCGGCCGGCTTCGCCCCGGGGCGGTTGTAGCCGTAGAACGGGCCGCTCGCGACGTCGAGATAGAACTGGGCGCGGTTCGCGGCGAGCGCAGCGCGGAGGCCGTCGAAGGTTTCGATCGGCGTGCCGCCCGGGTTCTTCTCCGACTTC
The DNA here is from genome assembly GCA_026129405.1 of bacterium. NCBI lineage: Bacteria > bacterium. The sequence continues at coordinate 531,517 of JAHCID010000002.1, forward strand.
ACCATGACCGGCGGCACGGCGCTGATCAGCACGGCCTTCGCGACCCGGCCCTTGCCGTACCGGGCGACGTAGCGCGCCACCTCGCCGCCGCCCGTCGAGTGGCCGATGTGGATGGCGTCGCGGAGCCCGAGAGCGCTCACGAGCTCGTCGACGTCGGCCGCGTAGGTGTCCATCTCGTTGCCGGTCGCCGTCTGCGTCGAGCGGCCGTGCCCGCGCCGGTCGTGCGCGATGACGCGGTACCCCTTGGCGAGGAAGTACAGCATCTGCGCGTCCCAGTCGTCGGCGCTGAGCGGCCAGCCGTGATGGAACACGATGGGCCGCCCGCTGCCCCAGTCCTTGTAGAAGATCTCGGTCCCGTCCTTCGTGGTGATCCTGCTCATGCGATGGCTCCTCCTGCGCGCGTCCTGTCGGGGTGGTTCGTGGGTGGTGGTCCGCCGTGCTCAGGGCACGGGCGGGACGTAGGGGAAGACCGGCGATGGTCCGGCGGCCACCGGATCGTTCCCGATGCCGAGGTACGTGGGAGTGTTCGCCGCGCGGCTCAGCATACGTCCGGCGCGTCGTTGGTGAGAGACCGGTCGTTCCGCACGGCAGAAGCCGGACGTCGCCGGGGTGGCGACGTCGGGGGCGAGGCGCGTTCGGCCCGAAGCGAGGGCCGACGTCGGCCTGGCCGACGTTGCCGGCCGCGCCCCTCACCAGCGGTCGTCGTCGCCATGGTGGTCAGCCCTCGGCCGCCTCGAGGACGAGGCCGCCGGCGTAGTCGCGGAGCAGGCGATCGTCGTCGGCCAGGCGGCGTTCGGCCGCGTGCCAGTCCTCTTCGGGAGAGCCCAGGGGCCGGCCGCGCCGGACCCAGAGGTCGTACGCCAGCTCGCGTCGCGTCGGCTGTGGTCGATCGTCTCCATCACCTCTCCCGCGTCGGCCGGTCCGGGTGGCCGACAGCAGCTCGTGTCGTCGTCGGCGTGCGCCACGGACGGCCGGCGCCCTGGACCGGTCCGTCCGGACGCCGCCTCGCGTCGCCTGGCGATGCAACCGTCGTGCCGCCGGCGAGGGGCGTGACGGCGGGTGTCGAACGCAGCGCCCGACGACATTTCGGCATCCGTGCCGTGGCGACGGTGGCTACGGCCGGACGTCGCCGCTGGCGGCCGCCTCGGCTGCCGCGCCGAGGCGCGACGCTACTTCGCGGCGCCGGTCGTGACCGCCTGGCCGTCGTGCAGCGCGGCCACGTCGCCGACGACGAGCGTCTCGCCGCCGGCGAGGCCCGACGTCACCTGCAGGTCGTCGCCGAAGGCGGGGCCGACCTGCACCGGCGTGCGACGCGCACGGCCGTCGGCGACCACCCACACGAAGCGCGCGTCGCCGTCGGTGTGCACCGTGCTCTTCGGTGCGAGCACCGCGCCGCTCGGCCCGGCCGTGCCCGGCACCTCCTCGAGGAAGGTGATGCGCGCGCTCATGTCGGGCCACAGCTTGTCGTCGGGCTGCTCGATCTGCACCTCGACACGCAGGGTGCCCTTCTGCCGATCGACCTGCGGGTAGAGCTTCACGACGTGGGCCGCGTAGCGGCGGTCGGGGAGGGCGTCGGGGACGACCTCGGCGCGCTGGTCGAGGCGGATCTTCGCGAGCTCGCTCTCGGTGACGTCGACCTGCCCGCGCAGGTCGGCGAGGTTGGCCATGCGGATCAGGTCGCCGGAGCCGTCGAAGCCGCCGGGGACGGCGATCTCGCCGACCTCCTTCAGCTTGGCGAGGATCACGCCGCTGCGCGGGGCGCGCAGCACGGTGTAGTCGAGCGCGACGCGTGCCTGCTCGAGCTCGGCCTCCGCCTGGCCGACGCGCGCCGCGGCGCTGCGCGCCTCGGATTCCTTCACGTCGAGCTCCTCGCGCGAGATGATGCCGCCCTGCCCGAGCGGTCGCGCGCGGCGCAGCTGCGCGTCGGCGAGGGCGCGGTTGGCGCGCGCCAGCCGCAGATTGGCCTCGGCGCGGTCGACCGCGGCGCGGTACTCGCGCGCGTCGAGCTCGACCAGCGGATCGCCGACCTGCACGTGGTCGCCCTCCTCGACGACGTAGCGGTCGATGCGGCCCGCGACACGCACGCCGATCGAGATGTAGCGGTCGGCGCTGACCACGTAGCCCGCGCCCGAGAGCACCGGCACCGCCGGCGCGCCGCCACGCTCGGCGGCGACGGTCTTCGCGGTGGCCGTCTCGACGGCGACGGGGCGGCCGCGGCCGGCGAGCGCGGCCAGCCCGAGCGCGACGAGCACCAGCGCGCCGATCACCCAGGGCCAGCGCCGCCGGCCGCGTGCGGCCGCGTCGCCGCGCTCGAGCCGCAGCTGGGCGAGCTGCTCGCGCAGCTCGGGATGGGCGTCTGCCGTCATGCGTGTCGCAGCGCTTCGATGACCTGGAGCCGGGACGCGCGCCAGGCCGGGGCCAGCCCGCCGAGGAAGCCGATCAGGACCGCGAAGCCGAGGGCCGTGAGGACGCCGCCCATCGAAGGCTCGAGGAGGACGGTCGCCACGCTGAACGTCATCATGCTGAAGGCCACGCCCGCAAGCAACGTATTGACGCCCCAGATCGCGAGCAGGGCGAGCAGGACGCCGGCGGCGAAGCCCAGCCCGGCGATTAGGACCGACTCGAGCAGGAAGGCCATGAGGATCGAGCCGCGCCCGAACCCGAGCGCCCGCAGCGTGCCGATCTCCGCCGTGCGTGCCGCCACCGCGGCATACATCGTGTTGGCGGCGCCGAACGTGGCGCCGACGGCCATCACGCTCGCGAGCGAGAGCACCAGGACGTAGAGGGCCTGCGCCGTTTCGGCCTGCTCGCGGTAGTAGTCCTGCTCGGGCTTCGCCTCGAGCGTGAAGCGGCCGTCGGCCTCGATGCGGCGCTGGAGCGCCTGGCGATCGGCGCCGGGCGCGACGGTGATGCGCATGCCCGAGTAGCCCTCCCGTCGCGTGTCGCCCTGGATGTCGCGGACGTCGGCCCAGATCTCGCTGTCGAAGGCGGTGCCGTTCGCGTCGTTGATGCCGACGACCGTCCAGCGGCGGCGTCCGAACTCGATCGTGCTCCCGAGCGTGGCCCCCTCGTAGCGCAGCGCGACCCCGCGCCCGATCACGACCTCGCCGAGCTGCGGGTCGAAGATGCGGCCCTGTGCGAGCCGTACGTCGCGGTGCACGGCCCAGGCGATCGGCTCGACGCCGCGGACGAGCACGTTCTCGCGCAGCCCCTCCCGGGTGCGCAGGAACGGCTGGTTGACGAGCTCGGGCGACGCCAGCGGCGTGCCGTCGGCGGTGAGCCCGATGCCGGGCATCACGCGCACGTTCTCGGCCGCGTCGCGCGTGATGAAACTCGAGCCGTCGCTCGTCGAGCCCTTGCGCATGACGATCAGGTTGTCGGGCTCGCCGGTGGCGACGAGCATGCGCGTGAGGCCGCCGACGAGGGCGGCGAGCAGCATCGTCACCGCGACCACGAGGGCGATGCCGCCGGCGGTGAAGGCCACCGTCCAGCGCCGCACCGCGAGGTTGCGGGTGGTGTACGCGAGCGGGATCGCCATCGCTCAGGCCAGGCGGCGCAACGCCTCGACGACGTTCAGCCGTGCGCCCGTCCACGCCGGCACGGCGCCGGCGACGAGTCCCACCACGGTGGCGATGGCGAGCCCCTGGAGCAGGATCGCCGGCGACATCGTGAAGTTGCCGAGCGGCCCCAGGAACGCGGCGTTGCCCGTCTTGCCCGCCGCCGCGAGCGCGCTGAAGAGCCACCATGCCCCGAGCGTGCCGGCCATGCCGCCGACGAAGCCGAGCAACGTCGACTCGGCGAGCAGCGCGAAGAGGATCGGCCGTCGCCCGAAGCCGAGGCTCTTCAGCATCGCGATCTCGGGGATGCGCTCGCGCACGCCCATCGACGCCGTGTTCGCCGCGATCAGCACCACCGCCGCGACCACGAGGAAGCCGACGATGAGGATCACGCGCACGAAGCTCTGGAACGAGGCCATGAAGTTCGACACGAACGACTTCTCGGTCTCCGACGCCGTCACCGCCTCGGCGTTGCGGAACATGCCGTCGATGCTGCGGATGATGCCCTCGACGTGCTCCGGCCCCTCGGCCCGCAGCCAGATCATGCTGACGGCCGGCAGCCCGCCCATCTCGAAGCCGGGACGTGGGCCGAGCGACTCCTCGAGGTACTTGTGCTGGAACCACATGACGTTGGCGTTGCCGGTGATCGAATGGATCACCCCGACGATGCGGAACGAGAGGTCGACGCCCCAGGCCGAGTGCACGAGGGTGACGTTCTGCCCGACGCGCCAGCCGAACTTGCGCATGGTGCCCTCGCCGACGAGCGCGCCGTTACGCGTCTTGCGGAAGGCCGCGAGCTCCTCGGGTGGAATCTGGTAGTCGGGCCACACCTCGCCCACGGTCTCGGGATCGACCGCGAACTGCGGGAACATGTTCTTCGGCTCGTCGTAGACGCCGCCGAACCAGGTATAGTGGTTGACCGCGGCCACGTGCGGCACCTGGCGCACCTTGGCGAGGTAGGAGTAGGGCAGGAGGTAGGTGAGCCCGGCCTCGTGGTGCGTCGAGATGCGCACGTTCGACACCGCCTTCTCGAGGATGGTGTCGAGCGCCGCCGGCAGCGACAGCACCGCGCAGACGAGGAAGATCGACAGCGCGATCGACAGCATCGTCAGCACCGTGCGCAGCGGGTGGCGGAAGAGGTTGCGCCAGACGAGCCCGGGCCAGGTCACGCCGCCGCCCCGTCGGGGGCGAGCACGCCCTTGTCGAGACGGATCACCTCGTCGACGAACGCCTCGGCGCGATGGTCGTGCGTCACCATCACGATCGTCTTGTGGAAGGCGCGGTTCAGCTCGCGCAGCAGCGTCAGGATGGCGACGGCGCTCTTCGCGTCGAGGTCGCCGGTGGGCTCGTCGGCGACGAGCAGGTCGGGGTCGGTGACGATCGCGCGCGCGATCGCGACGCGCTGCTGCTCGCCCCCCGAGAGCTGCTGCGGCCGGTGATCCGCCCGATGCGGGACGCCGACGGCGGCGAGCGCGATCTCGGCACGCCGGCGCCGCTCGGCGCGCTTCAGGTCCGTCAGCAGCAGCGGCAGCTCGACGTTCTCGACCGCCGTCAGCACGGGCAGCAGATTGAAGAACTGGAACACGAGCCCGACGTGGCGTGCGCGCCAGGCGGCGAGCGCGTCGTCGTCGAGCTGCGAGAGCGCCTTGCCGGCGACGGTGACCTCGCCGCCGTCCGGGCGATCGAGCCCCGCGAGCAGGTTGAGGAGCGTCGACTTGCCGGAGCCCGACGGACCCATGAGCGCCACGAAGCGTCCCGCCGGGATGTGCAGAGTGACGTGATCGAGCGCATGGACCACGTCCACGCCGCGCCGATAGGAGCGGGATATGTCGTCGACCTCGATCATGCGTCGTGGGGCGCCGGGGCGGCTGCGACAGCTTCTGCGGGACGGGTCCCGTCGGTTCAAGTCCCGGCGCGTCTCCACCGATACCGGAAGATGGAGGACTCCACACATGCCCATCGCGATCGGAGCCGCAGATCCCGCCCTCCAGCCCGCCGCCGCCGCCGCTCGTGCCAGCGAGGTCGGCGTCGCCGCCACGAAGAAGGCCCTCGACCAGCAGGAGCTCGAAGGGCGCGCCGCCGTGAAGCACGTCGCCGCGAGCGCCCCGCAGACCGAGACCCACGATCCGCCGTCCGACACGCGCGGGCGGCACGTCGACCGCCAAGCCTGAGCGTTTTCGTCTTGAGCGGCGCCGCCCGGGCTGCTTCTATGCGCCCGTGGCGGACGCCGAGCCCCTGCCGTCGAGCACGCTGATCCTCCTGCGCGCCGAGCCGGTTGCCGCCGACCCGTTCGCGGTGCTGATGCTCGAGCGTCACGGCAGCGTGACCTTCCCCGGCGTGCACGCCTTCCCGGGCGGCGTCGTCGATCCCGGCGACCACGTCGTGCCTGGCGCGCGGCTGCCGCCCGATCAGGCGTGGGCGCCGGCGGGCGAGGGCGACGGCCCCGACGACGCGCTGCCCTACTGGGTCGCCGCGGTGCGCGAGCTGTTCGAGGAGGTCGGCATCCTGCTCTCGACGCGCGCCGGCGCGCCGGTCGCGTCGTGCGACCTGCCCGACCTCGCGGACCTGCGCGCACGGCTCCACGCCGGCGCGCCGTTCGCCGAGCTGCTCGCCGAGCACGATCTCACGCCCGCGACCGACGCCCTCTACTACCTCGCGCGCTGGATCACGCCGAAGCAGAACCCGCGCCGCTTCGACACGCGCTTTCTCGTCGCGCGCCTGCCCGACGTGCAGGAGGCGTGCGCCGACGGCACCGAGACGGTGAGCTGCCGCTGGTTCGGCCCACGCGAAGCGCTCGCCGCCTACGAGTCGGGCGCCATCACGCTGATCCCGCCGACGGTACGGACACTCGACGACCTCGCGCGCTTCCCGTCGATCGACGCCGTGCTCGCCGACGCGCGCCGGCGCGTGGTGCGCGCGGTGCGGCCGCAGGTGGTGACCGTCGGCGGCCAGCCGGCGCTCCAGTACCCGGACGAGGCCGGCCATGCGGAGCTGCCGCCGCGCCGGCTCGTGCTGCGCGACGGCCGCTGGCGTCCGGCCGACTAGCCCGGCGGCGGGTCTGCGCGGTGGCGCGGCGTCGTCGTGCCTTCGAGCGTGCGCTCCCACCAGCGTCCCGTCGCGGCGCGCGTCGCGCGATCGGTGAAGCGGTAGCGATACACCGCGACGCGCAGCTGCGCCGGCGCGCGACCGTCGAATGGATCGTGCGCCCACAGCGACGCCACCGCGGCGGGATCGGCGAGCATGCGGCCGAGCAGCGTATCGAACCACGGCGCCCCGCGACGGGCACCGAGCAGCAGGAACCAGGCCTGGAAGTCGGCGCGCGGCTGGTGCGGCTGGACGAACGCCGGCGCGCGCGCCGGGTCGCCCGGCTTCCAGCGCCACTCGTACTCGCGCCAGGTGACGCCGTCGTCGGAGCCTTCGAGCACGACCTCGTCGCGCACGTAGGTCATCGACGCGAACAGGTGGTAGGCGTTCAGCGAGCGCAGCGGGGCGACCAGCCGATAGACGGGCACCAGCGGCGCCGCCCATGCGGGCAGTGGTCCGACGAAGCGCGAGAACGGCAGCAGCGAGAGCGGTACGACGACGAGCGCGAGGGTCGCGTATGCCGCGGTCGCGAGCGGCTGCGGCGCGCGCGGCGCCGCCGGCACGAACGGTCGCCCGGCGCGGGCCGCGAGCCAGGCGAGGTGGTCGTCGTCGAGCAGCCACAGGCACGTCGCCAGCGACAGCCAGTTGAAGAAGCCGTAGTTCGCCGTCGCGGCGACGCCGAGCTGGAAGCCCGCGAGCAGGAGAAAGCCGAGCGGGCGCAGCAGGCGCGGACCGAAGAGCAGGAACGGCACGCCCAGCTCGACGACGTAGGTCGCCGCCGCGAAGCCCTTCTGCGCCGTCTCGGGGAGCTGGTGCGCCCACCAGCCGAGCCACGTCGGCAGCGGCGCCGTTTCCCAGTAGGCGATCATCGCCGTGAGGTCGCGCCAGCCGGGGTCGCCGAGCAGCAGCTTCGCGGCGCCCGACTCGACGTGCAGGCGGAAGCACAGCCACTGCATGAGGAAGACGCCGACGGGATGCGGCGACGGCGCGCCGCGCGGCCGCCAGCCGCGCGGCGCCACCAGGAGCGCGAAGGCCAGCGTCTCGAGCAGCAGGTTGTCCCACTGGAAGGAGAGGAAGTCGCCGCCGACGGTGGCGAGCGAGAGGTAGAGCAGCCACGCGACGGGAAGCAGCAGCCGCGGCGCCAGGCCGAGGAGGATGCCGAGCCCGGCGAGCACGCCGCCTGCGGCCGTCGCCGCGAGCAGCGCGTCCGAGCAGCCGAAGCGCAGGAGCGAGAGCGCGCGCGGCGCGACCTCGCACGCGGGCGACAGTCCGCGGCTGCCGAGCAGGAGCGGCAGCTGCACCCACAGCGACGCGAACGCGATCGCGGTGAGCGCACCGAGGCAGCGCAGGAAGAGATCGCGGACCCGCCCGCGGGGGCGGGGCGCCGTCACTGGCCCCGCGGGAGGCCGAGCACCTGCATGGCGATGATGCCGCGCATGATCTCGGACGTGCCCGAGGCGATGCTCGCCGCACGCGCGGCGAGGAACGCCTTCTGCGGCAGCTGCGCCGGATCGCCCTCGCCGCCGCGCGGCTCGGGCGCGTCGTAGAGGAGACCGGCGGGGCCGAGGACCGCCATCGCCAGCTCGGGGAGCGCCTGCGTCAGCTCCGTCCAGTGCAGCTTGATGATCGCCGACTCGGGGCCGGGGAAGCCGAAGCGTATCAGCTTGTCGAGCGTGCGCTGGCAGGTGAAGCGGAAGACCTCGGTGCCGAGGTAGAGCCGCGCCATCTCCTGGCGCAGCACCGGGTCGCGCCCGGCGCCGCGGGCGCGCGCCAGCGCGAGGACGCCGTCGCGCTGCTCCTTCAGGAGTATCTGCATCCCGACGACGTAGAGGATGCCGCGCTCGTTCTGCAGCGCCGACACCGCGATCTGCCAGCCGTCGTCGAGCGCGCCGAGGAGGTTCGCCTTCGGCACCCGCACGTTCTCGAAGAACACCTCGTTGAAGTCCGCCTCGCCGGTGATCTGGCGCAGCGGGCGTACGGTGATGCCCGGCGTTTTCATGTCGACGAGGAGGCACGAGACGCCCTTGGCGCGCTTCGTCGTCGGGTCGGTGCGCGCGAGCACCATGATCCAGTCGGCGTGGTGCGCGAGCGTCGTCCACACCTTCTGGCCGTTCAGCACGAAGTGGTCGCCGTCGACGACCGCCTGCGTGCGCAGCGAGGCGAGGTCGGACCCCGCGCCGGGCTCGGAGAAGCCGAAGCACCAGAGATCCTCGCAGGAGAGGATGCGCGGCAGGAAGCGGCGCTTCTGCTCGTCGGTACCGTAGGCGATGATCGGCGGCCCGGCGATGCCGATGCCGAGGTTGCCGATGATCTCCGGCGCCCGGGCGCGCGCCATCTCCTCGACGTAGGCGACCTGCTCGGGGATGCCCGCGTCGCGGCCGCCGTACTCGCGCGGCCAGGTGATGCCGACCCAGCGGGCCGCCGCCATCGCACCCTGCCAGGCGCGCAGGCGGCGCACACGCTCGTCGTCGGACAGGCGGCCCACGTGCTCGCGCCGCAGATCGTCGGGGACGTGGGCGTCGAGCCAGGTGCGCAGCTCCTCGCGAAAGGCATCGGACATGGGCGGGCGATAGCAGCCCCGCCCCGGCGGCGTCGAGCCGCCGACGGCAGATGCGTTGAGGGGCGCCACGTTGACAGCGCCGGCGGCGATGCGGGAAGACCGGACGGGTCGGCGCGTCGCACCGCGTCCTTCGAGAAGCGATGCCAGTCACCAGCTCCCACGCCGTCGGCCCCGCCGGGGGCCCGGTCACCGAGGTCGTCGACTGCCCGTTCTGCGGCAGCGCCGCCCACGCGCCGATCACCGGCAGGATGGCCGACGAGGAGAGCGCGCATCTCGACGAGCCGTTCGCGTCGCTGCGCTTCCAGCTCGTCGCGTGCACGCAGTGCGACACCGCCTACCTGCGCGAGCGCCCCGCGGGGGCCGAGCTCTGGCGCTTCTACCAGGGGGAGTACTGCTGCTATCAGCCGCTCGACGCGCGCGGGCCGATCGTGCGCGCGCTGGTCCGCGTCACCACGCGCCAGCAGCTGCGGGCGCTGCGCCGCCTGATGCCGCCGGGCAGCGACCTCATGGTCGACTACGGCTGCGGCATCGGCACCTGGCTGCGCCTCCTGCGCGAGGCCGGCGCGCCGTGGCGCCTGTTCGGCACCGAGGTGTCGGAAGAGCTCGTCGCGCGCGCCCGTGCGCAGGACATCGCCGCCGCCGTCGCCGACGAGCGCACGCTGCGGGAGCACGTCGCGCCCGGCAGCGCGGGCGTGATCAACCTGCACCACGTGATCGAGCACGTGCCCGATCCGCACGGCCTGCTCGCGGCGCTGTACGAGGCGCTGGCGCCGGGCGGCGTCGTCATCGGGCAGACGCCGGATCGCTCCTCGCTCGAGGCGCGCCTCTTCGGCGACCTCTGGCCGCAGTGGCACGTGCCGCGCCACCTCGTGCTCTTCGACCCGGCGACCATCCGCCGTTTCGCCGAGCGCGCCGGCTTCGAGGTGGTGCGCGTCGCCGGCTCGCCGTCGGGTGCGACGCAGTGGAGCGGCGGCACGCTGCGCGCCTGGGCGAAGCGGCGGGGACGGCCGTTCCGCGGCATCCACGAGCCGCTCTATCCGGTGCTGATGCTCGCGTTCGCGCCGGTGTCGGTGGCGCAGTCGCTCGTCGGCTCGACGAGCCACATGGACTTCGTCCTGCGCAAGCCGGGCGGCAAACCCGCCGGGACGGCGACGCGATGACGGCCGCGCGGGCGACGCCGCTGCGCCAGCGCGATCTGCCGCGGGCGCTGCTCGCGCGCTCCGCGTGGCGCGGGCTGCCGCCCGTGCTGCGCACGTGGACGCTCGTCGTCGCCGCCGCGTGGTGCGTGGGGCAGTGGCCGAACCCGCTCGTGTGGATCGCCGCCGCGATCGCGATCGGCGTCCTCCAGCACTCGCTCGTGGTGCTCGCGCACCACAGCCAGCACTTCGAGCTGGCCGACAGCCGGCGCCTCAACGACGCGGTCGGCACGTGGCTGCTGCACGCGCCGCTGCTGAACGCGCTCCGCCAGCAGCGCTTCATCCACTTCCAGCACCACGCGCGCCTGGGCCAGGACGACGATCCCGACCGCTACTACTACGACCTCGCCCTGCACGGCCGTGAGACGGGCGCGGGTCTGCGGCGCTGGGCGCTCCTCTTCTTCGCCGGCGGCGTGCTGGTGCCGAACCTGCAGAAGCTGCTGCGCGGCCGCTACGCGCGCGACGTCGGCGGCCGCGGCGTCGCCGCGCTCGGCCCGGGCGACGTTGCCGCCATCGCCGTCTGCCAGCTCGTGCTGATCGCCACGTTCTGGGCCCTGACGGGTCACGTCTTCGCCTGGGCGCTCCTGTGGGTGGCGCCGATGCTGACCGTGGCGGCGGGCCTCAACGGCGTACGCAGCACGCTCGAGCACGCCGACCGCGGCGCGCCGCCGGAGCGCATGCTGACCTTCGCGCCGAACCGCCTCGAGCGCGCGGTGCTGGGACCCGTGAACATGAACTACCACTGGGAGCATCACCGCTTCATCGCCGTGCCGTTCTACCACCTGCCCGCGGTGCGCGAGCTGCTGCTCGCCGAGCACGATCTCGCCCCGGCGCGCCTGGTGCCGGGCTACCTGCGGCGCTTCGCCGAGCTGTCGGCCGCGGCCACGGCGCCTGCGTCGCGCTCGCTCGCGAGCTGACGGGCCCTCACCGGCAGGCGGCGCCGCGGGGCGGGCGCAGCGTCCCGCGCGCCGCATACGACGGCGGCGCGTCACGCCGCTTCGCGCCCCAGCGCGGATCCGGCCCGGAGGCGAGCGTGTAGTCGAGCCGCGCGCCGCAGGCGACGTCGGCGAAGCGCAGCCAGGCGCGGGGGTGCTCGCGGCCGTCGCGCCGCAGGGCGTGCACGTACGGCAGCTCCGGCGCGCCCGGCGCGTCGAGCACGAGGTCGCCGCCGGCGAGGCGCACGGTGGCGTGCGGGAAGAGCGGGCTGCCGAGCACGAGCACGTCGTCGCCGGGGACGGCGGGGTAGAGGCCGAGCGCGCCGAGCACCCACCACGCCGACATCGTCCCGAGGTCGTCGTTGCCGGGGAGACCGGCGGGCGTCGTGTCGTACAGCTCGCGCAGGGCCTGGCGCACCAGCTCCTGCGTGCGCCACGGACGGCCGATCCAGGGGTAGAGCCACGGCGTGCCGAGCGACGGCTCGTTGCCGAGGAAGGCGTACGGCGAGGTCGGTCCTTCGTTCAGCCGCGCGAGGTGGGCGTCGAGCAGCCGCATCGCCGCCGGGCGGCCGCCGAGCGCGCGCACGAGGCCGGCGGGGTCGAACGGCACGAACCAGCGGTACTGCGCGGCGTTGCCCTCGACGAAGCCCTCGCCCGCGAGCGGATCGAAGGCGGCGGGAAACGCGCCCGAGGCGTAGCGCGGCGTCAGGTAGCCGGAGGTGCGATCGAGGAGGAGGCGCCAGGCGCCGGAGCGGCGGAGCATCGTGCGCGCCGCCTGCGCGTCGCCGGTGGCGGCCGCGAAGCGCGCGAGGGCGAAGTCGGCGGCGGCCCATTCGAGCGTGGTCGCGGCCGAGCCCCACACCGCTTCGGGCCGCCCGAAGATGGTCGTCGTCGAGCCGGTGGAGGTCTCGGTGCCGTCGTGCGGCACCCAGCCGAGGCGCAGGTAGTCGGCGAGGCCGCCGCGCTCGACGTAGTCGGCGTTCGGGCTGCGGCCGGTCTGCGTGGCGCCCTTCACCATCGCTGCGAGCGCCGCACCCGTGTCGAAGTCGCGGGCGCCGAACGCGTGCGCGCTCGCGATCATGATCGACGCCGGATCGCCGACCATGACGTTCGTATGCCCGTTCGCCACCGGCCAGCGCGGCAACCAGCCGCTCTCCGCCGCGTCGGCGAGCAGCGAGCGCACGAGGTGCGACGTCCGCGCGGGGTCGAGCAGCGCGAGCAGCGGCAGCTGCGTGCGGTAGACGTCCCATCCCGAGACGTTCGCGTACTTGGTCCAGCCGCCGGTGCGGTGCACGGCGCCGTCCATGCCGGCGTAGGCGCCGTCGACGTCGCTGAAGACGTTGGGTGCGAGCAGGGCGTGGTAGAGCATGGTGTAGAAGGTGCGCGTGTCGGCGGGCGTGCCGCCGGCGACGGCGACGCGACCGAGGAGCGCGTCCCACGCGGCGCGGGTCTCGGCGCGGGCGGCGTCGACGTCGAAGTCGGGGCTCTCGGCGTCGAGGTTGCGACGGGCGCCGTCGACGCTCACCCACGAGACGGCGACGCGCACGCGCACCACCGGGTCGGCCGTCGCGTCGAACGTCACCCACGCGCCGGCCTGCGCGCCGTTGCTCGTGTGCGGGAACTCGGGGAAGCCGGATTGCGGCCGCAGGTGGAAGGGATTCGCGACCTGGCGGGCGACCGCGGTGGAGCCCGGCGCCAGCGTCTGCTCGCCCCAGGTGCCGAATCCGGCGAACGCCCGCTCGAAGCGCGCGACGAAATGGAGGACGTAGCGGTTGCGATGGTAGCAGAACTGCCCGGCCGCGACGTGGCCGGACACCTCGCGCCGTGCGGGGTCGATCGCGAGCCCGACGTCGCCGTTCGCCATCGCGCTGCCGCCGGCGTTGAAGAGCAGGCTCGCCGTCGCGGTGGCGGGGAAGGTGAAGCGGCCGACGCCCGAGCGCGTGCGCGCCGCCAGCTCGACCAGCGTCGCGCGCGGCGTGCCGGGGTCGAGCCGCACGCGATACCAGCCCGGCTCGGCCGCCTCGTCGTCGTGCGAGAACGCCGCGAGGTAACGCGGCTCGATGTCCCACGTTCCGGCGACCGCCGGCGCGCGCGTGATCGGCAGGCTGGTCGGCAGGATCGGCACGTCCTGGAACACCGAGCAGCCCGCGCCGCTGAGATGCGTCAGGCTGAAACCACGGATGGTCCGGTCGTCCCAGGTGTAGCCGCCGGGCGAGTTCACGAGGCCGGGGAGCGTGTCGGGGCTCCACTGGAGCATGCCGAACGGCGCCGAGGCGCCGGGGAACGTGTTGCCGGCGCCGCCGCCCGTGCCGAAGTCGACCGTGCGCGCGGCGGTGCCGACGAAGGTGCTCACCTGCGCGCTCGGCCCGGCGGCGCCGACGCCGGGGACGGCGAGCGCGGCGACGAGCAGGCCGAGGGCGCGCATGGGCGAGGCGATGCTCGCCCGCGGCCCCCCGTGTCTGTCAAGGCGGACCGCGGCGTGCGACGGGCTTGCGCCGGCCGGCCGCTCGGGTCCACTGGCGCGATCCCATGGCCACCCTCGTCGTCCGGCACACCACGATCTACCGCTATGCGCGCCCGGTCGCGTTCGGCGAGCACCGGCTGATGGTGCGGCCGCGCGACAGCCACGACCTGCGCCTGCTCTCGACCGACATCGAGCTCGCGCCGGCGGCGAGCATCCGCTGGCTGCACGACGTGTTCGGCAACTCGATCGCCGTCGCGAGCTTCAAGGAGCCGGCCGACGAGCTGCGCTGTGTCAGCACGCTGCGCCTCGAGCACTACCCGTCCTCCGAGCCCGACTTCGCGATCGAGCCGTACGCGCGCACCTACCCGTTCAGCTACTCGGGCGCGGAGGTGCCGGACATCGGGCGTCTCGCCGAGCGGCACTATCCGGATCCGCAGCATCGCATCGACGCCTGGGCGACCGAGTTCGTCGCCGCCGGTGCCGACACCGACACGCACGCGATGCTCGTCGACATGACGAAGGCGATCAAAGCCGGCTTCGCCTACGTGCGGCGGGACGAGGAGGGGACGCAGACACCGGTCGAGACGCTCGAGAAGCGCACCGGCAGCTGCCGCGACTTCGCGCTGTTCATGATGGAGGCGGTGCGGAGCCTCGGGCTCGGAGCGCGCTTCGTCACGGGCTACCTCTACGGCGAGGGCTCGACGGGCGGCGGCGCGACGCACGCCTGGGTACAGGTCTACCTGCCGGGCGCGGGATGGATCGAGTTCGACCCGACCAACGGCCTCGTGGGCAGCGCCAACCTGATCCGCGTCGGCGTCACGCGCGATCCGAGCCAGGCGATCCCGATCTCCGGCGCCTACACCGGCGAGCCCGAGGACTACCTCGGCATGACCGTCGAGGTCGCGATCGAGAGCGAGGCGTAGGGCTCAGTCGCCGGCGCGCAGCGCCTGCACGCGCTGCGCCGCGAGCGCGTCGCCCAGTACGCGCGCGCGCTCCCACGCGGCGAGCGCGTCGGCGCGCTGGCCGAGCGCCTCATAGGCGCGGGCGAGGCCGACGAAGCCGCGCGCATCCCCCGGCTCGAGCGCGCACGCCCGCTCGAGATGCGGCAGCGCCTCGGCGGCGCGCCCCGCGAGCGTCAGCGCGCCGCCGAGGTTCACGAGGCCGCGCAGGCGGTCGGGCTCGGCGTCGACGTAGGCGCGCAGCTGCGCGATGCCTGCGTCGAGCTGGCCGTCGTTCACGAGGTCGGTGCCCCAGGCGAGCAGGTAGTCGGGCGTCAGCTCGTTGCGGGCGCGGGCCAGCTCCAGCGCGCGCTGCGACAGCTCGAGCGCGGCGCGCTGGTGGAGGCGCGCGTTGGCGCGGTCGTGGACCGACATCGCCGTGCGCACCTGGGCCTGGTTGCGCAGGACGAGCGGGTCCTCCTTGCGCGCGAAGGCCCGTCGATAGAGGGCGTCCGCCTCGCGCAGCAGGGCGAGGGCCCGGGCCGGATCGCCGGCGGCCTCCGCGGCCCGCGTGCGCTGCGCGCCGAGCGAGTTGAGCACGAGGGGGCTCTCCGGTGCGACGGCATAGGCGCGCTCCCAGAGCGCCGTCGAGCTGGTCCAGAACGTCGCCTGGTGCCAGGTGAGGGCGGCGGAGCCGGCGACGAGCCCGGCGCCGAGGAGGGCGACCGCCGCGCCCTGCGTGCGCGCGAGCGCCGCGGCCCCGCCGGCGGCGAGCAGGACGAGCGGCATGGTCGCGAGATGCGCGTAGCGGTCGGCCACGAGCTGCGGCCCGCTCTGGACGAACCCCAGCACCGGCGCGACCAGGACGGCGTAGGCGCATCCCGCGGCGAGCAGCGCCGGCGCGCGCCGGCGCAGCGCGACGGCCGCCCCGGCGAGGACGAGCACGGCGAGCGCCGGCAGGAGCCAGCGCGGCTCGGCGAGCGACATCGACGCCGGCAGCTCGTAGATCGGCAGCAGGTCGAGCGGCGCGAGCGTGCGCGCCGGGTAGTACGCGAGCCCGTAGAACGCCTGCGCGACGCGGGCCCCGAGCGGGTGCGTGTCCCACGCCGGCATGACGCCGACGGTGCTCGCCTGCGCCCAGTGCGCGAGGCGCGCGAAGACCAGCGCCGGCACGACGAGCGGCAGCTTCTCCAGCACGAGCGCCGGCACGCGGGCCGTGCCGAAGCGGCGCAGGGGCCAGGCGTCGAGCACGACGAGGAGCGCCGGCAGCACCATCCCCCAGGCCTTCGCCAGCAGCGACAGCACGAGGCAGCCCGCCGCGAGCACGAGCCATCCGCCGCGTCCGCTGCCGCGCCCCGCGAGGACGACCGACGCGGCCCACGCGGCGACGCCGAGCCCGAGGAGGGGGAGCGAGGCGACGCGCAGCGCCGCCGGCGCGGAGAGGTCGAGCCCGCCGAGCACGCCCGCGAGGGCGGCGAGCGTACAGGCGCCGAGCGCGAGCCCCGTGCGCCGCGACGGCGTGAACACCGTCGCGGGCGGCGCCCACGCGAGCCAGGCGTCGAGCGCCAGCAGGAAGAAGAGCGTCGAGAGGACGTCGCGGCGCTCGGTGAGCCACACGACCGACTCGACGCGCAGCGGATGCACGGCCCACAGCGCCGCGGCGGCCGCCGCCGCGAGCGCACGCCGGGTCGGGTCGAGCGCGGGCAGCGTGACGGCGAAGAGGCGCCAGGCGAGCCAGAGGAAGGCGAGGGCGCCGAGCGCGTGCAGCACGACGTTGGTCGCGTGGTAGGCGCCGGCCTCCGGATACGCCGGTCCGGTGAGGCCGTGGAGGACGTAGTCGACCCCGAACGACAGCCAGGTGAGCGGCTGGTAGTGTCCCATGTGGCCGGTCGCGGCCATCCAGCCGAGCTGCTCCGGCCCGAGGCCCCGCCAGCGATGGTTCAGCGTGAAGAGCTTGTCGTCGTCGAAGTCGAGGAACTCGGCCGAGAACGCAGGCAGGAAGGCCAGCAGGACGAGCGCGACGAGCCCGGCGCCGAGCACGCCGAGGAGCCCGAGCGGGACCGGCGCGGCGATCGGCGGGTCCGGCGGGCGCGGCGCCGCCGGCCGGGGTGCGCGGCGCGCCGTTCCTCGGGCCATGATCTGCACGGGTTCACCCGCCGGACGGGCACGAGTCAATCGCGGCGGCCCTGTCGATTCCGCTCCGGGCCGTTCGTCACCGGGGCGGGGACGGGATCGTCCCACCACCCCGAGAAGGAGATCGACGTCATGCTGTATGCCTTTCTGATCGCCAGCGACGAGCGCGGCGACGTATGGCCGGGACACCCCGGCTTCGAGGAGCTGGTCGCCGAGCACCGGCGGTTCCGGGAGATGGTGGAGCGCATGGGCATCCTGCGCGGCAGCCATCGCCTGCGCCCGACGAGCACCGCCACCACCGTCCGTGTGCGCGACGGCAAGGTGCTGTGCACCGACGGGCCGTTCGCCGAGACGCACGAGCAGTTCGGCGGCCTCTATCTGCTCGACTGCCGCGACCTCGATCAGGCGCTCGAGCTGGCGGCGCAGATTCCCACCGCGCGCCGCGGCTCGATCGAGGTGCGCCCCGTGGTCGAGTGAGCCCCCATCCCGAGCCCGCGGCCGCGGCGCAGGCGGCGCTCGAGCGTGCGCTGCGCGACCAGCCGGGTCGCCTGCTCGCGCTCCTGATCCGCGTCCTCGGCGACTTCGCCCTCGCCGAGGACGCGCTCCAGGACGCGGCGGCGCACGCGCTCGCGTCGTGGCCGCGCGACGGCGTGCCGGAGAACCCGCCGGGCTGGCTCGTGACGACGGCCCGCCGCCGCGCCATCGATCAGCTGCGCCGCGCGACGAGGTGGCAGCGCAAGCAGGCGGATCTCGCCGTGCTCGCCCGGCTCGACGCCGAGGAGGAGGCGCCCGTGGACGCTGCGATCCCCGACGAGCGCCTGCGGCTCGTGTTCACCTGCTGCCATCCCGCGCTGCCGCTCGAGGCCCGCGTCGCGCTCACGCTGCGTACGCTCTGCGGGCTGACGACCCCCGAGATCGCGCGCGCCTTCCTCACCAGCGAGCCGACCATGGCGCAGCGCCTCGTGCGCGCGCAGCGCAAGATCCGCGAGGCCGGCATCCCGTACCGCGTGCCGGATGCCGCCCAGCTGCCCGAGCGTCTGGGCGGCGTGCTCGCGGTCCTCTACCTCGTCTTCAACGAGGGCTATGCCGCGACGGCCGGCGACGCGCTCGTGCGCGCCGATCTCTGCGCCGAGGCGCTGCGCCTCGCCCGCCTCGTGTGTGCGCTCGTGCCCGACCAGCCGGAGGCCCTCGGCCTGCTCGCGCTGATGCTCTTCCACGACGCGCGGCGGGCCGGCCGCACCGACGACGCCGGCATGCTCGTCCTGCTCGAGGAGCAGGACCGCACGCGCTGGAGCCGGCGCCAGATCGTCGAGGCGAACCGCGTGCTGGAGGCGGCGATCGCGCTCGGCCCGCCCGGGCCCTACCAGCTCCAGGCGGCGATCGCCGGGCTGCACGCCAACGCGCCGACGGCGGCGGCGACCGACTGGAGCCACATCGCCGCCTGCTACGATCGGCTGCTCGAGCTGGCGCCGACCCCGGTCGTGGCCGTGAACCGCGCGGTGGCACACGCGATGGCCGACGGGCTCGACACGGGGCTCTGGCTCCTCGCCGAGGTCGAGGACATGGACGGCGTGCATCTCTATCACGCCGCGCGCGGCGAGCTGCTGCGGCGTCTCGGCCGTCGCGACGAAGCCGCCGCGGCCTGGCGCCGCGCGCTGGCGCTCGCGCGCAACGCCGCCGAGCGTGCCTTCTTCACGCGCCGGCTCGCGGAGGCGGATGTCGATTCCGCGGACGGCGGTTCGACGTCTTCGTGAAAGGAGGACGTCGTCATGATCGTCCATGGAAGCACCGCCTCCCCGTTCGTGCGCAAGGTCTGCACGCTGCTCGCCGAGAAGGGCGTCCCCTACGAGCGGCGCGACCTCGTGCCGGTTCCGAAGACGCCCGCGCTGCTGGCCAAGCACCCGCTCGGCAAGATCCCGATCCTCGAGCTGGACGACGGCACCTACGTGCCCGACTCGTCCGTGATCGCACTGTACCTGGAGCGTATCCAGCCGGCGCCGGCGATGTATCCGGCCGACGCCAAGGAGTACGCGCGCGCCCTGTTCCTCGAGGAGTACGCGGACACGCGCATCTTCGACGTCGCCGGCGGGCTCCTCGTCGAGCGCTTCGTGAAGCCGCGCCTCTTCGGCCAGCCCGCCGACGAGCGCCGCGTCGCCGCGATCCTCGCCGAGGAGCTGCCGGCGGTGTGCGACTGGCTCGAGCCCCAGGTCCACCCGGAGCGCGACACGCTGCTGCCCGCGTTCGGCATCGCCGACGCCGCGATCGATGCGCACCTCGGCGTCCTGCCCGTGGTCGGCGAGGGCGTCGACCCGCAGCGCTGGCCGCGTCTGGCGCGGTATCTCGACCGGCTGTGGGCACGCCCGTCGTTCCAGGCGACGGCGCCGGGGTGAGCGGTGGGACGCGATCCGGGGCGCGGAGCGTCGCCTCTTCCCGCTGTCGTTTCGGCCCTCGTCGGCCGGGGCAGGAGCCGGAGGAGCCGGGCGACGACGTCGTCGCCAGGACCGATCCCGAGACGGACGGGATCGAGAGAGCCGGCCTGCCGGAGTCTCGCGACCCGCCTTTCGCCGCGGGTTGCGACCTGCGACGTACACGGGTACCAGGGCGGGCTGTGTCGGCCCCCCCTCCGCTCCTGACGACCACGGACGAGCTGCAGGACTTCGCCGCGGAGGTCCGGAAGGCGGGGCGGCTGGCGATCGACACCGAGTTCGTCTGGGAGCGGACCTACCGGCCCACGCTCGGGGTCGTGCAGATCGCCACCGAGCAGGCCTGCGCCATCCTCGACGCCACCGTCCTGCCGAGCCTCGAGCCGCTGTTCCCCGTCCTGAAGGATCCGGACATCCCGGTCATCCTGCACGGCGGCGGACAGGACCTGGAGATCATGGCCCTGCTCATGGGCGAGCCCATGCGGGGAGTGATCGACACCCAGGTGGAGGCGGCTTTCCTCGGCTATGGGCTCCAGGTGGGCCTCTCGGTGCTGCTCGAGCGGGTGCTGAAGGTGCGCATCCGCAAGGACCAGACGTACACCGACTGGACGCGGCGGCCGCTCAAGAAGGAGCAGCTCGAGTACGCGCGGGGCGACGTCATCCACCTCCTCGCCATGCACGACCGGCTGCGCGCCGACCTCGAGCGGCGCGGGCGGCTCGCCTGGGTGCACGAGGAGCTCGAGGACCTCGAGGACCCGAAACGCTGGCAGGCGCTGGGCGACGACGAGCGCTACCGCACGGTGAAGGGCTGGCAGCGGCTCGACGCCGAGGAGCTGGCCGTCCTGCGCGCGCTCGCCGGGTGGCGCGAGAGCGGCGCGCGCCGGGCGAACATCCGCCCCAACTTCCTCGCCAACGACGTCGTGCTGGTCACCCTCGCCCAGCGCCCGCCGGCGACGATGGACGAGCTGCGCGGCGTGCGCGGCCTCTCCGGCGGCACCGTCGACCGCCACGGTCGTGCGATGCTGACCGCGATCAAGGAAGGGCAGGCGTCGCCGCCCGACACCTGGCCGCAGCCGCCGCCGCGCGTGCGGCGCTCGGCGCCGCCGAGCGGGCTCGTGGCGCTGCTGCGCGCCGCCGTCCAGGCCGCGGCCGACCGCGACGAGCTGGCGCCCGAGGTGATCGCCAGCGCCCGCGACCTCGACGCGCTCGTCGCCGCCGCGACCGGCGGCAAGACCGAGGACGGCGAGGAGCCCGTGCTGCTCCAGGGGTGGCGCAAGCGGCTCGTCGGCGACACCCTGCTCCAGATCGCGCGCGGCGAGATGACGATGCGCTACGACCCCAAGCGGCGCGAGGTCGTCGGCGAGGCTACGACGCGGGCGTGATCTTGAGGATCAGCGTCTTGCCGGCCTGCACGCGCTCGGGGCGCGGCCGGAAGAAGCCGATCCACGAGATCCAGTACTTCTCGTCGTAGGCGGGCGCCATCTTCGCCGCCTGGGCGGGATCGGTGACGATCTCGGCGGTGCCCTCGAAGCCGGGGCCGTCCTTGGTTCCGACGTTCACGAACACCGGGCTGCCCTTGGCGATGCGCTTCGCCTTCCAGCTGCCGGGTGCGGTGGTGGTCCAGACGTTGGTCCCGTCCCAGGTGAACCACACCGGCGCCGCGTCGCTGCGCGTGCCGTCGGCCCGCTGCGTGGCGATGTAGACGTGCTTGTCGGTCTCGAGCGCCTTCACGACGTCGGGCGCGAGCGCCGCCGTCGCCAGCGCGACGCCGAGCAGCAGCCCCGAGATTCCGATCCCCAGCACCGCGCGCGATCGTCCCATGCGTCCTCCCGTCGAGGCCGTGCGGAGGGAGCGTCCCTCCGGAGCGCGTGGTGACAGGGCGCCCCGCGCGAGTCAACGCACGACGGATCAGGCGGCGCGCCGCGGCCGCACCGCCGCGGGCAGCCGCACGGTGAAGCGCGTTCCGGCTCCGACCCCGCTCTCGACCTGGACCGTGCCGCCGAGCGCCTCGACGAAGCGCTTCACGATGTGCAGCCCGAGGCCCACGCCGCCGCCGCCCGCGCCCGGGACCTGGCGGAACATGTCGAACACGTAGGGCAGGGCGTCGGGCGGGATGCCGCAGCCCGAGTCGGCGACGGTGAACAGGAGGTCGCCGGCCGCGGTGGCCTCGGCGGTGAGCGTCACGTGGCCTTCGGCGGTGAACTTGAGGGCGTTGTGGACGAGGTTGCGCAGCGCGGCCTTCAGCTTCGCGCCGTCGGTCCACACGACGGGGAGATCGTCGGCGAGCTCGAAGCGGAGCACGACCTCGGGCCGGCGCCAGCTCTCCGGCAGCTGCTCGCGCAGCTCGGCGAGCAGGCCGGCGATCGGCGTGTCCGCGCATGCGAGGGGGAGCTGGCCCGCCTCGAGCCGATTCAGGTCGAGGATGGCGGTGATCATCTCGAGCAGGGTCAGCGCCTGGCGCTGCGTGCGGTCGAGGGCGCGGCGCTGCTCGGGCGCGAGGGTGCCGAGGCCGTCGTCGAGCAGCATCTCGACGTAGCCGAGAATGACGTTCAGCGGCGAGCGCAGCTCGTGCGAGATCGTGCCGACGAACTCGGACTTGAGCCGGCTCGCGGCCCGCACCTGCTCGAGGAGGTCGGCGTTGTGCAGCACGATGGCGGCGTGCTCGGCGATGCCTCCGAGCAACCGCTCGGTCCATTGCGGCGGCGGGTCCTTGCCCTCCCACCAGCCGACGGCGAGGAAGCCGATGAGGGCGTCCTCGCGTCGCAGGCCGGCGAGCAGCACGGTGCCGAGGGTGCGGCCGCCGAGGAACGGCGCGGGGACGCGTGCCGCCTCGTCGAGCCCGAGGGCGACGACCCGCTCGCCGGCCAGGCGTTCGAGCGCGCGCCACGAGCCGAAGGGGATCGGGATGCGGCCGAGCTCGACCGCCGGCACCTCGGGATCGCTCAAGGCGCCGACGCGGAAGCTCGTCCCGCCGGCCTCGATGACGAACGTCCCCGCCCAGTCCGCCGACAGATAGCCGCGCGCGGTGTCGTTCACGCGGCCGAGCAACGCCGGGGCTTCGAGGTCGGAGCCGAGCGAGCGCGCCACCGCGTTGAGGGCCGCCGCCGTGCGGGCTTCGAGCTCGAGGTCGCGGCGGTGCTGCTCGAGGACGCCCGCCAGGCGCGCGAGGTCGTCGTTCTTCCGGGCGAGGTGTCCGCCATAGAAGAAGGACTGCTGGGCGACGAGGAAGAAGAGGAAGGCGGGTCCGAGGAAGCCCGGGCTCAGCAGGTCGGCACTGTTCGCGGGCTGATCGAGCACGAAGAGGAGCGCGTGCGCCGCCGTCGCGGCCGCCGCCGTTCCCAGCCCGACGGGCACCGAGATGAGGCTCGCCGGGACGATCACGAGGACGAACATCGGGCGCAGGACGAGGCTGGCGACGCCGCTCGTCGACGCCCACAGCCCGACCGTGACGCCGGCCAGATCGATCGCCGTCTGCGCGACGAAGAAGGCCATGGAGCCCTGCGTCCGCGCCGGCGCATGCAGCCCCGCCAGCGAGAAGAGCGCGAGGGTCGCGCAGACCGCCAGGGCGGGCGCGAGCCGGACCTGGTCGATGCCGAGCGCGTGCGTGACCAGGACGAACGCGGCGATCGCGCCGACGACGCGCAGCCGGCTACGGTTGAGCCACGCGTTGAAGACGGCGAGGTCGCCGGCACCGTGGCCGGCCCGGCGCTCCACGGCGGGGCCCTGCATCGAAAGGCGGACAGCAAGGGTGGTGCCACGGGGCACGCGCGCCGCCGCGGCCTCCGTCGGGCCCCGGGGCGCCGAAAAGCTGACGCTCACGCCCCCCGTTGACGGGGCCCGCGCAAGCTGACCTCCCCGACGGAGCGTGCTATGCGTCGGGTGTGAGTACGCCGAAACGGCCCAGGAAGGCCGCGAGCAGCACCCCGAAAGCACCCCGCGCCAAGGTCCGGAAGACCACCGCCGCCGCCCCGCGGACCCGCCGCAAGAAGGTGGCCGAGAAGGCCCCCGAGAAGGTCGCCGACCCGCTCGAAGCGCTCGAGACGCTGGTCGCCGCGCCGCTCGCCGCCGAGGCCGAGCCGGTCGTCGAGACGACCCCGGCCGAGCATCCCCTCGAGACGCCGCTCGATCCCGAGCCCGCCCCCGTCATCGTGACGGTCGTACCGGAGCCCGGCCTCGCGGCGCGCATCCCCGAGCCCGATGCCCCGCGGCCGCGCCCGGCGCACCGCCGCGGCGTGTTCTTCGACGTCGAGAACACCAGCCGCGCCGCCGACATCTCGCGCGTGCTCGCGCACCTCGATCTCGACTGGGTCGGCACGAGCACCGAGTTCTTCGCGGTGGGCAACTGGCGCGTGGTCGGCCACGACACCGCCCGCCTGCTCGCGCACAAGGGCGCGGCGCTGGTCCACAGCGCACCGTCGGTCGGCGTCCGCGACTGGAGCGATCTGCGCATCGCCGTCGCCGCGGGCGTCTGGCTCGCGGGTGCGCGGCCCGGCGACGTCATCGAGATCGTCTCCGACGATCAGGCGTTCGACGCCGTGGGCGACGTCGCGGCGAGCCTCGGGGTCACGTTCCGCCGCACCTCGTACCGGGCGCTCGCGGGCGGGCAGGTCGAGGAGCCGGTGCCGGCGTCGAGCACCGCCGACCGCAGCCGGCGGCGCGGTCGCGGCGGTCGCCGCGGCGGCCGCGGTCGCAGCGAGCGGCCTGAGCGCGTCACGCCGCGCGAGGAGCCCCGCCACCGCGACGACGCGCGCGCCGCCGCGAGGAGCCGCGGCACCGCGACGACGCCCGCCGCCGCGAGGAGCCGCGGCACCGCGCCGCGGTCGCGAGCGAGGAGGCCGCGGCGGTGCCGCAGACCGCGCCCCACGACGAGATCGTCGACGTGGTGCGCGATCTCATGGTCGGCTCGCCGAGCGGCGTCACGCTCGACGCGCTCGCCAACGAGCTGCGTACGCGCGGCTTCAGCCGGCCGCCGGGATCGCCGCGGCTGATCACGCGGCTGCGCCGGATCAAGGAGCTCGACGTCACCGCGCGCGGGCTGATCCGCGTGTTCGATCCCGATGCGCCGCCGGCCGCCGAGCCGCGCGGCGCGGCGCGGTCGCAGACCGCGGTCGTGCCGCTGTCGGACCACCTGCCGCTCGAGGCGCCGGACGAGGACACCTTCGGGTTCCAGGGTCTGGAGCCGGGGGAGGGTGCGCCGGTCGAGCTCGAAGCCGAGCTGCTCACGCCCGAAACCGGCGACGACGAGGGCGGCGACGACACGGAGCCGTCGGGGGCCGCGGGCGAGGCCGGTGCCGAAGGCACGGCGCGCCGCCGCCGCCGTCGCGGCGGACGCCGCCGTCGCGGACGTCGCAGCGGCGCGTCGGTCGCGGCTGCCGCGCCCGAAGGGGTCTGAGGGCCTCGCTCAACGCCGCACGTCGATCTCCCCCGTCGCCCGCAGTCCGGCCTCGATGGCGCCGTCGAGGTAGCCGGGATGGTCATGGGCGGTCTCGGTGCCGGCCCAGTGGATGTGGTCGATGGGCGCGTGCGGGAACGGCAACTCGGCCGGTGAACCCGGTCCGGCCAGTGCCAGGTACCCACCGCCGGCGTTCTCGTCGAGGTGCCACGACTTCTCGTGCCAGCTCGCGGGCTCGAGGACTTCGCGGCCGACGTGCGGGACGAGGTCGTCGAGGAGCATCGCGCGGCGCTTCGCCGGGTCGAGATCGTCGAGAAGCCGCGCGGTCGGACCTCCGACGAGGATGACCAGATGGCCCGGCCCGCCGGGTGCACCGCTGTCGAAGACGGCGCGGCCGGGGGCGTCGAGGACGATGAACTCGCCGCCGCCTCGCTCTCGCCAGAACGGCGCTTCGTACACGGCGATCCCTTTGAAGACCGAGCCCATGTAGGTGGTTTCCTGCAGGGCTGTGAGCGCCATCGGAAGCGGCGGATCGAACCGGATGCGCCTGGCCAAAGGCGGCGGCACCGTGACGATCACTTTCGACGCGCGCACCTCGCCGTCCGTCGTCGCGACGGTGACGCCGGCATCGTCCTGCACGATCGCCGTCACGCGACGCCCGGTGCGGATGCGGGGTCCGACTTCGCTGGCCAGGTGATCCGTGAGGGAGCCGATGCTTTCCTCGACCAGCGTGTCCTGCGCGCCCCCTGCCGTCGACAGCATCGTGCGGAGGCCGCCCTGGCGCCGAATCATGTTGACCATCGAGTCGACCGTCATCTTGTCGAGATCGGCCGTCCACGACACATCGGCCAGGACGCCGAGGAGCCGGCGCGCCGTGACGCCCGGCACCTTCTTCAGCAACGACGCGACGGTGGTGTTCCGCCGTCGCCGCGGAGTCGGGAGCCGAGTGAGAGCCTCGACACCGACGAGCGCGATCACCGCCAGCAGCATGGACGGTGACGCCAGGGACACGCGGCGCTCGTCGTCGAGCAGGGTGGGGACGCCCTTCGTGTGCATGCGGAACGGCGTCGCGCCGAGCTCGGCGGCGAGCGCGGCGATGCGGTGGTGGTCGTGCCCGATCCACTGACCGCCCAGGTCGACCCGCGAGCCGAGCGCCGTCGTCGCGCTCATCGCCCGCCCGCCGGTACGGTCCGCAGCTTCCAGCACGAGAAACGCGACGTCCCGCCGCTGGAGCTCACGTGCCGCGATCAATCCGGAGAGTCCCGCGCCCACGATTGCCACGGTCGTGGCGTCTGGCTCTCGCATCGAAGTCTCTCCTCGTGGCAACGCGGAAGCTCACCCGGCGCGCGGACGGACGAGGTGTAGCCCGCGCAGCTCGGCGATGGCCGTGCTGATCGAGCCCTCCATGAGCGTCAGCGAGTGGCGATACACGTAGGACCGGACACTCAATACGGATAGCGCGGCCAACCACATGCACTGCACGCAACGACGCACTGCGCCACACTGCGCGACTATGAACACGCGACAGCGTCGTGCGCCTGCCCGCCGGTCGGCTCTCGTCGACTTCAGCCATCTAACGGGCTCGGCGTTCAGCTGCCGGCGCAGCCGGGCGGCTGCAACGGCGTCTTGTGCACCTCAGCGACGTCTCCACGCCCGCGGGTCCCTGGCGCAGTGGAAGACGGCACAGACTAGAATCTCGGCCTCACCGATCTCGTAGAACACGGCATACGGAAAAAACGAGAGAGGAGCGCACGGCGCATATGGTGATCGACGAGCCCATAGGCAGCCGGATGCCGTCTGATGGCGACGAAGCGTCGATCGACGGCTCGGAGAAACTCGCGTCCCAGGGTCGAACGCCGGGCAGAGTACCAGGCTCGGGCCTCCGCAAGATCAACCTCTGCCTCCGGTAGTAGCCACAGCGGTTTCACTTCTGCCGTTCGAGCCTCCGGCGCACCTCGCCCCACGGGCGAGCGGCCTGCGGATCTCGCGCATGCGCTCGGCGGCGCCGTGCCAGCTCCTTACGCTGAGCATCGGTGACAGGAACCACCTCAGGGGTGGACGCGAGACTGTCCCACAGCTCCTCGATCAGGCTGAGACGGGCCTTGGCACTCAGGGCGAGGGCTTCTCTGCGGACGGCGCTCATGGCTGTGTTCTCCGCCTGTCGACTTCGGGCAGCAAGCCGGCGTCAGTGTGTCTAACGTCGTGCGGATCAGCCGCGCGCCCGGCGACGCACGCCGGATTTCCCGGGGCTCGAGCGCGCCGGCTGCCTCCGCTTGTTAGCGCGCTTGCGGCTCGCGAGCCACCGTTCGAAAGACCCTTGGCTCTCCGCGGAGGGGCGGCCTGCAAGAACTCCTTCAACACTGATGTCCTCATCAAGGTCGGGCCAGTGGACGCCTTCGCCCGAACCGATCAGTCTCCAGTGTCGCCGCTCGCGGACCGTTCCGGACACCAGGCGCGGATACCAGGCCAATGGCACGGTCACGGAGCGGCCGTCACTCAGATCGATGGCGAGTTCGTCCTCCCCAATTCTGACCGCCACCGCCGACGGCTGCTCAACCCTTGAAGTACTCATTCCACGCCCTCACAAATCGTTCCTGATGGTCAGCGACGATGCTCGATACACGGGATAGCTCATGGCGGACCAAGCCGCGACTCGAGTGGAGGCGGACCGGCGCAAGCCAGAACGTGGCGCTCCCGCCGCCACCCTCCACATGCACGTGAAGCGGCTCAGCGCGATCGCTCGCGTAGAAGAAGAACCGGTAAGGCCCCACTCGCAGGATCGTCGGCATCGCTGACAGGCCCTCTGATCCATTCCGACCTTGGCGCGCTAACGACCTGGGCGCTCAGCCGCCGGCGGAGCCGGTCGGCTGCAGCGGCAGGTTAGCCAGCCCTCCGACCCGCCTTCCTACGCGCCGGCATCGCCTTGATTACCGAGCGCAGGAACGAGTTGACTGAATCGGACGAGTTGAACACCGATGTGACGTCGGGCGCGAGCACCACGGCGACTGCGTTCTTCGGCACCTGCCCTGCGAACCGATTCGCCTTCGCCGTCCGATAGTCGAAGCGATACTCCGGACGCATGTCCGTCGCCGAGGCCACGCTACGCTTACGAGGTGCCTTCTTCATAGTCCTGCCTTTCCTGTCGCGTCGCCCTGCGCGCGCTGAATATGCGAATGCGGGCGGACCGCTGAACGAAGCAGATGACAATCAGCCGGCGGCGAGCATCGTGACCGACTAGTATCTCGCGCGCCTCGCTGCCGGAGTGATCCGGGTCGTCGAAGATGCGGGCCAGAGGGTCTCCGAATGCGCCAACGGCCTCCTCGAACGAGACGCGATGCTTCTCTCGGTTCCCCGCCGCCTTCTTCGGGTCCCATTCGAAGCTCAAGTCCATCGAGAGCTGCCACTTCTAGCATGCGGGAGCGCGATTTGCCGCCTGGCTAACAACGACTGGCGCTCGACTAGCCAGCGCCGTCGCCATTGCCGATTCTCTTCTCGAGTTCACGAAGCCACACCCGCTCTCGAGATGTTAGACGCTGTGGCGCTTCACGCCCGATCGCGATGAAGACCGAGGCAAGCCCGTCCCACCGTGTGGGCTCACCGTAACGGCCACGGATGATCTTCGATGGATGCCTCGCCAGGTGCACGCCCCTTCTCACTGCTGCTCTTACGCGCGTTGCACTTGTTACATGCCACGGCGAGATTCTCCCGTAAGCACCCCCGTCAAGGACCCCAGGCATTGCTGGACTCCATCGGGGTTGGGGGCCGCGGGAGAAAGCGCGTGGACGGGACGTCGCCCAGCGATTCGTGCGGCCGGTGGTCGTTGTCGGTCACGAGCCAGTCGTCGGTCTGCCGTTGCACCTCACGCACCGACCCGAAGAGGTGCGCGTCGAGCACTTCGTTCCGGTAGGTGCGGTTGAAGCGTTCGATGAAGGCGTTCTGATCGGGCTTGCCGGGCTGGATGTACCGGATCGCGATGCGGTGCTGCTGACACCAGTCGGCGAAGAGCTGGGCCGTGAGCTCCGGCCCGTTGTCGACGCGCACCGCCTCAGGCCGCCCGTAGATCTCGATCAGCTGCTTGAGCACCCGCACGACGCGCGCCGCCGGGAGGGCCGTCCCGACCTCGATCGCGAGCGCTTCCCGGTTCGCCTCGTCGAGGACGTTGAGGGTTCGAAACGGCCGGCCGCCGTAGAGCGCATCATGCATGAAGTCGAGGGCCCAGATGCCGTTGAGTGTGGAGGGGGCGACCAGCGGCTCGCGCAGGCGGGTCGGGACGCGCCGCTTCGTGCGCCGCGGCAGATTCAAGCGCAGCGCGCAGTACACGCGATGCACGTGCTTGTGGTTCCAGCCGTGGCCATCGAGGCGCAGGCGCGTGAAGCACTTCCAGAAGCCCCAGCGGCCGTGCTGCTCGACGAGCGCCAGCAGCGCCGCGATCACCGCCGCATCCCGGGTCGTCGCCTCCGCCGGCCGTCGATACCATGCCGTCCGCGACAGCCCGACCGCTCGGCACGCGCGTCGAACCGGGAGCTGATGCTCCGTGACCAGGATCGCCGTCACCTGGCGCCTCGCGGCCGGCCCTACAGCTTTCGCTGCAGGACGTCCTTGATCGCGGCGTTCTCGAGCGCGAGCTCCGCGTACATCCGCTTGAGCTTCGTGTTCTCGGCCTCGATCTCCTTCATCCGCCGCAGCTCCGCGACGGACGTCCCGGCGTACTTCGCGCGCCAGTTGAAGTAGGTCGCGCGGCTGATCCCGTGGCGGCGCAACAGCTCAGCCACCGGCACGCCGGCTTCTCCCTCCCGCAAGATCGACACGATCTGCTCTTCCGCGAAGCGGGACTTGCGCATGTTCCCTTCCTGCGACGGCCCGCGGAGTCTACCATCGCGCGGTGTCCGAACGAGGGGTGCTTACGCTCCGACGCGGCTGCCCCACCTCTCGCATGCGGCGTGATATGGTCGATCACGCAGGCGAGCTGGTCAAGAAGCGGCGCGGCGTCGCGTCGATAGCGAAGGTCGTAGTACGCGAGCGGGAGTTTCGAGGCCCTTCCCCCGAACGAACGAGGCGAGGTATTTCATCGCCAGCGGAAAGATCGTCGGCGCCCGTGGCAGAGTGAGCACAGCCAGCGATCCCTGAACAGGACCTCGACCTGGATTGCCACAGGGATCGTCGTTCGCTTCTCACCCATGGTGCCTCGTCCGCTGGGGCTGCCCAACAGCCGGGCGATGAGCGGCCGGCGTAGCCGGTCCGCTCCATCGGCGGGTTAGGCGGCCGCACTCGACTTCGCCCGCTCATAGAGAGTCTCCGGGGCGATGTCGGCGCCGTTCGGCCAGGTCACCGTGCCGCCCTCGATGAAGAAGCGCGCGAAGTAGTCTTGGTCCCGGAGGGGCTCGAACACCGGCCCGTTCAGCCAAGGAGCAAAGTCCACCACCGCCTCCAGCCCATCGTTGAAGGTCAGATGGATGGAGTACCCGCCACGGTGCTCCGCTCTCGTCACGTTCGGCAAGAAGCTCATGGTTGTCCTCAATCCAGCGGCGCGATCTTCTCAAGCGGCTCACCCGCCTGCACCCGCCGCCAGTTCGCTTCCAGGTCGGGCCCATGAAGGCTGGCCCACTCTTCTACCAACCTCAGAGCGGTCCGTGAACGGATCGCCCCGGCGAGCACTTTCCCGTCGAAGGTGACGGTCGCCTGCTGCCCCTGGTACTCCACATGGAAGTGGGGCACGCCATGCTCTTGGTAGAACATGCGGATCACGATGCCGAAGAAGGTGGAGATCACCGGCACAGGCAGTCTCTACTCCCCTTCGGTTCCTGCTGCCTAACGACCAGGCGATGAGCGGCCGCGGGCAACACGCCCGCTTCGATTCTCGCCGCGCCCGTTCGTTCCCGCGGTCCGCTCCATCGCCAGGTTAGACGACGAGATGAAGGGTTCGCCCATCTTACTTCACTCCGATTCCGAAGCGGTGGAGCTTCCGCGGCAAGACATCATCAAGGCGCGCGATATCCACCTCCTCCAGCTCCAGGAGGTTGAGCTTGTGCCGCTGGTAGAGCTTCAGCTTTTCCTCTCGACGCCTCTGGTAAGCGGGCGAATCGAGCCCCCAGTGCTCGATGTAGCAACCAGCGCCGAGGTCGATGTGGAAATCACAGAACGCGTTCTCTGGTATGGGTAGCCGACGCTCATACGCATGAGGCACATGATGATGGTGGAGCCAGTTGCAGATCGTCAGCTCCGACTTCGACCGGACGAAATGGCCATCGTCTGCACGAAGCTGCACCGGGGGCGTAGGTCGCGGATCCGGCTGCGGGTCGCTCCGCTGTTGGGACCGCTCGACGAGCTCGACACTCGCCTGTACCGGAGCGAAGAGGACGCCCTGATCCACACCACCATCCGACATCACTTCGGGCCGCGGCTCGAAGAGGCAACTACCCTTCGGCTGCCAGATATCCCGGAGAACAAGGCGCCAGTTGTTGTCACGGCGTGTATACCAGTTCTGGTTCACGTCGGTGACCCGAGTGAAACGAAACCGGACCGGATAGAGTTCGCCGCGCTGCTTCCCGTAGGTCCAGACGGGCGTGTCATCGTAGAAGACGTCGCCATCGATGACCGCTCGGAAGAGTGCGAGCGGGCCGGCGCAAGCGACGAACTCAGCAGCCGATCCGAAGCCGCACTCCTGCAAGATCGCGCGGCACTCTTCCCTGCGATGCCGCCCACGGGGGAGACCCCAGAGCAGCTTCTTCCGTCCGAGCATCCAGTGATCGACGGAGCCGCTGAGCAGGAAGATGCGCCTTGGAAGTGCGGTCATGTTCTTCGCCGGAGTCGTCTAACGCCCCTGGCGATCAGCGGCGGGTTAGACGCTCTCACGGGCATCCGTCTCGCCAACGCTCGCTCAGCCGCCAGCGGCAGCCTGACCAGCACGAAATTGGCGGCGGGATAGAGGTAGTCCTCTCCGGACTCGTCCACCACACGAACGAACCCCTCTCGTGCCGCAAGCGCGTCGGGCAGCTTCACGTACAACTTCCGTAGCTCGAGGTCTTCGCACCCGGAGTTGCGGACGCAGAGCAGATACTGCTTCTTCCGCATCGCGCTCATCAGTCGAGCAGCCTCTTCACTTTCATCCTGACCCTCCCAACACCGTGCGCCTCGTACCAGTGTACCTCTGCCTGCCGCACGCGCCCACCCCGAAGGCGGACGAACGCGACCCCCTTGAGCTTTCGCCACCGCCCCCGGCCGTGCTGCCGCCTGAGGCGTGCGAGATCGCGGATGCCTTGCCTTGACGCGATGACGACCACGTCCTCGATCTCACTGAGCAGCTCGAAGTACATGCTTCGACTCGAGGCACGAGACCGCGGTGCGTCTAACGCCGTAGCGCTGAGCGCCCGGCGACTGCTCGTTACTCATCGCCGAAATAACCTCCGCCCTCTTTCCATATCTCGTATCCATCCAGTTCTTCGGCACTCACGACTCCGGGTGCGATGAAGACTGGTTCCCATGCGAGGAATGCCCTTCGGGTCAGGGGAAGATGTCCCATCCCGAATCCGTCGGCGTCGTCGACACTTCCCAGTGTCAAAGAGCTCGGGTCGGCAGTCGCCGGGCGCGTGGAGAACTTCTTTTTGTAAAGCCTCATGTGCACGCCGCGATCATCGAGCGCGAGAATCTTTGCGATGCGATAGTGGCCCTCGCCGTCGTCGACCGAATAGAGAGCCCCGACTTCAAGCTTCGGTTGAGACGGGCGACAGCCGCAGATCTCAGAGAGTCCAAGGAGCACGATGGGAACCAGTGCGAATCTCATCCGTCGAGCCTGTCTCAGCACGTCTAACGAACCTTCGACCGACCTGCCTAATCCCGGCCCCCACGCGGCGCTCGCGGCCTATCCGCGGCGCCGGGCGGGCGGGAAGGAACAGGCAAACTCCGAATATCCCGGCGGGCCTCGACCGCACGTGTGGCCGACTTCGCGCGGATAGGCGGCGACGGTTCGCAGCCTATCCGCACCGGACCTGCAGCGCCCGACCGCGCTGGCGCCAGTCCATCGACAGGACTTCGCACGCCCAGGCCGCCGCGGTTGAGGACGTGCGTGTAGATCATCGTCGTGCGGACGTCGCGGTGGCCGAGCAGCTCCTGCACGGTGCGGATGTCGTATCCGTCCTCCAGCAGGTGCGTCGCGAACGAATGCCGGAACGTGTGGCAGCCCGCGGGCTTCGCGATGCCCGCCGCGAGCACGGCCTCGCGCACGACGCGCTGGAGGGCCGACTCGTGGAAGTGGTGCCGCCGCTGCTGGCCCGTCTCGGAATGCCGGTAGGAGCGCGTGGCGGGAAACACCCACTGCCACGGCCACGAGCGGCCGGCATTGACGTACTTCCGGTCGAGCGCGTGCGGCAGCTCCACCCATCCGGCGTCCCGGGCCAGGTCGTCGGCGTGTTGCCGTCGCACGCGTGCGAGGTGGGCGGCCAGCGGTTCCCGCACGACCGCCGGCAGCATCGTGCGCCGGTCGCGCCCGCCCTTGCCGCTGCGCACGACGATCTCTCCACGCTCGAAGTCGACGTCCTTCACCCGCAGTCGCAGGCACTCGAGCAGGCGGAGGCCGGCCCCGTAGAGCAGCGCCGCCATGAGCCACCGGCTTCCACCGAGCTGCCCGAGGACGGCGGCCACCTCGGCGCGGCTCAGCACGACGGGCACGTGCGCCGGCCGCTGCGCGCGGACGAGGCCGTCGAGCCACGGCAGATCGACGTCGAGCACGTGCCGTGTAGAGGAAGAGCAGGGCGCTCAGCGCCTGGTTCTGCGTCGACGCTGCCACCCGCCGCTCCACCGCCAGCGCCGAGAGGAGCGCCGGCACCTCGTCCGCGCCGAGCGTCGGCGGGTGCCGCCGGCCGTGGAACAGGATGTAGCGTCGGATCCAGAAGACGTAGGCCTGCTCGGTTCGGCGGCTCATGTGCCGCGTCTGCAGCGCGATGCGCACGCGATCGAGCAGGCGCGGCTGACGCTGCCCGTACGCCGGCGGCTGCTCGGCGACGGCGAACGCGACGGCGGTGGCCGGAACAGGCATGCGAGGAATGAAACTACCCCGCCAAGTGGCGCGCGTCCATGGTCGTGACCGGATCATGCCGAGCCGAGACGCCGGCGAGCCAGTCGGGGCTCCCGGGATGCCGACGTTTCGGCCGGAAACGGACGAGGCGGGGCTGACGCGCGTGAACCACTCGCGCGGGTCAGCCCCGCCCCCTTCGAGCCAGCGATTTCCTTGACGCTCGGTTCCCCGCGGCGTTACCGTCCTCCAGGTGCCGGAACGATGAGTGCCATGCACACGAGACGGACGATGAGGCTTCGACGAGGACGCACTCGTGCGGGCGTCCTGCTCGGCACCCTCATCCTCCTGCTTCTCGCGCCCGGGACGGAGGCCGCGTCGCTCGCGAAGCAGTGCCGGCGCGAGTGCAAGGACGAGACTCGCATCTGTCGCGAAGGGTGCACCGGCTCGACCGTTAAACCGCGGCGCAAATGTCGGAAGAGCTGCAAGCGCACGCTCATCAAACGGTGCAAGACCGAGGGACTGACGGTCTGCGACGGCTCGGGCGATCCCTGCGGCAACGCCGCGAGCTGCGACCGCCAGACCGTGGGAGCAGACGAGGTCGTCACCGGATCGACCGGCACCGGGTATCGGACGATCATCAACGGCCCCGCCGGTGCTGCCGAGATCGTCTGGACCGTGTCCGGCGACTCGACGACCTTCCAGTATCGGCCGGCCGGCGGCGTCCCGGGACCGGTGGTCACCGTTGCCGGCGCGCCTGCCGACGCGGCCGGGGTGAGCAGCGCGGCGCTGCTCCTTCACCGGAGTCGCGCGAGCGACGCAGGCGTCACGGCCTCCTACACCGGCCCCAACACGCTCTCGAACACCTCCGGGTGTGATCAGCTGCACGAGCTCGACTGCGGGCCGATCGGCAAATGCTGCGACGTCCACGACGACTGCATCACCACGCACTGCGGGAATCAGGGGGAGTGCGGCAACGTGTTGGGCGCCCTGGAGGCGGCATACGGACCGGCGCCGTGCTCGGCCGATTGCCTCGAGTGTCACGGGCGGGTGGTGAAGTGCTTCTTCGACGGCTCGCAACCGGGCCCGAGCGATTGCTGCGAAGGTGGCGACTGCGGGCGGTCCCAGGAGTGCATGATCGACGGGCGGGTGATCACCGATCCGTGTGTCTGCAAGAGTGCGGGAATCGCCAGCGTCACCGAATGTGTTCAGACGTGCGCGACCGAGTGCACACCCAACTTCGCCGGGTGCCTGCCCGACGGCGCGTTCTCCCAGAGCTCGCGCTGCTGCTGCTCGTGCAAGCTCCGAATCCCTGGCGGATCCATTCCTAACCACTGCGCGTGTCAGGAGGACTGCTGCCCGGACATGCCGGGGTGCGCCCCCGCCGGCACCGGCGTCGGTCACTACTCGGCGTGTTGCTCCTGCTCCGTCGAGGGCTCGGGGCTTTCGGGCACGTGCCAGTAGGACGTCTCGTCTAGCCCAGCGGCGCGCCCGTCACACCGCGAAGCTGCTCGCAGCTCCCGTCCCGCGCGGACCCTCGTTTCGAATCGTGCGACGGCGGTGCCGCGCCCCCGGGACCGCGTTTCGGACCTCGCAGAGGCGGTGCTGTGCGTGTCCGACGACGATCCACATCCTGATCCTGCAAGGGCGGTGCTGCGCACGCTCGACGCCGTTTCGAGCCCCGCAACGGCGGTGCTGCGGCCGACCGGGGCCGTTTTTGGACCCTGCGGCGACGGTGCCGCTCGCGAGATACGGCTCTCCGATGGCCGTTCGCGCGCGGACATCCCGTGCTTGGCGCCACCAACGCCGGTCTGGTACCTGGGCGCGACCGACCGACCCCTGCACGGAGGCCCATGCCAGCCCGGACGAAGAAGGCGCGTCCCGGAATGCGGCTGCAGCGCGGCGCCTCGGTGTTTGGTCGCCGCCGCCGCGGTCGATACACGCCTCGTGCAGGAGAGCGTGCGACGACTCGAGGGGGCCCACCGCGAGTACGTCGACGCGCAGCGACGGGTCGACGCCGCCGAGGCCGCGCTCGACGCCGCGCGCGTTCGCGTTCGGGAGCTGCGCGCCGTCCAGGGCGATGCCCTCGAGACGCTCGCGTGCACGTTGGTCGTCGACGGCCACGGTCGGAAGAATCCGTTCGCGGCGTTCGGCGCGCCGTCGCCGGGCACAATCGGCCGCCTCGCCGTGACCGACGGCGCCGCGGCGATCGCGCGCCTCGTCGAGGCGGTGATGCGGCGGAGCGACGCGAGCCCGCGGAGCGTCCAGGCGGCGCGGGCCGCGCTCGATGCGGCATGCGCCGTCGAGCAGGCGGTCGAAGCGATCGCGCGGCTCGAGGACGACGCCCGCGCTGCCCGGGTGACGCGGGATGCGCTCGGCGTGTCGTGGGATGCGGCGCTCGCGGCGCTCCAGTCGAAGGCGCGCGCGGCTGCGGACGACGGCGCGCCGCACCTCTACGCGACGCCGTCCCCGCCGACGCGGCGTCGCATGCGGCGTGGGGCGGCCCATGATCCTGCGCCCGGCATGGCGGGCGGCGACGCGCGAGACGGGCGATAGGAGTGCCGAGCGGCCCGCCGGGATGGAGGCTCGAGAGGGGGTCGACCCGTGACCCGTGAGGTCAGGCCATCCCGAGGCGCTCGCGGCCCTCGGGCGAGATCATCTGCGGGTTCCACGGCGGGTCCCAGACGATCTCCACGTTCGCGTCGGCGACGCCCTCGAGCGCGATCAGCTTCTGGCGCGCGTCGGCGGCGATCGCGCCGCCCATGCCGCAGCCGGGCGCGGTGAGGGTCATCTTGACGTCGATCTGGCTGCCGTCGTCGCCGGGCGAGATGGCCATGTCGTAGATCAGGCCGAGGTCGACGATGTTCACCGGGATCTCGGGGTCGTAGCAGGTGCGCAGCACCGCCATGACCTGGTCCTCGAGCGTGGCGTCGGCGTCGTGCTCGACGGGGGCGATGGGCTCCTTGCCGATGGCGTCGCCGTCCAGGCCGGCGATGCGGTAGAGGCCGCCCAGGGCGGGGATCTGAAGCGTCCACGAACCGCCGAGCGCCTGCGTGATGATGGCCTCGGTGCCCTGCTCGATGGTGACGACATGGCCGGCGGGGATCGCGACCGCTTCGCAGTCGCGCGTGAGCTCGATGCGCTCCATGGGCGGGATATTGGCGCCGGCGATCCGTCGGCGCAAGGCGCGGCTTGACCCCCGCGAAGGCCGGGGCCTACAAGCCCGCCGACCATGGACCTCGAGCTGAGCCCCGAGCAGACGCTCCTGCGCGACAACGCCCGCCGCTTCCTCGAGCGCGAGATCGCGCCGCTGGTCGCGGCCCAGGAGGGGCAGGGCGCGCTGCCCGACGGCATCTACGCGCGCCTGGTCGCGCCCGGGTTCGTCGGCGCCACGGTGCCGGCGGAGCACGGCGGGCACGGGCTCGACTTCACGTCGTACCTGGTGCTGGTCGAGGAGCTGGCCTACTGCTGGGGCTCGCTGCGCAGCTCGGTGACGACGCACAACATGGTCGCCGGCATCATCGCGGACGCCGCCGGCGGTGCGCTGCGCGCGCGCTTCCTGCCGCCGCTCCTCGACGGCCGCCGCATCGCCTTCTTCGGCCTCACCGAGCCGAACGTCGGCTCCGACGCCAGCGCCGTCGAGCTGGTCGCGCGCGAGGACGGCGACGCGGTGTGCCTGTCGGGCACGAAGACGCTCATCACCAACGGCACCATCGCGCAGACCGGCGTCGTCTTCGCGCGCCTCGGCGACCAGGGTCCGACGGCGTTCCTCGTCGACCGCGACGAGTCGCCGTTCGAGGCGCGCGCGCTCGAGAAGATGGGCAACCTGGCCACGCCGCTCGCCGAGCTGTCCTTCGATGAGGTGCGCGTGCCGAAGGCGAATCTCCTCGGCACGCCGGGCAAGGGCCTGCGGGTCGCGCTCGCGGGGCTGGCGCGCGGGCGCTGCTCGGTCGCATTCGCGGCCGTGGGGTTGGCGCGCGCCGCGCTCGACGCGGCGGTGCGCTATGCGCGCGAGCGCCGGCAGTTCGGCAAGACGATCGGCGGCTTTCAGCTGGTGCAGGAGATGATCGCCGAGATGGCGACGTTGACGGATGCGTCGCGTCTCATGAGCTATCGCGCCGCGGCGGCGCTGGAAGCGGGGAAGAAAGGCATCCTCGAGTCGTCGCAGGCGAAGCTGTTCGCCACCGAGTCGGGGTTGCGCGTCGCCCACCTCGCGATCCAGGTGCACGGCGGCTACGGCTATACGCGCGAGTTCCCCGTCGAGCGCTTCTACCGCGACCTGCGCCACCTGACGCTGGCCGAGGGCACGACGCAGATCCAGCAGCTC
Organism: bacterium; assembly: GCA_026129405.1. Classification (NCBI taxonomy): domain Bacteria; species bacterium. Next base: position 569,533 of record JAHCID010000002.1, read on the forward strand.
GTCATCGGCCGCGAGCTGCTCGAGATCGACGCCATTCGCTAGCGCTCGAGCTTCTTGGCGAGGGCTTCGAGCTTGCGCCGCGTCTCCGGCGACAGGCGCTGCGCGAAGGCCTCGGGATCCGATTTGCCGCTGCCGACGATCGCGGTCATCGCGGTCGGATCGCCGCCGGTGCTGGCCACCAGCTCCGTGAAGATCGCTGCCGTCAGGTCGCTCAGCTCCTGCTGGAGCTCCGGCGAGGTCTGGAGCGCACCGAGGCGCTCGTCCTGCGGTCCCGCGGCGTCGGGCGCCGTCTGGCGCAGCGAGCCCAGCGTCGCGGCGAGCGCGTCGGAGACGACCGGATCGGTCGGCTCGGCGGCTCCGCGATGCGGGAAGGCGAGAAGGACTCCCGTGAGGGCGGCGGCGACGAGCGAGCGCGTGCGCATGCCGGTGGGGCTGCAAGGCACGGGCCACGGGCACCGTGCGCCGCGCCGTGCCCTCGCGGCGCGGACGCGACGCGGCGATGACGCCGCGGTGCAGGGCGGGACGCCGCAGCCGCCGCGGCGCTTGCCCGGCCGCCCCCGGGGACGCTACTCCCGCCGCACGATGCGACTCGCAGGCAAGGTGGCCCTGGTGACCGGGGCGGGGCAGGGACTCGGCGAAGCCATCGCGCAGCGGCTCGCGCGCGAGGGCGCCGCCGTCATGGTGAACGATCTGCGCGATGAGACCGCGGGGCGCACGGCCGAGGCGATCCGCGCCGCCGGCGGCCGCGCAGCGGTCTTCGCCGGCAGCGTGACCGATCCGGCGGTCGTGACGGCGCTCGTCGAGCGCACCGTCGCCGAGCTCGGCGGGCTCGACGTCCTCGTCAACAACGCCGGCATCACGCGCGACAAGCTGCTGCGCGACCTGACCATCGAGGACTTCGACGCCGTGCTGAACCTGAACCTGCGCGCCACGTTCCTCGTCTGCAAGGCGGCGACGCCGCACATGGTGAAGAAGGGCTGGGGCCGCGTCGTCAACATGAGCTCGCGCGCCCATCTCGGGAACAAGGGTCAGACGAACTACTCGGCGTCGAAGGCGGGCGTGATCGGCTTCTCGCGCTCGCTGGCGTTCGAGCTCGGCAAGTTCGGGGTGACGGTGAACTGCATCGCGCCGGGCGTCATCGCGACGCCGGGCGTCACCGAGCTGCCCCACTACCAGACGCTGGTCGATCGCGTCGCCCCGACCCTGCCGATCCCCCGCCTCGGCACCGCCGAGGACGTCGCCGGCGTGGCCGCGTTCCTCGCCAGCGACGACGCGGCCTACGTCACCGCCGAGACCATCCACGTGTCGGGCGGGCGCTACTGATCCGGCCCCGAGGTTGACAGCCGGGGCGGCGCCCGTCATTCCCTTCGCCGCGCGATGCCCGACCGCTTCCCAGGCGAGTGGCCCCCGCGTCGTCCCCCGCCGGGTGGCGACCCCTTCGCCGAGCTGCGTGATCTGTGGACGCAGATCCGGGCTCGCATCCCCGGCGGCGGGGGCGGTGGCGGCGGCCGTGGCGGGGTCGTTCCGAGCTTCGGATTCGGCGTGAACCCGTTCCTGGTCCTGGCCCTCGTCGTCGCCGCCTGGCTGCTCACCGGCATCTACATCGTTCGCCCCGACGAGCGCGGCGTCGTGTTGCGCTTCGGCCAGGTCGTGCGCGAGACGGAGCCCGGCCCGCACTACCACCTGCCGTGGCCCATCGAGCAGGTGCTGCGCCCGAGCGTCACCGCCATCCGCAAGGAGGAGGTGGGCTTCCGCACCCTCTCCGCCGGCCCGCCCGCCGACTACCGCGAGGTGCCCGCCGAGGCGCTGATGCTGACCGGCGACGAGAACATCGTGAAGCTCGAGTTCATCGTCCAGTACAAGGTCCGCGCCGACGCCACCGGCACCACCGACTTCCTCTTCAACGTGCGCGATCCCCAGGAGACCGTGCGCGCCGTGGGCGAGGCGGCGATGCGCGAGGTCGTCGGACGCACGAAGATCGACGACGCGCTCACCGAGGGCAAGGAGCGCGTCCAGCTCGACGCCCAGAAGACCATGCAGGACGTCCTCAACCGCTATGGAACGGGCGTCGAGGTCGTCACCGTGAAGCTGCAGGACGTCGACCCGCCGAACCAGGTGTCCGACGCCTTCAAAGACGTGATCAGCGCGCAGCAGGACAAGGAGCGGCTCATCAACGAGGCTCGCGGCTACGCCAACGACGTCGTGCCGCGTGCCCGCGGCGTCGCGGCCCAGCTGATCAACGAGGCCGAGGCCTACCGCGAGGCGAAGGTGCGCGAGGCCGCCGGCTCCGCGCAGCGCTTCGTCGCCGTGCAGGAGGCCTACGCAACGGCCCCGGACGTGACACGACGGCGGCTCTATCTCGAGACCATGGAGCAGATACTGCCGAACATGAACAAGATCGTGATGGACGATCTGTCGGGGAAGCAGGCGGTGCCGTATCTCCCGCTCGAGCCGCTTTTGCGCAAGCCGAGCACGTCCAGTGGAGCTGCGCCCTGATGGATCGACGCTGGCTCGTCGTCGGGGCGCTCGTGGGCGGCGTCGTTCTCGCGTGGAACCTCTGCGTCTTCGTCGTGCCGCAGTGGATGATGGCGATGGTCGTCCAGCTCGGGAAGCCGGTGCGCGTCGTCTACGAGCCGGGGCTCTACTGGAAGATCCCGTTCGTGCAGAGCGTCAGCTACTTCGACAAGCGCCTGCTCGACTACGACGCCACGCCGAAGGAGCTGCTGACGCGCGACAAGCAGCAGCTCGTGGTCGACAACTACGTCCGCTGGCGCATCCTCGATCCGCTCCAGTTCTTCCGCACCGTGCGCACCGAGTCGGGGGCGCAGTCGCGGCTCGACGACATCGTCTACTCGAACCTCCGCGAGACGACCGGCCGGCACACGCTCACCGAGATCGTCAGCGGCAAGCGTGCGGGGCTGATGGAAGAGGTCACCGCGCGCAGCGACGAGAAGGCGCGCGAGTACGGCATCCAGATCGTCGACGTGCGCATCAAGCGCGCCGATCTGCCGGAGAAGAACGAGCAGAACGTCTTCAACCGCATGCGCACGGAGCGCGAGCGCCTGGCCAAGAAGTATCGCGCCGAGGGCGACGAGGAGGCGCGCAAGATCCGCTCGGAGGCCGACAAGGAGGTGCAGATCCTCCTCGCCGACGCGCGCCAGACCTCGGAGATCGCCCGCGGCACCGGCGACGCGCAGGCGACGCGCGTCTTCGCCGAGGCGTACGGCCGTGATCCCGCGTTCTACGAGTTCCAGCGCACGCTCGAGGCCTACGGCAAGACGCTCGGCGAGAACACGACGATGATCTTCTCGCCCGACAGCGAGTTCTTCGCGCTGCTCCAGCGCAGCGCGCCCAGCCGGTCCGTCCAGACGCCCGCCGCGGGCCGGTGATCCGCCTTCTCCTCGTCGTCGCGTTCATCCTCGCGCTCGTCCGCGTCGTGCGGACCCTGCTCCGGCCGCGCGTCCCGGCCCCGCCGCCGGGTGCGTGGGACCCATGGGCCGTGCTCGGCGTGCCGCGCGGCGCGTCGCGTGACGAGATCACGCGCGCGCACCGCGAGCAGATGAAGCGCTATCATCCGGATCGCGTCGCCGACCTCGGGCCCGAGCTCCAGCAGCTCGCGCACGAGAAGACGGTCGCCCTCCAGCGCGCCTACGACGAGCTCACGCGGGGCTGACGGCGCCGCGTCCCGCCCGGCGGCCGATGCCGCCGGCGAGGCACGGCGTCAGACGGCGCTCAGGCGTACTTGAGCCACACGGCCGCCTCCGGCGTGAGCACACGGAACGTCATGCTCTCGAGGAGGTAGAAGCAGACCGACGTGGCGCTGTGGTGCAGGTAGCCGATCGAGATGTCCTGGCCGACGGTGAGCTCGAAGTCGCCGCCGCGCGTGGTGAGCACGACCGCGCCGTCGACCGAAGGCGCCCAGACGACCGGACCGCCGACCACCTGGCGCACGACCTCGAGCACCGGATAGCCGCCGCGGCTCATCGCCTGCATCAGGCCGGTGTAGCAGCGCGGCCCGAGCGCGATCGCGTACGTGCCGCCGACGCCGGCCATGCGCAGCACGCGCGTCGCTTCGGCGACGGCGCGCGGATAGTGCTCGTAGTCGTTCGGGATCGTGATCGGCGCGTGCGGCGACGCGTCGACGATGCCCTCGATGCCGGCGGCCTTCCAGCCGTGGAAGACGGCCTTGTCCTCGGCGCGGGCGATACGGATGGCGGCCTGCACGAGGGGCTCGAGATCGGGATCCGGCGCGCCGCGCTCCGCGGTCTCGAGCTCCTGGCGGGACAGCTCGAACACCGAGCGCAGCTCGGTGAGCGGCTGGACCTGCCGGATCGCGCCCTGTACGCCGTCGACCGCCGTGCCCTCGAGCGGCTTCACGCGGCCGAGGTTCACGGCGCTCTTGCGCCAGCCCTTCGGGCCGACGAAGTCGAGCACCTGGCGGGCGGCGAGGTTCGGGGTGAGGGCCTGCTTGGCCTGCTCGTCGATCAGCTCCCAGGCCTTGGACGAGATCGGTGCGTGGCGTCGGAGGAGGTCTTCCATGGTCGGGGCGTCTTCCTATCTCGCGTGGAGGTGCTTGAGGCTGCCGATGCCGAGGGAGCCGTCGCCCGCGGCGCCGCCGGCTTCGTCGCCGTCGTCTCCGCCGCCGTGCTCGGTCGCTTTCTCCACCGCCAGGATGGAGCCCTCGGTGAACAGATAGGTGCGCAGCACCTCGTCCAGCTTGGGGTCTCGACGCCGGAGCCACTCCAGCGTCATGGCGGCGTGCTCCTTCTCCTCGTCACGGTTGTGGGCGAGGATCGCCTTCAGCGCGTCGTCGTCGGTGGCGTCGACGCGCTGGTCGTACCAATCGACGGCCTCGAGCTCCTCGCCCAGGGACGCGATCGCGCGATGGCGATCGATGGTCTCCGGGCGCAGGCGCTGCTCGTGCAGTCGGTCGCTCGCGGGCATGGGAGCCATGTCTTGCAGGTTCGATGCGAGAGTCAACCACCGGGCTGCCTGGCGTCGTAGAACGTCGTCGTCTAGATCCGCCGTCGAGCACCCGCGATGGACCTGACCGCCGTCACGCTCACCGAGCTGCGCTACGTCGTCGCGATCGCCGAGACGGGGCACTTCGGGCGCGCCGCCGCGCACTGCCACGTCACCCAGCCGACGCTCAGCGCGCAGGTGAGGAAGCTCGAGGACAACCTCGGCGTGCGCCTCTTCGAACGTGGCAAGCGGGTGCGGCCGACGCCGGCGGGCGAGCGGGTGGTCGAGCGCGCGCGCGCCATGCTGGCCGAGCTCGAGGCGCTGGGTGACGTCGCACGCGGGCATGCCGAGCCGCTCGTCGGCCCGCTGCGCCTCGGCATCATCCCGACGCTCGGGCCGTACCTGCTGCCCTGGCTGCTGCCGCGTCTGGCCGACGCCTTCCCGAAGCTGCGGCCCGTCGTTCGCGAGGGCCTGACGGCCACCCTCGTCGACGATCTGCTGGCGCACCGCCTCGACGCCGGCCTCCTGGCCCTCCCGCTCGAGGCGCCGGGCATCGTCGCGACGCCGCTCTTCCGGGAGCCGTTTTGGGCGGCACTGCCGCCCGGACATGCACTGGCGGGACGGCGGCGCGTGCGCGAGGCCGACCTCGCCGGCAGCCGCCTGCTGCTGCTCGACGAGGGGCACTGCCTGCGCGACCAGGCCCTCGCGGTCTGCGGCGACGCCGACGGCCGGCGCGATGGCGACGACTTCCGCGCCACCAGCCTCGAGACCCTGCGGCATCTGGTCGCGGCCGATCTGGGCGTCACGCTGCTGCCTGCGTTGGCATTGCGTGCCCACGACGGCACCGTCACGCGCCCGCTCGCCGGCGCGCACGCCGGCCGCACCATCGGCCTCGCCTGGCGGCGCAGCTTCCCACGTGCGGACGCGCTCGACGCGCTCGCGACCTTCGTGCGCACGACGCCGCCTCCCGGCGTGCGCGCGATCCGCGTCTAGCCGGCGCCCGCGGGCGATGTCGGAAAGGCGATACGAATCGTCACTCGTCTGACACGCCGCAGCAGCGCGCCGCCGTATAGACGCGGTATCCATCGAATGAATCTCGTCACGCGAAGCCGATCACGGTCGGTACGATGGTTGCTTCTGCCGATCGGCAGAATGATCCAGGAACACGTCGATGCGCGCGCGCGGTCGAGCCGCCGGCCGGTGCGCGGCGTCCTCAGCGAAGCGACGGCCGACCGCCTCGCCCAGCTCGAGACGTTGCCCGTCCTGCGTGCCCTCGCCCGCGGTCAGCTCGACCGCTCGGCCTACGCCGATCTCCTCGAGCGGCTCCTCGGCTGGTATCGCCCGCTCGAGTACCGGCTCACCATGGCCGCGCGCCGACTCGACCTCGCGCTCGACCTCGACGCCCGCCGGCGCGTGCCGCTGCTCGAGCGCGACCTGCGTCACCTCGGTCGCGTCGGCCGCAACCCCGCCGAGGTGACGACGTGCTGGGTGCTGCCGTCCGTCGAGACGCAGGCCGACATCCTCGGCGTCCTGTTCGCGCTCGACGCCGCGACCCTGAACGCCCGCCGCATCGTCCCGGCGCTGACGGCGTGTCTCGGCGACTGCGCCGGCGCCGGCACCGACTTCTTCCGCGCCGCGGCCGCCGACGACGGCATGCCCGGGCTCGACGCCCTCCTCGACGCCACGCCGGATCGCGCCGCCACGCGGCGCGCCGCCTTCACGACGCTCTCGACGCTGGAAGCCTGGCTGACGCTCGCCTGACCCCGCTACGGGTCGAAGCGCGCGCGCAGCGCCGGCGGCAGCACGGGACACGCGTCCGGCGGCGGTGCGAACAGGCGGTGGCGCACGCGCGCGACCGCGTCGTACGCGGCGTCGAGAACGCGCGTCGGCAGCACGCCCGCGGCGGCGGCGAGGACGCTCCAGGGTCCGCCGAGCATCCGGCCGATCGCACGCAGCGCGGCGCTGCGCACGTGCAGCGCGCCGTCCGGCGTCCGCAGCACGATGCTGTCGGGCAGCGTCGCGCGGGCGGCGGGCGGCACGAGGGCGTCGAAGGTCTCGCCGTGGAGCGGCGCGAAGCGGAAGGCGCGCCCGGTGCGGTCGCGGGCGAGCACGAAGCGCACCGCGCGATGACAGAGGCCGCATCCGCCGTCGTAGAACAGCGTGGCGACGCCCGTCGCCGTCGCGCCCGCCACGCTACTTCTCGAGCTCGTCGCGGATCGAGAACATCTTCTGGCGCGCCTCGACGATGTAGACGTCGAGGTTGCGGCGATGGTTCGCGATCACGCTCGCGGGCCCGCCGTCGAGCACGACGACGGGCTTCAGGACCGCCGCCCGGCCGAGCGCGTCGGCGACCTCGGTGAACAGCTGCTGGAGCTCGGCCCGGCTCGCGATCTCCTGCTCGTACTCGCGCGCGGTCGCGAGCGTGAGATGGTGCAGCACGTGGGCCATGCCCTGCGCGTAGTAGAAGTAGTCGTCGGTGCGCCACGGCGGGATGCTCCCGCCGTCGCTCTCGCGGTCGCGATAGAGCATGCCGTGGGCGTCGCCCAGGAGATCGGTCCAGGACTGGAAGAGGCGGATCAGCTCGGCGTTGCGGCGCGCGATCGGCTTCGAGGTGGGCGGCGTCGTCCGCAGGCCGGCGACGTAGGCGCGCATCGCCGCCGTGCCCTCGCGGAACTTGCTCTCGGCCGACGGCAGCCAGAAGCGGGTGGCGTCGTTGCGGAAGGCGGTGTCGGCGACCACGAGGTTGGGATCGAACTCGGTCGCGGACACCTTGGTGAGATGGTCCTTCAGCACGCGCGTGCTCTCGCGGATCGCCTGGAGGATGCCGAGCTGGCGGTTGGCGTTGTTGTCGGCCATCGCCGACGGCCCCCACAGGACGAAGTCGTTGGGGCGCCAGCCGGTGCCGCCGTTCAGCTCGTGATCCATGATCGCGGCGACGGTGGTGCCGAACACCTCGCCGCTCACGATCGGCCGCTCGCGCGGGTACTCCGCCGTCACCGACATCGGCAGCACGTCGTGGCGCTTCTGCGTGAAGTGCAGGACCAGCGGCACGATCAGGATCAGCAGCAGCACGACGACCGGAATCGCCACCGCCGCCTGGCCGCGGCTCGCCTGCGAAGCGCCCATGTCGAGCGGGGTAGCACGCGGGCCGAGAGCCGGAAAGCGCGGACGGCGTGACGATCCCGGGGGCCGCGTGCCGGTCCTCCTCGTCCTCTCTCCTCGCCGCCGGCTGCGGCCTCGGGCCCGCCGCTGGGCCGCGCCGCCCTGGTCGTCGATGTGCCGCGCCGACACCGCCAGCCGCCACCGACCCGCGCTGGCACGTGCAACGCTGCCCGACCGCTCGACCCACGCGTGGCGCGCGCTGTCGCGGCTGGGGCTCACCTGCCTGGTGCGACGTTGCGGGCGTTGTCGCGATCACCGCGAGCACCTCGTCGGCCTCCTGGAACCGATAGATGGTCTCCGAGAAGTCGCGCGCACCCGGATCGCTCCGCGGACGGAACGCGATCACGAGGCGAGCACCCGGGCGCAGGACGCATCGCAGCTCGCGCAGCTGCCGGAGCGGTTCGTTCCAGAAGAAGTAGATCGTGTGCACGCAGTACGCACGGGCGAAGCCGTCGGGGTAGGGGACTGCGTGCCGTCGCCCGGCAGCAGGCGCACGTGCCCGGCGGCGATGGCGAACATGTTGGCGTCGCTCGCCATCGTGCGCATCTCCTCGGACGGATCGATGCCGACGAGGATCGCCCGCAGCACCTCGCTGGCGAGACATCGGCAGTGGGCTCGCCGGTCGGTCCTTGCACGGCGCGGCTCGCCGCGCACGAGCCATACGATTTTGGGATAGCCTATCTCGGGATGCTCGCTTAGCCCCGTCGGCGGCGCCGGCGGACATGAAGAGCGTCCATTCGCAGCGATACGGCGAGTTCCTGGTGCGTCTCAGGCGCGCGCGCCAGGAGGCTGGGCTCAGCCAGACTGCGGTCGCCGGGGCTTTGGGGCGGCCGCAGTCCTTCGTTTCGAAGTGCGAGTCGGGCGAGCGCCGCATCGACGTGATCGAGCTCGAGGACTACGCCGCGCTCTACCGTAAGCCGGTCGCCTACTTCCTCGAGGCGCCCGCGACGCGGTTGGGGCCAAAGAAGAAGGAGCCGGCGCGCCCCGCGGGGCCGTCGGCGGCTTCGATTGCGCGGGAGCGGCCGGCCGCGCGGTACGAGCGAGTGCGACGGCCCAGAACGCCGCGGCGCTAGGTCTTCGGTGTACAGCCCGCAGATCGTGCTGGCCGATGGGGCGCGCCCTGTGGCGCGGTGCCGGCGAGCAGGTCACCTCGCTTGCCCGGGCGCCCCGCGGTCCCGACGCCAGCGAGCTTCGCGGCGCCGGTGTCCGCCTGGCGCGCGCGCTCAGGAACAGACTGGTGCGCTCGGTCTCCGACTCGCTGCCAATAGCTAGCCATACTGATTGTATCCATGAAAACTCGCCGGGCAGACGCCGACGACCGTCCACGCGGACGGCGTCGACCCCGGCCCGGCGACAGTCTCAGGTCATGGGTTGATGATGGACGGTACGCAGAGGCTCTCTTCCTTGATCGCCATGACGCCAAGCTGGCCGAACGCATCGCCGGTGTTGATCGCCGGGATGCGTGCGAACACTGGATCGGGCCAGATCGTTGGAAGGAGCGGCTTCGCCGCCTTGACTTGATGGCACAGCAAGGCAGCCGTGGCGCTCTCGACGCCGGCTCCGTCGATGCTGCTCGCCACGCACAGGCGTCGGGGCTTCCCTACGGCGAAGAGCTTGCGAATCTTGAAATAGTCGTCGGGGAGGGCGCTGTGAACCACGGCATAGACCGCCTTCGCCAAGCCACGGCTCCCCTTCGACGGCTTCACGTCGTAGCAACGGAAGGTATCGACATCATGGTCGACGGGATTCGGAGGAGCGACCGGACCCAGGTACGAGGTCTGGGCGGGAATCAGCACAGTGCTGGGTTTCACCGTATCCAACGTCACGGCGCCGAATCGATTCGAAACCCGGAGCCCGACCTGCCGCATGTGGAAAGGCGTGGCAGGCGTTTTTCTGAGGGTATATTCCATGAGAGAGATCGACCGGTCGGCGATGTCGTCGCCGGCGGTCGTGGCCGGCGAACAGAGTGAGTTGTGCTTGTTGACGCCGTAGCTGCTCGTCTCGATCGCATCGTCGAAGGCGAGCGACGGCACCGGCACGAAAGCAGGCGACCAGGCTTCGCGCTTGTCCTTGTAGCAGAAGAACGTATCGGCTGGGGTGAGCGAGGCGAGCAGCGCCTCCTGCTCGACGGCACCGATGTCACACCGGGACAGCGTATCGCCGTTGCCGTCCACGGGACGGGCGAACCCGCGCTGGTCGAGTCCGGGGCAGTACTCGGCCGCATCGATCGCGGGGCTCCCTGGAAGCAGCGGCATGCTGTCGGTTGCTCCCCCGTTCGGACCGAGCGCTCCCAGAAGGGGGTCGACGCCGACGACGTTGCCCGTCTTGGTTCCCTTGACGGTGCACCCGGCGACCGTCTCGATCAGGTTGTAGCCGTCGGACGTCACTGTCCCGAGACAATCCATCCCCTCGTTCGCGACGTTGTCGCCGAGGAGAACGGCTCGGAACGTCGCGCGCCCCCCGAGCTCGACGAAGATGCCGCCGCCGCCACCATGGCCACTGAGATCGCTATCGGCGGTATTCCCCGCGATGGTCGAGTTCACGGCGATGAGACGCCCCGGAATCCCGGCGCTTCCAGGCCCGTCGACGAACACCCCGCCACCGTCTCCGGTCGCGTGGTTTCCACTGACGGTGGTGTTCGTCATGAGCACCACGGCCTGCTCATCGACGCGTAGGCCTGCCGCCTCGTCGCTGGTGTTTCCGGCGATGAGGCTGTCGTCGATCGTGACGCGCGCAAAGCCGGAGATCCCGACTCCGCCAACGTAGTACGTGCCGACGTTGCCGGTGATCGCGACGCGGCTGAGGAAGACCTCCGAGTCGTGGGCGTCGAGACCGCCGGTTGGGCTGGTATTCCCCGTGATGCTCGTATCGCTGATCTCGGCCTGGCTGCCGAGGATCGCCATTGCGCCGCCGAATACGCCCGCATCGTTGTTGGTCACCGTCGCTCGCGCGAGCGTCAGGTTCCCGGAAAGGAGGAATAGCGCGCCACCCGACACGCCGACTTGGTTGTCTTCCATGACCACGTCGGTGAGCCAGGTACGCTCGGCGCTGAAGATCGCGCCGCCTTCCAGCTGGGCGTAGTTCGCGCGGAGGACGACGTCCTGGATCTCGAGGTCTCCTTCGTTGAATACGGCGCCTCCCGCTGGAGATTGCGGGTGAACCCCGTCATCGACGGCCAGGCCACCCTGAAGCGTGACTCCCGAGAGGGTCGTCCGGCCTCCAGTGATGGTCAGGAAACGGAACGCCGGAGCCGAGCCATCACGCTCGATGGTGGTGGCGCCCGACCCGGCGCCGACGAGCGCGATGTCCGACGTGATCGTCGGCAACCCGGACGGCCCCCACGGCTCGCTCGTCGCAACGGCCGTCAGGACGTACGCGCCTGCGGCGAGATTGATCGTGTCGGCTTCCGGCGTGCCGTTGGCGCTGTCGATGGCCGCAACGAGGGCGGCCACATCCCCGGCGCCGATGTCGAACGTCGCTGCGTGCAGCCCGGCGCTCCAGGACAACGCGGCCGCCACCGCAACGATAGTTCCTCGTGAAAGCATGTCAGTCCTCCTTTTCAGTATGCCGCGCCGTACACATCGAGCCTGGGCAGCTTGTGGTCGGGACAAAAGCCGCGAAGTCGACGGAACGTCCGATTATTCGAGCCTCCGGCTGTCGTTTGTTCCTAGGCCCCGGCTTGTGCGGCGAACGAGACCGTCAGCGCCCATCAGGGGCCTTCTGCTCCTGCCCGATGAACAAGTGACATCGAGGATCAGGTGCTATCCTATAATGGGATATTGCCGCAAGAGAATTCTGGTGCGGTAGCCGGTCCGTTCTGACGGCTCGCATGTGCTGGCGGGCGAGGTCTCGCGGGCCGTGACGCACGTGTCGCTGTACGGCGTCATCTTCTACGTCGTGGTGGTGTGCTTCGGCCTGGTGCCGCTGCCGTCATCGCTGGTGGCACTGCTGGCGGGGCCGATGACGGGGCTGCTCTTCGCCGCCATCGAGCTAGCGTTCACGCTCCGCACACCGGCGGGCCCGATAGCGCCGAGGTCATCGCGTCGATGCGCGAGGGCCGACGATCTACTTCGACTCCTGCTACCTTGCGAAGCTCTATCTCATGGAGCCGGGCAGCCCGAGGATGCGGACCCAGGCCGAGGCCTCCGACGGACTGGCGTGCTGCTCGGTCGGTCGTGGGGAGATGATCACGGCGTTCCAGCGTCACTTTCCGGGAGAAGCGCCTCATGCAGCGGGAGTTTCGGCAGCTCGCAGCCGATCCCGACACCGGCTTGTGGACCTCGCTATCCGTGACGTAGCCCGACGGATGTCTTTCCTGTCGGCGAACATGTTCCTCGGCGCAGCCGATGCGCTACACCTGGTGCCCGTGCGTCGGAGGCGGGGCTGCGCGAGATCTACAGCAGTGATCGCCATCTGGTCGCCGCGGCACCGCATTTCGGCCTGCGACCGGCCACGTGTAGACCGGGTTGCGCAGCGAGCAGCGGCTCTGCGGCGCGTCCGGCGTGGCGAGCCGCTCGAAGTCACCGACCGCGGCCGTACGGTGGCCATCCTGGCACCAGCCACGACGAGGAACGCGCTCGACGCACTCGATGCGGCGGGACGGCTCACCCGTGGCGTGGGAGACCTGCTCGAGCTGTCGCCGGTGCGCACGCCCGCGCGCCCGGAGCGACCGTCGACGCGGCTCGCTCGCCTGCGCGACGACGAACGCTGATGCTCTATCCTGGATTCGTCGGCGCTCGTGAAGCTGGCCGTCGTCGAAGCCGAGTCGACGGTCCTGCGCGCTCGGCTGCGGCGCGACCCGGTTCGCGTGTCCTGCGCCTTCGCCCGCACGGAGGTGTTGCGCCCCGTGCGACCGACCGGGCCGGTGGCCCTGGCCTCCGCCCGGCGCGTGCTGCGGCGTCTCGATCTCATCCGCGTCGACGATGCACTGCGACGCTGCGGGCATGCTCGAGCCCATCGGCTGCGCTCACTCGATGCGATCCATCTGGCGGCGGCGCAGCTCGTGGCGCCATCCCTCCACGCGGATCGTCACCTACGATCGGCGCATGGCCGAAGCCGAGGCGCTGGGCTTCGTCGTAGACAGCCCACGGTGGTACGCCCTGAGTGGTGACCACACCCGCATCCGTCGATGCTCGGGCACTCCAGGATAGCGCGTGCGAGCGGGGGGAGAGGCGGAGCCGCGCCGCCTGGGCCAGACCAGCAACGTCCGATAGGCCGGGCTCGGTCAACTTCCCAGGGTTGTCCTGCCTACGGGCCGCGCCTGCCCCCCACGAGCGCCGACTAGCTCGCCGCCTCGGTCTCGCCCGCCGGCGGCACCACGAGCACGAAGCGGTCCTGCTTGCCGTACTCCATCGCGTCGGCGGTGGTCGCGGTGAGGACGTCGAGGCGGAAGCCCTTGATGGCGCCGCCGCAGTCCTCGGCCCTGTACCAGCCGAGGCCCTCGATCCATACCCACGAGCCGTAGGGGATCAGCTTCGGGTCGACGGCGACGATGCGCTCCTTGGGGTCGGCCTTCTTCATCGTCGCGGTGAAGCCGTCGTTGAACTTCCCATAGTCGGGGTGTCTCGGGATGTACTTCGTCACCGTGAAGCGCCGGCCCCACGACTTCGTGCCGACCGACGGCGCCTGCTGCGTGGCGGAGAGGATCGAGTCCTGGCTGCGCGCGAGCGCGGCCAGCGCTGCCTGCGACGGCTCGAGCGCCGCGCGGCACGTGGCGTGCTCTTCGTTCGTGGTGTCGAGCACCGCCTCGAGGCGCAGGCCCCAGGCCGTGCTCGACGCCGCGGCGAGCCCGAGCCCGCTCGCCAGCGCGACGGCCAGCACCGCGCGCCGCCGGCTCTGGCGGCGCAGACGCGCGACCTCGTCGCGCAGGCCCGTGAGCTCGCGCGGGTCGATGACGACGGCATGTCCCCAGTCGTTCTGCATGGTTGTGCTGCGCGTCGGGTCCAAGATGCGTGCCGACGTGCGGCTGCGCGGCCGCCGGCACATGGCGCACGCGCCGTGCGTGCGGCCATGCACCGCGGCCGCTGCGGCCAGCAACCGCGAGGCGTCGGGGCGCAGGTGCGGGCGACGGCGCGTGGGACGCGCATGGCGGGGGCGCGCCGGCAGGTGCGTGCGCGCATGCGCGGCGTGACGCAGCCGACGTGCTCGGTGCGGCGCGCTCGGCCGTGGCGGGTGCCGATGCGGGCGCGCGAAACGTCGTGCGCTCCTGCGCGCGTCGTGGACATGCACGATCGCCGCTGGTAGCGCTCTCGCATGCGCTGCGCGCGCGCGCTCGTCGTCATCGCTCTGCTCCTCCACGTGATCGGCACGGGCGTTCGGGCCGAGGACGACGACGGGTCCGACGGCGCCGGCGTCCCCGGGCGCGCCAAACGCCTCAGGCAGATCGACGATCAGGTGCAGCGCGAGGCCTCGCCCAACTGGGAAGAGCCCGATCCGCTCGACGAGGAGCACGACGACTTCGACGACCCCGACGAGCGGGACGACGCCGACGACGACGGCGAGCCGGAAGATCCGTACGACGACGGCGAGCACGAGGAGGAGGCGCCGCAGCCGGTGGACCTCGACGAGGCGCCCGTGCGCCGTCCCAAGGGACCGCTCGACCGCAGCCCGATCGGCACCGCGCTCGGCCCGGGATCGGCGGCGGCCGACGACGACGACTGATCTTGCGGGGGCGGCGCGAAGCCGATAGCCAGCCCCGATGACCTTCGACCCCTGGCTCCTCGCGCTCGTCGGCATCGTGCTCGTCGCCCTCGGCATCGGGCTCGGCATCTCGATCGGCCGGCGCGGCGACGCGCGTTCCCGCGCGCTCGAGGCCGAGCTGGCGCAGGTCCGCGAGGATCGCGCCCGCTACCAGGAGCAGGTCGCCCAGCACTTCGGCCGCACCGCCACGCTCTTCCGCGATCTCACCCAGCAGTACGGGACGCTGTGGCAGCACCTCGCGAGCGGCGCGCGCGACCTCTGTCCCGAGCGGGTCGCCGCGCTGGAGGAGCAGCTCGGGCAGGCGCCCGTGCTGCTGACGAGCGAGCCGGCGGCCGCGCCCGAGCCGGCCGTCGACGACGGTGCGCCGGCGGCCGCCGCTGCGCCGCCGGCCGCCGCCGCGCCGTCGGCGGCGACTGCGTCGTCGCAGCCGGCGGCGCCGCAGCCCGCCGCGTCCGCGAGCTGATTCAGCCCACGAGGACGAGCACGGCGCGCGCGATCCCGAGCCCGACGAGGGCCGCGATCGGCACGACGAGCCCGGCGAGGCGTGCCCGCGTCGCGTTGCGCGCCACCGCCTCGGCGAGCGGCGCCTGCACGAACGCGGGCAGCGCGGTGTACGTCGTCCACGTCTGCCAGCCGAGGCGCGCGTGGTAGGCCGCACCTGCGCCGGCGGTGACCACGGCGGCCCACAGGAAGGGGTCCGCGACGTCGTGTCCCGGAACCAGGAGCGCGCGGCCGACGTGATAGGCGAGGCCGAGACAGGCGGCCAGGGAGGCCGCCCACAGGCCGAGCGCGATCTGGCCGACGCCGCGCCGGGTCCAGGCTTCCTCCATGCGCTGCACGCCGTGGTCGACGACCTCCTTCGTCGCCTCCGCCGCGGCCGCGAGGATATTGCGGACGGCCAGCACCAGGGCGCCGAGCGCTGCGGCGTCGTCGGCGTAGCCGCCGACCGGGATCCAGTCGGGGACGGCGTCGGCCGGGTTCACGAGGTAGAGGAGGGCGCCGACGGCGAGCACCTTGTAGCCGGTCGGGACGCGGGGGTCGTTCACGTAACCCCAGCACTCGCGCGCGAGCTGGACGACCTTGGCGTCGCGCAGCCCGCGCAGCTTCGCGGGGAGGGCGGTGCGGAGGACCTCGACGTGCTCCATCGCGGCGCGAGTCTGGCCCGGGGCGTCGCGCCGTACAACCCGTCCCCGTTGTCAGCCACGACGGCATGGCGGTAGGACCGGGGCAGGGGAACGATGCTCGGCGCCGGCCGCCTCGACCACGACGTCACCCGCCTGCTCCGCGACCGTCTGCACGCCGGCGTGTGGCTGACGGTGTCGGGTATCCTGCTCTTCGCGGCCACCGATCCGGTCGTGCACCCCGACCGCCTCGTGCCGCTGTGGATCATCATCGCGGCCGAGCTCCTCGTCGCCGCGACGGCGCTGTGGCGGCTGCGCCATCCGCTGAGTGCGAGCCAGGCGATCGGGCTCGGCGTCCTCTTCGTGAGCTTCATGTGCCTGTCGACCGCGGCCTCGGGCATCGTCGCCGGCGACGCCGCCACGACGCCGGCCATCCTCCTCGTGCTGACGCTCGGTGCGGCGACGCTCCTGCCCTGGGGCATGCGTCCGCAGCTCGTCGTCCAGGCGGTCGCCACGGCGGCGATCCTGTGGAACGTCCACGCGGTGCTCGGGCTGGCGCAGGTCGCGTCGCAGCCGGTCGCGGTCGTGATGGGGGCGCTCGCCGGCGTGTACGCGGCGCACGTCTCCGAGCGTTATCACCACCAGCGGCGGCGCGCGGAGCAGGCCGAGGCCGAGCTCCACGCGCGCTCGCACCAGGCGGAGCTGGCGCAGGCGGCGCGGCTCAGCACCCTCGGCGGCATGGCGGCCGGGCTCGCGCACGAGATCAACCAGCCGCTCGCGGCGATCGTGAGCTACGCGCGCGGCTGCGCCCGGCGCCTGCGCGCCGGCGACCTCGGTCCCGCCGCCTTCGTCGAGGTCCTCGAGGAGATCAGCAAGCAGGCGATGCGCGCCAGCGACGTTCTGCGCCGCATCCACGACTTCGTCCGGCTCGCCGAGGTGCCGCGCTCGCGGCATGCGCTGAACGCGCTCGTGTACGAGGCCGTCGGCTTCTTCGAGGTGGAGGCGCGGCACCGCGGCGTCGAGCTGGAGCTCGACCTCGTGGTCGACGGCGTCACGGTGCTCGTCGATCGGGTACAGATCGAGCAGGTGATCCTGAACCTGGTGCGCAACGGCTTCGAAGCCATGGACCGCCAGGGCGAGCGCGTGCGCCGCCTCACCATCCGCACCTGGACCGAGGACGGCGCCGCCGGGGTCGCGGTCAGCGACACCGGGCCGGGGCTGCCGCCGGCCGTGCTGGCGCGGCTCTTCGATCCGTTCTTCACGACCAAGCGGGAGGGGTTGGGCCTGGGGCTGTCGATCAGCCGCTCCATCGTCGAGGCGCATGAGGGGCGGCTGTGGGCCGAGCCGCAGGCGCCGCGGGGGGCGACCTTCCTCTTCGTGCTGCCGGTGGCGGGGGTCGTCAGCTCGGCGGCGTGAGTGCCGCGTCCGGCTCTTCGCCCGCGGAACGTGTGGCTGCACCCGCGGTGGGCGCGACGAGCTACGCGGCAACCCCCGCCCCACGCAGCACCCGGCCCGGCAGCGCCCCCGTGTGCTCCCCGTCCCGCACCACGACGCACCCGTTGACGATCGTCGCCTCGATGCCCCGCGAGCGTTGGGAGAGGTTCGGCGCGCCGCCCGGGAGGTCGTGGCGGACCTCGGGGAGGTCGAGGTCGAGGCGGTCGAAGTCGATCACGTTGAGATCGGCGTAGGCGCCGGGGCGGACGAGGCCGCGATCGCGGATGTCCCACACCCGGGCGGTGGCGTGCGTGAGCTTGTGGACGGCGGCCTCGAGCGTCAGGGCGCGGCGCTCGCGCACCCAGTAGGCGAGGACGAAGGTCGGCACGCCGACGTCGCAGGTCTGGCTGGTGTGCGCGCCGGCGTCGCCGAGGCCGGGGACGCAGAGCGGGTGCGTGATCATGGTGCGCGCGGCCTCGAGGTCGAAGTTGAAGAGTGCGACCATGAAGAGGCGGCGCAGCTCCGAGTCGGCGAGCGCCTCGAGGATGACCTCGCCCGGGAGGACGCCGCGCGCGGCGGCGCGACCGACGACGCTGCGCGCGGGGGCGGTCTCGTAGCCGCGGACGCTGGGCTCGTCGAGCGGGAAGACGCGGTCGAGCGTCGTCATGCCGGCCATGATCTCGCCGCACGGGTCGAGGCCGCGTGCGAGGCGCGCGCGCACGGCGGGGTCGCGCAGCGCCGCGAGCACCTCGGCGTCGGGCTTCCCGAACAGCTCGCCGGCCTCGGGGAAGAGGAGCAGCGGCGAGAGCAGGCCGCCGAAGCCGAGCAGCAGCCCGATGCTGCGCGGGGCGACCTGCGGGACGATGTGGGCGCCGGCCCGCACCGCGGCCTCCACCGCCGCCAGATCCTCGCGCCAGGTGTCGGGGTAGTGGCGCGCCTGGGTCAGCGTGACGCTCACCGGACGGCCGGTCTCGCGCGCCGCCCAGACGATCTCGTCGAGGTCGCGCGCGAAGCCGCGCTCCGCCTCGCCCGCGGCGCCGTACGGCACGACCTGGAGCAGGCCGGCGCGGCGGCGCGCGAGCGGGGCGATCAGCGCGGCCAGCTCGCGCCGCGCGGCGTAGGTGCCGGGGACGGCCTCGCCGTCGGGCGCGCGGTGCATCGTCGTGCGTCCCGTCGAGACCCCGAGCGCGCCCGCGGCGACGGCCTCGTCGACCGCGGCGGTCATGCGACCGAGCTCGTCGTCGGTGGGCGGCGTCTCGCTCGCGGCACGCGTCCCCATCGCCCACACGCGCAGCGGCGCATGGGCGACGTACGCGCCGACGTTGAGCCCCGTGCCGCCGCGTCCGAGCGCGTCCAGATACTGCCCGAACGACTCCCACTCCCAGCGCATGCCGGCGGCCAGCGCGGCGCGCGGGATGTCCTCGACGCCCTCCATGAGGAACATGAGGTAGTCGCGGTCGGCCGGGCGGCAGGGCGCGAAGCCGACGCCGCAGTTGCCGACCACGACCGACGTGACGCCGTGCCAGCACGACGGCGTGCCGAGCCGGTCCCAGGTGAGCTGTGCGTCGAGGTGCGTGTGCACGTCGACGAACCCGGGCGTGACGAGCTTGCCGCGCGCGTCGATCTCGGTCGTCGCCGCGCCCGCGTGCGTGCCGACGGCGACGATGCGATCGCCCTGCACGACGACGTCCGCCTCGCGCGGCGGGCCGCCGCTGCCGTCGATCACCGTGCCGCCGCGGACCACGAGGTCGGCCTGCATGCGCGAGCGGCTAGCAGAGCGCCGTCGCGGCGGTCAACGCGCGGGGAGCGACCCGTCTAGGAGGGGCGTCAGCCGTCGCGGCGCCGCGCGAGCACCGCCGCCGTGAGCCGCAGGCCCTGGGCCGGTGTGCGCGGCCGCGCCTGCTTGGCGCGCGGCGCCGGATCGTCGCGGCGGGCGAGCGCGGAGCGCGAATCGGGCTCGTGCACGGGGCGGTGCATCGGCCGCGTGCGCAGCGCGCCCTGCGCGGCGAGCGCGATGCGCTCGCGCGCGATCGCGACGTACGCCGGCATGGTCTCCGCGCCCGCGGCGCGCCGGCCGTGCAGCACCGCGGCGCACGCCGTCGAGCCGACGCCGAGGTACGGATCGACGACGAGGTCGCCCGGCGCGGTCACCGCGAGCACGAAGCGCTCGACGAGCTCGACCGGGAACTGGCACGGATGGATCGTCTTCTCGACGTGGTTCGCCTTGACGTTCGGGAACACCCAGACGTCGCCGGGATTCTTGCCGGCCGGGTTGCCGGTGTAGGTGCCGGCGCGCGGCCCCTTCCAGGCGCGCTTGCCGGGGTACTTCTGCGGCACGCGCACCGGATCGAGGTCGAAGCGGTAGGGGTCGCCCTTGGTGAACCAGAGGACCACCTCGTAGCGTCCAGAGAAGCGCCGCGTGCAGTGCAGCCCGTGCGCGAAGTGCCAGACGATGCGATTGCGCAACCGCAGGCAGTCGTGCGCCGTGAAGTGCGACCAGAGGACGAGGTCGAGCGGCAGCACGGCGCCGTCGGCGACGTGGTTGCCGATCTGCCAGCAGAGGCTGCCGCCCGGTGCCAGCACGCGGACGCACTCCGCGATCACCGCCGCCTGCTCCGCCGCCCAGGCGTCCAGGGGCCGGCGGCGACGCTCGTAGACCTTTGCGAGATTGTAGGGCGGCGAGGTGATGACCAGCTGGGCACAGCCGTCGGGCATGGCTGCGAGCAGATGGCGGGTGTCGCCGGCGTGCAGGGAGACGTCCGCCTGGGCATCCCAGCCGTCGGCGATGCGCATGGGCCGCGCGTATAGCAGCCGGCCAATTGCCCGGCGAACGGCACGGCGGTTGCTTGTTGCGGCCCCCACGATCCCCCGGCAGCGTCGGGAGTGGGCGCCGCCGTGCCCCGGGCCTGCTCCGCCGTCACCGAAATGCCGTCCGATCCATCCCCCGACGCCCCCGCGGCCCTGCGCGCTGCGACGCTACCCCAGCTGCGGGAGCGGGTCCGTGCGGGCCTCGCCCTCATCGTGGTCGCGATCGCGCTGTTCGCGCTCGTCGACCTGGTCTTCCGCCCGCATCTCTTCGCGGCGCTGTTCGCGATCGCGGCCGGGCAGATCGCGCTGGTCGCCGGCACCTGGCTCGCGTTGCGACGCGCGGTCGGGTGGACGGCGACGGTGGTCCTGGTCCTCGGCCTCATGGCGCTGCTCTTCGTCAGCGGCGTCCTGTCCGACGCCGTCAGCGGCACCTTCGAGGCGACGGCGCTGGTGTCGCTCGTCGCCTGCCTCGTCACCGCCGCGCTGCTGCCGTGGGGCGTCGGGCCGCAGATCGCGATGACTGCGCTCGCGGGCGTGACCAACGCGGCCTCGCTGATCCTCGTGCGCGGCGGCTTCGAGGAGCTCGGCCACCTCGTCGCGACGGGGGCGGTGCTGCTCATCGGCGCGGTCTTCGCCGCCGCGGCCAGCGAGCGGGCGCGGCGGACGCGCTTCGTCGCCGACACGGCGCTCGACGCCGCCCGCCAGCGCGCCGAGGAGGAGGCCGCGGTCTCCGCCGCGCTGCTCGAGGTCTCGCAGACGCTCGCGGCGCACCTCGGCCAGCCCGACATGCTCGACCGCGCACACGCCGTCGCGCTGAAGGTTCTCGGCTGCGACTGGAGCACGACGTTCACGCTCGACGAGCGCCGCGAGGTCGTGCGCATGCTCGCCTCGGCGGGAAGCCGTCCCGCGATCCACGCCACCATCGCCGCGATGGCGTTCCCCGCCGCGGGGCTCGAGCAGATCGCGCGCGCCCATCCGGACGACCTCATCGAGATCCCGTCGCCCGACGCGCAGCCGTTCGTCGATCCGGCGCTGCTGCGCAGCATCGACGTCGCCTCGGCGATGTGCGTCCCGATCACCGTACGCGGCCGGATCGCCGGCGTGCAGGCACACGGGCGCCGCACGCGCACGGGTGCCTTCACGCCACTCGAGCGCCGGCTCGCGCTCGGCATGGCCCAGGCGACGGCGCTGGCGCTGGAGAACGCCCGTTTGATCTCGGACCTCCAGGCGGCGAGCCGTCTCAAGACCGAGTTCGTCGCCACGATGTCGCACGAGCTGCGCACGCCGCTCAACGTCATCATGGGCTACACCGACATGCTGCTCGAGGAGGCGTTCGGCACGCTCGCGCCGCCGCAGCACGAGACGCTCGCCCGCGTCGCGCGCAGCGCCGAGGAGCTGCTCGAGCTGGTGAATGCGACGCTCGACGTCGGCCGCCTGGAATCGGGTCGCGAGCCGATCGCGCGCGCCGCGGTCGACGTCGCCGGCATCTGCGGCGAGCTCGACCGCGAGCTGCGCCCGCTGGTCGCCGAGGAGACCACGCTCGTGTGGCGGCACGGCGGCCTGCCCGCGGTGCTCGCCGACCGCACCAAGCTGAAGACGATCCTGCGCAACCTCGCCGGCAACGCGCTCAAGTTCACGCGCGCCGGCCGCGTCGAGGTCGACGTGACCTGGGACGACGGCGTGCTCGAGGTCCGCGTCGCCGACACCGGCATCGGCATCGCCGCCGACCAGCTGCCCCACGTCTTCGACATGTTCCGCCAGGCGGACGGCTCGTCCACGCGCCGCTTCGGCGGCGTCGGGCTCGGGCTGCACATCGTGCGCCGCCTGGCCGAGCTGCTCGGCGGCTCGGTCGCGGTGACGAGCACGGTCGGCGTCGGCTCGACGTTCACGGTGCGCCTGCCGGCGCCGCCGGCGGCGCTGCGCGCGACCGGCAGCTGAGCGACAGCCGCTGACGCTTCGCCTGCGGTAGCCATTGCGGGTGCAGGCCGGGGTCCGCTACTCCGGCAGACGCCCGTCATGCTGACGCTCCACCAGGGCAATCGCCTCGAGGTGCTGGTCGACCGCCTCGCCGCGGTGCTGGCCGTCCCGCCCGACGACCCGCTCGCGCCCGAGCACGTCGTCGTCCAGAACGCCGGCATGGCGCGCTGGCTGTCGCTCGAGCTGGCGCGGCGGCACGGGGTGTGCGCGCACGTGCGCTTCGCCTTCCCGGCGGCGTTCCTCTGGGAGATGTGGCGGCGCGTGCTGCCGGACGTGCCCGCCCGCTCGCCGCTCGAGCCCGCGGTGGCGACGTGGCGGCTCTTCGGGCTCCTCGGCGGGCTCGAGCGCGACGCGACCTTCGCGCCGCTGCACGCCTGGATGGGCGACGACCCGGACGGCACGCGTCGCTTCGCGCTCGCCGGGCGGCTGGCGGAGCTCTACGACCAGTACGTCGTCTATCGGCCCGACTGGATGCGCGACTGGGAGGGCGGCGCCGACGCGCGCTGGCAGGCGGTGCTCTGGCGCCGGCTCGTGGCCGGAACCGACGGACGGCACGGCGCGCGGCTGGCGCAGGAGTTTCTCGCGGCCATGGCCGGCGCCGCCGCGGGCGACGCGCTGCCGGCCCGCGTCGCGCTGTTCGGCGTTCCGACCATGCCGCCGGCGCAGGTGCAGGCGTTCGCGGCGCTCGGGGCGCGGAGCGACGTCCACTGCTTCGTCCTGAACCCGTCGCGGGAGCACTGGGCCCACGTACTCTCGGCGCGCGCCATCGCCCATCTCGGCGGCGACGCCGAGGCGGAGCATCGCGAGAGCGGCAACGCGCTGCTCGCGTCGCTCGGGCAGCAGGGACGCGACGTCATCGACGAGCTGCAGACCCATGCGCCGCTGGACGACGACTGCTGGCGGGAGCCGGGCGAGGCGACGCTGCTCGAGGCCGTGCAGATGGACGTCCTGGAGCTGCGCGAGCGGCCCTGGGACGGGGGCGCGCGCACGCCCGTCGCCGCCGCCGACGACTCGATCCGCCTGCATGCCTGCCACGCGCCGATGCGCGAGGTCGAGGTGCTGCACGACCGCTTGCTCGCGCTCTTCGACGCCCACCCGGAGCTGTGCCCCGCCGACGTCGTGGTGATGACCCCCGACGTCGGCACCTACGCACCCTGCATCGAGGCGGTGTTCGGCACGGCGCCGCCCGAGCGCTGGATCCCGTTCTCCATCGCCGACCGCAGCGTGCGCGCGGAGAGCCCGCTGATCGAGGCGTTCCTGCGCCTCGTCGACCTGCCGGATGGCCGCTGGGACGCCACCGGCCTGCTCGCGCTGCTCGACGTCCCGGCGCTGCGCCGGCGCTTCGGGCTGGACGAGGCCGATCTGCCGCAGGTCCAGCGCTGGGTGCGCGAGGCCGGCATCCGCTGGGGCATCGACGCGGCCGGGCGCGCGCAGCTGGGGCTGCCGCCGACGGCCGAGCACACCTGGCGTTTCGGGCTCGATCGGCTGCTGCTCGGCTGGGCGTTGCCGGGCCGCAACCGCCGGCTCGACGGCGACGTCCTGCCCCTCGACGAGATCGAGGGCTCCGCCGCTCGCGCCCTCGGCGGCCTCGCCGCGTTCGCGGACGCCGCCTTCGGGCTCGACGCCCGCCTGCGTGCCCCGCGGCCGCCGGCGGCGTGGGCGGCCGAGCTGCTCGCGCTGCTGGACGACTTCTTCGCGCCCGGTGCGGACGACGACGAGGCCGTCGCCGCGGCTCGCGACGCCTGTGCCGCGTTCGCCGAGGCCGCGCAGGCGGCGGGCGCCGACGCGCCCGTGTCGCGCGCGCTGGTGCGTGCCGAGCTCCAGCGCGCGCTCGAGCAGAGCCGGCCGCGCGGGCGCTTCCTCACCGGCGGCGTCACGGTCTGCGCGATGGTGCCGATGCGCAGCATCCCGTTCCCGGTCGTGTGCCTGCTCGGGCTCGACATCGGCAGCTTCCCGCGCACGCGGCGGGCGCCGGGCTTCGACCTCATGGCCGACGACCATCGCCGCGGGGATCGCTCGCGTCGGGCCGACGATCGCTGGCTGTTCCTCGAAGCGATCCTGTCCGCGCGGCGCTGTCTCCATCTCAGCTGGGTCGGACGCGGCATCCGCGACAACGCCGAGATCCCACCCTCGGTCGTCGTGAGCGAGCTGCTCGAGGTCCTCGAGCGCGGCTTCGCGCCCACCGCGCCCGGCTGCCGCACGCTGCGCGAGCAGGTCGTCGTCGAGCATCCGCTGCAGCCGTTCAGCCGCCGCTACTTCGGCGGCGACGACGCGCGCCTGGCGAGCTACTCGACCGAGCTGTGCGAGGCCAGCCGTACGCTGCGGACGACGGCGCGCGCGTCGGGCCCGCTGCTCGAGGCGCCCTTGCCGGCGCCGCCGGCGGAGGACGTCGGGCTCGATCGGCTGGTCGACTTCCTCGCCCATCCGACGCGGGACTTCCTGCGCGAGCGGCTGCGGCTGCGGGTCGCGGGCGACGACGCCGGTCTCGACGACCGCGAGCCGTTCGGCCTCGACGGCCTCGGCGCCTGGACCGCCCGCACCGAGCTGCTCGCGCTCCGCCGCGACGGCGTCGATCCCGACGCCGCCGAGCGGCTGCTGCGCGCGCGCGGGATGCTGCCGCACGGGGAGATGGGCCGGGCGGCGTTCCGGGGCGCGGCCCGCGAGGTGGAGGCGTTCCACCGCCGCCTCGAGGACGCCGGCGCGGTCGGCGCCGGCGTGTCCGTGCCCGTCGCCCACGCGCTCGCCGACGGCACGCGTCTCGCGGGCATCGTTCCCGGCGTGTTCGCCGGCGGCCTGATCGAGTGGCGCATGGGCGGCCTGCGCGCGCGCGATCTGCTCGGCCTCTGGGTGCGCCACCTGGCGCTGCAGGCGGACGGCAAGGGCGGCGCGCGCAGCCTGTGGCTCGGCGGCTCGCGCGACGTCGAGGCCGTCGTGCTCCACCGCGTCGCGCATCCCGGCGCGCTGCTCGCGGAGCTGGTCGCGCTCTACCGGCGCGGGCGGTGCGAGCTGCTGCGGCTCTTCCCCGAGAGCGCATACGCCTACCAGGAGCAGCTGCCGAGGGGCGAGCGGCAGGCGTGGTGGGCGGCGGTCGAGTGCTGGGAGGGCAACGAGTATCGGCCGGGAGCAGGCGAGTCCGAGAACGCGTGGAACGTGCTCGCGTGGCGCGACACCGATCCGCTGGACGCGGAGTTCAGCGCGCTGGCGCGCCGGGTGTTCGAGCCGCTGCTCGCGGCCATGAAGGGGACCGCGGCGTGAGCGCCGCCGAGTCGCCGTTCGATCCGCTCGCGGTCGCGCTCGAGGGGCAGACCGTCGTCGAGGCCAGCGCCGGCACGGGCAAGACCTACACGCTCGGCCAGCTCTACCTGCGCCTCGTTCTCGAGCGCGGGTTGGCGCCGAAGGACATCCTCGTCGTCACCTACACGGTGGCCGCCACCGAGGATCTGCGTCGCAAGCTGCGCGAGCGTCTGGTCGCCGCCCAGCCGGTGCTGGCGGGCGACGCCGAGCCCGATCCGTTCCTCGCCGGCCTCCTCGCGCGCCTCCCCGATCGGGCCGCGGCCGCGGCGGCGCTGGCGCGCGCGCTGACCACGCTCGACGAAGCGGCCATCCACACGATCCACGGCTTCTGCCAGCGCATCCTCGCCGACCACGCCTTCGAGAGCGGGCAGCCGTTCGACGGCGACATCCTGCCCGACGAAGCCGAGCTCGTGCAGGAGGTGGTCGACGACCACTGGCGCCGGGCGGTGGCGGAGGCGTCGCCGCCGTTCGCGGACTACCTGCTCGAGAAGCGCGAAGGCCCCGATCGCCTGCTGGAGCACCTCGGCGCGCATCTCGGCCGGACCGACGTGCGGGTCCTGGCGCCCGAGGTGCCGGCGCCGGCCGCCGAGGTCGAGGCGCGCCATGCGGCGGCCTGGCGCGACGCGCGTGCCCTCTGGCTGGCGGAGCGCGCGACCATCGAGGCGCGCCTCGTCGCGGCCGTGCAGACGAAGCAGCTGAGCGGCGTGCGCTACAAGCTCGGGTCGCTGCCCGGCTGGTTCGAGCTCGTGAACGGCTACTTCGCGTCCGAGACCCCACGCATCGCCGCGCTGGCGCCGCTCGACAAGCTGCGCGCCGACCGCCTGCGCGAGGGCAGGAACAAGAGCGGCACGCCGCCGGCGCATGCGTTCTTCGACGTCGTCGAGACGCTCGAGACCGCCGGCGCCCAGCTGCGCGATGGCTACGAGGCCCGGCGGCTGGCGCTGCGGCGCGCGCTGCTCGAGGCGGCGCCCGAGGCGCTGGCGCAGCGCAAGCGCCGGCGCGGCCTCCTCTCCTACGACGACCTCCTGCGCCGGGTGGCGGCGGCGCTCGACGCGCCCGGCGGCGCGGCGCTCGCCGCCACGGTGCGGCGGC
This sequence comes from bacterium, assembly GCA_026129405.1. NCBI lineage: Bacteria > bacterium. The sequence continues at coordinate 596,082 of JAHCID010000002.1, forward strand.
GCTGGCGGGCGGCGCTGGTCGACGAATTCCAGGACACCGACCCGGTGCAGTACGCGATCCTCCGCCGCGTCTGGGGCGACGGCGGCGGGCCGCTCGTGCTCGTCGGCGATCCGAAGCAGGCGATCTACGCGTTCCGCGGCGCCGATCTCTACGCCTATCTGCGCGCCCGCGCCGAGGCCACGGCGCGCTGGCCGCTCGACCGCAACTGGCGCTCGGATGCGCCGCTGCTCGCCGCGGTCAACGCGATCTTCCGTCGCGCCGAGCGGCCGTTCCTGCTCGACGACGTGGAGTTCCGCGCGGCGCAGCCCGCCGATCGCGGCGACCGCAAGCGCCTCGTCGTCCCGGACGACGCCGCGCCGTTCACGGTCTGGTTCCTCGGCCGCGAGCCCGGCGGTCCGAAGGTGGTCCCGAAGCCGCAGGCGCGCCTGCGTGCCGCCGCCGCGACCGCGGCCGAGATCGCTCGCCTGCTGCGCGCCGCCGCCGCCGGTACGGCGACGTACGACGGACGGCCGCTCGCCGGCGGCGACGTCGCCGTCCTCGTGCGCACGCATCGCGAGGGACGGCTGGTGCGCGACGCGCTGCTCGGTCTCGGCATCCCGAGCGTCCAGCACGCGCAGGACAGCGTGCTCGCCTCGCGCGAGGCGCGCGAGCTCGAGCTGGTGCTGCGTGCCGCCGCGGACCCCGGCGCCGAGGGCGCCGTGCGGGCGGCGCTCGCCACCGAGATGCTGGGGCGGTCGGGCGCCGAGCTGGAGCGCGTCGCCGGCGACGAGGCGGCGTGGTCGACGATCCTGCTGCGCTTCCAGGGCTGGCGGCAGCGGTGGCGCGAGAAGGGCTTCGTACAGATGTTCCGCGCGCTGCTCGCCGACGAGCAGGTGGCGCCGCGCCTGCTCGCGTTCGGCGACGGCGAGCGGCGCCTCACCAACGTCCTCCACCTCGGCGAGCTGCTCCAGGAGGCCGCGAGCACGCGACCGGGCGGGCCCGAGGCGCTGGTCGCCTGGATGGCGGAGCGGCGTGCCGGCGGGCGGGTCGAGAGCGACGAGCACCAGCTGCGCCTCGAGAGCGACGAGCATCTCGTCCGCATCGTCACCATCCACAAGAGCAAGGGCCTCGAGTATCCGATCGTCTTCTGCCCGTTCGTGTGGGACGGCCGGCTGATGAGCGACCAGCTGCCGGACGTCGTGCACCACGACGCCGAGCGCCGGCGCTGCCTCTCGCTCGGCGTGAAGCGGGGCAACGACGACCCGGCGCGCGAAGCCGCGCGCACCGAGGAGCTGGCCGAGCGGCTGCGGCTCCTCTACGTCGCGCTCACGCGCGCCGAGCACCGCTGCACCATCGTGTGGGGCGGCGCCGGCGACGCGGGGTTCTCGGCGCTGGCCTGGCTGCTCGGCGATCCGGCGCGCGACGACGACAAGGTCGCCGCCCGCGCCTCCGCCTTCCGCGAGCGGTCCGACGCCGATCTGCGCGCGGATCTCGATCGGCTCGTGCGCGCCTCGGACGGCGCGATCCGCGTCGTGCCGCTGCCCGACGGCCGCGGCGAGCGCCTGCCGAGCGACGCCGTCGACGCGGCGGCGCTCGCCCCCCGCCGCCTGGTGCGTCCGGTGCCGGCGTCGTGGGCGATCACGAGCTTCACCACCCTGGCCGCCGGCCGGCGCGACGAAGGCCCCGACCACGACGCCGACCCCGGCGCCGTCGTCGCGCCGGCGCCGCCGGACGTGTTCCCGCCCGGCGCGGCGGCGGGCCGGTGCCTGCACGGCGTGCTGGAGCACCTCGTGCCCGAGACGGCGGGAGCCGACGCCCGGCGCGCCGTCGTTCGCCGGCAGCTGCAAGCGCACGGCTTCGCGCCGGCATGGGAGGACGCGGTGCTCGGCCTCGCCGAACGCGCGCTGGCGACGCCGCTCGACGCCGCCGGGCGGGTGCGCGTCGGCGGCGTACCGGCGCGCGAGCGGCTGGCGGAGCTGGAGTTCACCTACCGGCTCGGCCGCTTCGACGTCGGCGGCCTGCGTGCGCTGCTGCGCGCCCATCCCCTGGGCGGCGGCGCCTTCGACGAGGCGGCGCGCGGGCTGCGCTTCGACGCCGTCGCGGGCTTCCTGCGCGGCTACGTCGATCTCCTGTTCCGTGCCGACGGCCGCTGGTGGCTGCTCGACTGGAAGTCGAACTGGCTCGGGCCGTCGCCCGACGACTACACGCCCGCGCGCCTCGCCGGGGTGATGGCGCGCGAGGCCTACTGGCTCCAATACCTCGTCTACGCCGTCGTCGCGCGGCGCTTCCTCGCGCGGCGCGTGCCCGGATTCGACTGGGAGCGCGACTTCGGCGGCGTCTTCTACGTCTTCCTGCGCGGCCTCGAGCCGGCGCGTGGGGCGGCGTGCGGCGTGTTCCACGATCGCCCGTCGGCGGCGTTGGTCGAGGCGCTCGACGCCTGGATGGGCGGCGCATGAGCGCGGTGCTGGACGCCCTCGCCGCCGCGGGCGTGATCGACGCCCTCGACGTCCACTTCGCGCGGCTGCTCGATCGTCGCGCCGTCGTGGGGGGGGAGCCGCTCCTCCTCGCCGCCGCGCTCGCGAGCCGGCGCACGGGCGACGGCCACGTCTGCCTCGAGCTGTCGACCGTGGCCGGCCGCCCGCTCGCACCCGACGGACCGACGCCGCCGCCCCTCGCGACTTGGACGGCGGCGCTGCATGCGAGCGGCGTCGTCGGCCGTCCGGGCGAGGCGCGGCCGCTCGTGCTCGACGCGGCCGACCGGCTCTACCTGTGGCGCTACTGGGACTACGAGCAGCGGGTGGCGCGCGGCCTGCGCGCCCGCGCCGTCGAGCTGCCGACCGCGCCGGCCGACGCGGCCGTCGCCCGCGACCTGGCGGCGCTCTTCCGCCGCCGGCCGGCGTCGCGCCGCCCGACTGGCAGCGCGTGGCGGCGGCCACGGCCGTCCTGCGCGGCCTCTGCGTCATCTCCGGCGGGCCCGGCACCGGCAAGACGTCGACCGTGGTGCGGCTGCTGGCGTTGCTCGCGCTGCACGCGGCGACGCCGCTGCGCATGGCGCTCGCGGCCCCCACCGGCAAGGCGGCGGCGCGCCTGCAGGAGGCGGTCGCGGCCGCCCGCGACGGCTTGCCGGTGCCGCCCGAGATCCTGGCCGCGCTGCCGGCGACCGCGTCAACCGTGCATCGGCTGCTCGGCCCGATCCCCGACTCGGTCTTCTTCCGTCATCACGCCGATAACCCGCTGCCGCACGACGTCGTCGTGGTCGACGAGGCGTCGATGGTCGACCTCGCGCTGATGGCGAAGCTGGTCGATGCGCTGCGGCCGGCCGCGCGTCTCGTGCTCCTCGGCGACAAGGACCAGCTCGCGTCGGTCGAGGCGGGGGCGGTGCTGGGCGACGTCTGCGGCCCCGTGCCGGGTCCGGCGGACGCACTGCGCGCACGCCTGGAGGCCCTCGCCGGCGCCCCCTTGCCGCCGAGCACGCCGTCGCGCTCGCCGCTGCGCGACTCGGTCGTCGTGCTGCGCCACAGCCATCGCTTCCCCGCCACGAGCGGCATCGGCCGCCTCGCCGCGACCGTCAACGCCGGCGACGCCGCCGGCGCGCTCGCGCTGCTGCGCACCGGCGCGGACGACGTCGCCTGGCGCGCCGTCGACGGCGTCGCGGGGCTGCGCGACGCGCTCGCCGGCGCGGCCGTCGAGGGATTCGTCCCGTATCTCGACCTCGTCCGTGCCGGGGCGCCGCGCGAGGCGATCGCCGCGGCGTTCGGTACGTTCCGCGTCCTGTGCGCGCACCGCGACGGCCCCGGGGGCGTCACCCTGCTGAACGCCGACGTCGAGGCGCGCCTCGCGGACCGCGGCATCGCCTCGCAACGCGGCCCCTGGTACGCGGGCCGCCCGATCATGGTGACGCGCAACGATCCCGCCCAGCATCTCTTCAACGGCGACGTCG